>DMST01000140.1:12637-22991 GCA_003454975.1 Cytophagales bacterium | reverse complement strand
CCAGAAGGTGAGGTCTTCCCAAATACCACATCGGCTACGGCATTCCCTCCCTCTTCCCCTGGATACCAAACCAGCAGCACGGCATCGGCAATCTCGTGTACCTCCGATAGATTCATGGGACTACCGCCCGTTACAATGGCGATTACGGGACTTTCGTTGCCATCTTTCAGCTTGCGGAGGTAATCAATCTGATTTTGAGGCAGGTTGTAGTCGAGCCGATCACCAAAATGCTCCGAAGCAATGGCCTCACCTTCTTCACCCTCTATATACCCATTGATTCCCATCACCATGAAGGTGACATCGGAGACCTTCGCGGTACCTGAGGACCAGTCCATGGGATTCACATTGGGGCGATCTAGTAAAGCGCCGGGCAGGTACTGCATTTGACTTGCAGGAGAGATGGCCCCGGCAATCCCCTCGGTAATGGTGGTCATTTGTGGGTTCACTCCATAATAGTTACCCACCAATGACATGATATTGGCAGCATTGGGACCGGTAACAAAATACCGGGGCAAATCATTTCTAAGGGGCAAAACACCGTTGTTTTTCAGCAATACCAGCGACTTAGTAGCTACTTCACGAGCCAGTGCCCGGTGCTCAGGGCTATTGACTACGTCCTGCGAGATAGCGTTGTAGGGGTTGGCATCTTCAGGATCGAATACTCCCAACTCAAACCGGGTGAGGAGTAGCTGTACCAAGGCTGCATCAATCTCCTCTTCTTTAATCAGTCCCTCTTCTACGGCCTGTACAAGGGCTGGAAACTCGTTCCCGCAGTTCAGGTTTACTCCACTCTGCACTGCCAAAGCCGATGCCTGGGCAGCATTTTCGGTGGTACCGTGGCCGTTATCTGAGAAGAAATCAGTGATGGCCCAGCAGTCGCTCACCACGTGGCCATCAAAGCCCCATTGGTCGCGCAGCACCTCTTGCAATAGGAAATTGCTTCCGCAGCAGGGCTCGTCGTTGGTGCGGTTGTAGGCACACATGACCGCCTCAACATCTGCTTTCACCAGAGCCTCAAAAGCAGGCAAGTAGGTCTCCCACATGTCCTTAGGCGAGGCCAGGGCATTGAACTCATGGCGCAATCGTTCGGGGCCACTGTGTACCGCATAGTGCTTGGCGCAGGCCGCTGTTTTCAAGTACTTGGGGTGATCGCCCTGCAGACCTTGTACAAAGCTGATGCCCAGCTGTGAAGTTAGATAAGGATCTTCTCCGTAGGTCTCCTGTCCCCTACCCCAACGTGGATCGCGGAAGATGTTGACATTGGGAGTCCAAAAGGTGAGGCCACTGTAGCGGTTTACATATCCCTTGGCCGAGGAGGCATTGTACATGGCCCGGGCTTCGTCAGAGACCGCGGTGGCCACGCGTTTGATCAGTGCCGGATCGAAAGTGGCGCCCATGCCGATGGCCTGGGGGAACACGGTTGCCACTCCGGAGCGACCTACACCATGAAGGGCTTCGTTCCACCAGTCGTACGCCGGAATATTGAGCCGCTCAATGGCTGGAGCGGTGTTCATCAACTGCAGTACCTTCTCCTCCAGAGTAAGGCGACTTACCAGGTCTTGGGCCCGTTCTACGGTGGGGACAGAAGGATCGCGGAATTTCTCGTTTTGGGCTTTTAGGGGAGCGTTAACCCATACTGCCAACAAGGCAATACCAGCCGTGCGTAGTAGTTTTCCAGATATCATGATGTGTAATTGGTCTCTTTAGTATATAATATCGGAAGATCGTATGAAGGGCGGTACCGAAGGCGGGGGATTTCGTGCATTGTTCCATGCTATCCCCTCCAAACCATCAACATCTTCTGCCAACAGTTGCACAACGGCAAATCCCTGTCTTCCTCTCCTCGCAAAGTAGCTGAACGGAACTACCTGAGAGATTTACACCACCTATATCCCCACACCTATACTACTGTATTACCACACAAACCCCTCTTCTTCTCCCTTCAATCCAATTGAATATTGACATATTTTAATAAAGACCCTGCCTGCTCTTGCTTTAGGTAGGGGAATTGAAAGGCCGATAGCAGCAGGGTAACGGGTATGGGCTTGATTAGGCTTGGGGTGGGTTTTTGTTGCTAAGGAGAGGTCTGGCCTTAAAGCCAATGCCTTCTGGCAGGTGCCGTCAGGTCGATGACCTGGAAGGGATGGGTAAGAATAGGCCGAGTGGCAAGGACAGCCGCCACTGACCAGCACACACCTTTACATTATCGCTAGGAGTAGCAAGAAGCTACATGCCTTATGGTCTGAACTCTGTATTCTGGCCCGGCAGGCCACCGAATGCGTATTTAATTAAAGAAGCATTTTGAACTCCCCTATGGGTTGAATGGGTTCGGGTAGGTCCGTTTCATCTAGCATTTGGCGAATATCAATCTCGATACCAACTGCCATCGAGCTAATGGGCACGTCATTGTAGAGGCCCTCAAAGGGGTTTTCGCTGTAATCTCCGATCATGTGCATGGTCCAGAATACCCAGGAACCGATCACCGAGAAAGGGATAGACAACCAGATCAGCCAACTGATATCTGCTCCTGCAAATACATTCAGCATGCCTAGTGGCAATAGTCCTACAAATAGCACGGTGAAGAAGAAGTTGACCGTAGCATACTGTCGCGGAAAGGGGAAATTCTTGATGCGTTCCGACTTCCCTTGCAGGGTGTAGCACTCGGTAATCAACTCTTGCATCTGCAGATGCCGAAAGTGCTCTAGCGGTCCATTCAACCTCAGGGCCATTAGGTCCTTGTTTTGTAAACTGAGTAAATGGGAAGCTTGATTGCCCTTGCCCATCACGTATTCATAGTCTTCGTTTGACAGATAAGGCTTCAATTTCTCAAACTGCTGCTTGTCAAACTGGGTACCGTAGTTGTCCCGGAAAAAGTTATCGTTAGAGCGGTTATGCTCCCAATCTTTCACCTTGCGCAATTGAATGGTAAGGGCGTGTAGCCAAGCCACGTGCCGGTGCACCAGCCGCTTGCGGATGGAAGCCAGCTCTTCGTCCGTAGCCTGAGCATGGGTACCCTCATTGTGAATAAAATCACGAGCCATCACCGCAAAGGAGCGCGAAGTATTTACGATACCCCCCCAGATTTTACGAGCCTCCCACATACGTTCGTAGCTGGAGTTGTTCTTGAACCCCAAGTAAAAAGCTACGGCAATACCAATCAGCGAGATGGGCTGCCAGGGCAAGCTGAGCCAACCCAGGTCCAGTACTTTGTACAGCACTACCGGCACGGTATCGTACAGTAAAAAGAGTAGGATAAAGCGTCTGCCCCAGTTCAGGGTTTGCCTGAGGGTATAGCGTCTTCCAGACTGCATGTGGCAATAGGTTTTGATGTGTGCTTGCCCTAAGCTAAGAAAAAATAGGGAGGTCAGGGGATAGAGGTGTGGTTAGGGAAATCTTGGAAGATACCCCGGAAGGAAAAGTCTTCATTTATCCAGCAGGAACTATGGCTTATCAAGCCACCAGCGAATTCAGCGGATGATGTCCCAATTTTGTGGTATTCTATCACCAACGTCCATTCTTCATGCAACGCTTCCTCTTTGCCTGCTTATTTCTTCACATAGGGTTCCTTGAACTCCAAGCCAACATTACTCCGTCAGGAGAAGAATTCTCTATCAAATCAAGAGATCGCCTCAACCAAGTTCCTACCGTGGTGCACCCAATACCAGATACCACACTGCCCGGCAATGTTAACCTGGACCCTATCGACTTGGCCACCGTATTTTCCGACCCCGACGGAGATGTTCTTACTTATTCGGTGAGCTATACGGCTCCTGAACTGAGCATTAAGCTGGTAGGCAGTCAATTGTTGGCTTATGTTGGGCCCAACTTTTACGGCTCAGACGTAGTGATGGTAAGCGCCCAAGACGGGCAAGCGTCGGCTACCCACTCCTTTGTCATTACGCGAAACCCAGAGCATACAGCCCCCATGTTGCTAGGGGAACCAGACCCAGTGGTCATTCTAGAGGATTCGGAGTTCGCGTATTCTGGCTACAATTTCGAATTTTTTGACCCAGACGGAGACCTGCTAGTACTATCCAGCCCCGGGCAACTACCGGACTGGCTTTATTTTGACGAATCATCGGTTATGTTCCGGGGTACTCCTGACGATTCCGACGTAGGAACTATTGCCGTGACCGTGGAGGCTACGGACCTCTTTGGGCTGAGTGCACAGGGGCAACTCTTACTGACAATACTCCCCGTCAACGATGCCCCTGTGTTAGCAGACACATCGTTTAGCCTGCCCATTGGCAGTGGTCCCGGCGCGCCCGTGGGCACGCTAGCGGTGCAAGACCCTGATTCCGAAACGTTCACTTTCACCCTGGATAGCGGCAATGTGGGCGGTACTTTTGCCTTAGATCCTACTGGGGAGCTAACCCTAATCTATACCGAAGCCCTGGATGCAGACGCTACGTTTACCCTCGCGGTTTTGGTGGAAGATGACAGTGGGGCCATCGATACGGGACGTATTTCCGTAGACTTGGCCCGCCCCACCCACCTTCCGCTTGCACAAGCGGAGGATCTGCTCCTTTATCCTAATCCTGCGCAGCATTGGCTACACGTGTCTGGGGGTAACTATTCAAGCTACCTGGCTGTGGATGCTACGGGTAAGCAATATGCCCTCTCGCACCAAGGACGGGAGGTTTATTTGCGGGAGTTGCCCAGCGGTAAGTACGTCTTGCTGGGCATTAGGCAACGGGGCGTGGAAACTTTGGGCAGCTTTGTGAAAGCTAAAGATTAGGCTCTCAACTTATATGGAGAAATCAGTGGTGAACTCTACGGTTTCCTCCCCGTCACATAGCCCCACACCGGGTTGTTGGCCCCAACCAAGGGAGCACATAACTACATTCTCGCCCCGGCTTCTATCCACCACGTGATCGTTCCTGTCCCCCTGGGAGATTCGTGGTATTAAGTTCGATTAAGGAAACCTATCATAATCAGCAACTTACGACTAGCTGCATAAGACTTGGAAACCCTGAAAGGGCTGGGCGGATGGTCCAGCGAAAAAGAAAGGTCCGAAAGACCGAAATTCATTATTGGGTTAGCTTGGCATCCGCTACATCACTGTATGCGGTCCTACGAACCTAATCGAAGGTTTTCAATGACGAGATAGATAGTGAAATACTTCAATGCAGAAAAAAAGCCCCGTCTCGGCCAAGGGGCCAAAACGGGGCTTATATGCAAAAGGACCTACCTACTGGAGATCAAGCAAGATGAAGCCTATACGGTCATCAGCTTCGTAGAAGGCTTAAACTTGGTGAGGTTGATGCCCTCTACCGCTGCTTGGTACTCATCCAATTTGGGCGTACGACCCAAAATAGTGGAGAGCACCACCACAGGCGTAGACGAAAGCAAAGACTCACCTTTTTTCTCCTGCGAGTCTCTTACTACCCGACCTTGGAACAAACGCGTAGAGGTTGCCATTACCGTATCACCGGGCTCGGCTTTCTCTTGGTTGCCCATACACAAGTTGCAGCCGGGGCGCTCCAAGTACAACATGTTGTCATACTTAGTACGCGCTTTAGATTTAGGAGCGTCGTCGTCAAACACGAAGCCGGAGTATTTCTCCAGTACTTCCCAATCGCCCTCTTCCTTTAGCTCATCCACAATGTTGTAAGTAGGCGGTGCTACCACCAAAGGAGCGTTAAACTCCACCTTGCCTTGTTGCGCCTCTATATTCTTGAGCATCTGGGCGAGGATCTTCATATCGCCTTTGTGCACCATACAAGAGCCTACAAAACCCAGGTCTACTGATTTGGTACCACCGTAGTGCGACAGGGGACGAATAACGTCGTGCGTATATCGTTTGGACACATCATCGTTGTTCACGTCGGGGTCGGCAATCATAGGCTCCACCACCTCGTCCAGGTCTACCACCACCTCGGCGTAGTACTTAGCATCAGCATCAGGACGCAAGGCAGGCTTCTCACCAGAACGAATCTGAGTGATGCGCTTATCGGCAATATCAATCAAGCCTTGCAGCACCTGCTTCTCGTTGTCCATGCCCTTCTCGATCATGACCTGGATACGGCTCTTGGCAATTTCCAAAGACTCAATGAGGGTCTCATCTTCCGAGATACAGATGGAAGCTTTGGCTTTCATCTCGGCCGTCCAGTCGGTAAACGTAAAGGCCTGGTCCGCCGTGAGGGTACCGATGTGCACCTCAATCACCCGGCCCTGGAATACGTTTTCACCCCCAAACTGCTTCAGCATTTGCTGCTGGGTAGCGTGCACCACATCCCGGAAGTCCATGTATTCGGCCATGTTGCCTTTGAAGGTCACCTTCACCGATTCGGGAATTGGCATGGAGGCCTCTCCCGTGGCCAAGGCCAGCGCTACGGTACCGGAGTCAGCACCAAACGCCACCCCTTTAGACATCCGGGTGTGGGAATCTCCACCAATGATGATGGCCCAGTCATCTACCGTGATGTCATTGAGCACCTTGTGGATCACGTCCGTCATGGAGTGATACACACCCTTGGGGTCGCGCGCCGTGATGAGTCCAAAGTCATTCATGAAGCGCATCAGCTTCGGAATATTTTCCTGGGCCTTGCGGTCCCAAACGGACGCAGTGTGACAGCCCGACTGGTAGGCTCCATCTACGATAGGCGAGATCACCGTGGCGGCCATCATCTCCAGTTCCTGTGAGGTCATGAGGCCGGTGGTATCCTGAGACCCAACAATGTTCACGTCCGCCCGCACGTAGGAACCGGCGTGCAAGGTGGCACCGGAAGTACCTACCGCATTCTTATTAAAGATCTTTTCTACCGCAGTGAGTCCCTGGCCTTCGTTGGAAACCTCCTTAGATGGGGCAAACACCGGAGGGACGTCTATACCTAATGCCTTGGCCGCAAAGGTCTGTAGCTTCTTACCAAATACTACCGCGTACGAACCGCCCGCTTTGATAAACTCTACCTTCTGAGGCGTCAAAGAAGCTGAAATATCCATCAGCTCCTGATCACCGTTGTATAGTTTCTTGGTCTTGGTATTGATGGTCAGCACCGTACCGGTCTCTACAGAGTAGGTTTGCTCCAATACAGGTTCGCCATCTTCATCCAATACAGTATTGCCGGCAGCATCCTTCTTTTTCACCCAGTTCTTCAGGTCCACCCCAATACCGCCGGTTACTCCTACCGTGGTCAGGAAGATGGGCGCGATACCGTTGGTACCGGCAATGATGGGCGCTATGTTGATGAAGGGTACGTACGGGCTTGACTGAATGCCGGTCCATAGGGCCACGTTGTTTACCCCGGACATTCGGGAGGAACCTACCCCCATAGTGCCTTTCTCGGCAATAAGCATCACACGCTTATCCGGGTGCTGCTCCTTAAGGGCTTTCAAGGCCTGTTGCTGCTCTTTGTTGTGCTCAAAGATGCTCTGCCCGTGCAATTCACGGTCAGACCGGGAGTGCGCATCCGCTCCCGGAGAAAGCAAATCTGTAGAGATATCGCCAGTACCAGCAATGAAAGTCACCACTTGGATTTCTTCCTCTACGTCAGGCAGTTTAGTGAAAAACTCTGCTTGCGCATAGCTCTCCATAATATCCTTGGCAATGGCGCTCCCCTGCTTGTAGGCGACATCCAGTCGTTCCATATCTGCCTCGTAAAGGAAGACTTGCGTCTTGAGTACCTTGCCTGCCTCCCCCGCAATGGCGGCATCATCACCCAACGCCAAATCGAGCAATACCTCTATGGAAGGTCCACCTTTCATGTGGGATAGCTGCTCAAAGGCAAACGCAGGAGTAATCTCAGCTACCTGCGATTGGCCCAGAATAATCTCCTTTAAAAACTGAGCTTTTACACCGGCTGCACTGGTGGTTCCCGGCAGTACGTTGTAGATGAAGAACTTGAGCGAGTCTTCTCGGTGCTCATGTTCTACGTCTTTGATTTGCGCAATGATTTCGCTCAACAGTTCCGCACCATCAATCGGCTTCGGATGAAGTTCCTGACCTTTTCTTTCTTCTATCTCCTTCAGGTATTCATCGTATCTGCTCATAAAATATTGTGTTTGGTGTTAAAGGAAGAATCCTAACTAAGTGCTTGCGCACAAAACTAACTAATGCTCCCTTTTATAACCACGCTTCGCCCGGTAAGATTCCCTCTAAATAGCCCCCAATTGTGTGCCTATGGACCTATTTTGGTGGAACCATTCACTCCCGGGCTATAGGTCGATAGTTTTGCAATGTCTAATGCAACAGGTCTTGCAGGGCTTGGAGAATTTCCAGGTCCCTCATAGACCTCCCTTCGGGGCTATCAAACAACAAAGGATAGGTATCGGCTATGATTTCCTCTACTGCCCAAGTATAGTCCGTGTTATGGCCAATCTGAGCACGAAAACTAGCGTCTACTTCGCCCATTTCTATTTCTTCAAACCCTTGGCTGAGCTGATAAATGCCGTTAGTAGCCTCTACCTCAAACAACCCATGGTCTAGGTATCCTTTTCCGGCAAGTAACCTCAGGGGGCTTTTGTTTCCTTCCCAGCTTTCGTAAAGGGAATACGTCAAGAGCACAGCCTCAACCCTTTCCCCGTTGCGGTCTAGCGCTATGGCCCAGTCATAGTCGGTATCTGGGTTGGCAATGATCCGTTTTTCGTACCCACCCAAATCCAACGGGATGGGATAGAACCCCACAATGCTGTACAAATCCGGGCGAACTTCTTGGTTCAAATTTGAATAGATATGGAAGAGTTCATGCCTGAGTACCTCTTTCACATTATTTTCTAGGAAGCCAAATCCTGCCGAGGAAGTATTTACCCGAGGTATGGTAATCGATTTGGAAACGGTGTACATGGCTCCTTCACCGATGGTTTCATCACCAGTTGTTTTTATCATATAAAGCGTATCAGGAAGCACCTGCTGGGTGGTAGCCCGTATCTCCACAAAAATCTCCCCCAGCATATCCTGAAAACTCCGCACCTCCCGTGCCGTCCAGTTGAGGGTATTGGCCTTCAGATTTTCCAGGTATAGCTCCCTGATCTCGGGCAGAGATCGGTCCGACAAATCTTCTTCCAAAACAATCGATACGTCTATTTGCTGAATCTGCTCCTGAATATACCGACTGTGGTTTTTCTGATATTCATAAGCCCTTTCTGCATTCAGAAAGATGACCTCTACCCCCGCTATCAATTGATTATCAGGATCAATGACTTCCTCGCTGCAGCTTACCAACAGCAAAAGCACCCCCAACAGTAGTCTCGTCTTTTTGATCATTTTCTCAAACGTTTAGTATGAAACAATACCGCAAACTTCTGGAGAGTTAGAGTGTGTCCGAAAATATTGTGAGGAGCCAGGTGGAAAATCATGCAAACCCCTGGGTTTCTTATGTGACTTGAGTTTGTCAACCTATAGTTCCAGAGCGTAACGAAGCTACCCTGCCTTACGATTTCTCATCCCTACCACATCACCCAAAAACGTACTTCACTGGGCGGCAGACAACCTGGAATTTGACGCAAAGATTCCTATCACTTGCATTTTGCAAGTTATTTTGTTTACCTTGCATCAGTTGCAAAAAGCAAGTATTTAAAAACCATTCATAGGAGCCCTACAGGCTCACTAAAGAGTAGAAAAATGAAAGTCAACAAAATCAATCTTAATTCCCTAAAGCGGGACCACTGGTCGGACCAAGATGTGAAGAACGCAGAGATAGCCATTGACTTTGCTCAAAAGATCATGAACGACCATGACTTTGAGGGCATAGTGGCCCTGTACGGCAAGCATACATACAAGCAGCACAACCAAACTATGGTGGATGGCGTGCAAGGGGTACTACAGGCTATGCGCGAGCTTGTGGGTAACTTCCCTGATTTTTCTTACGATGTACGGCATGTGTATGTAGACGGTGAGTACGTAACGCTGCACTCTCATGCCACGCTAACTACTGAGGATCGGGGAAATCCGCAGCGCGGATTCAATATTTATGACACTTGGAAGATCGTAGAGGGTGAGATTGTGGAACATTGGGATGCCATACAGGGTATAGACGAAGCCATGCGAAAAATGGCCGTTCAGAGTGCTGGTGTGGTGCGCAATGAGAACACCTACTTTTAACCGGTTTCTTTACTTCCCCTACCTCATTTGCAAACCAATGGGTCAAGGGAGGCCTAGAAAACCAGGCCTCCCTCACCTGCCCTCAAACAAAAAGCACCTGCGTACGCAGGGGAATTCTAGGCCCGCAAGAAGGTAGAAAACCGTTCTCTGTACACATAAACCATAACCAGACTTGAGAACAAACTCAAGGCAGCGGGTGCAATGCCCACGGGATCATGCAAAGCATGAAAGAGGACGGCATTGAACATGATGGCAGTAATGAAAGTCAAGCCCAAGGGAACAAACCTGTTGGCTACCAACGCCAACCCAGCC
>DMST01000140.1:8174-12596 GCA_003454975.1 Cytophagales bacterium | reverse complement strand
CCAACCCAGCCAATACTTCCAGCACACCTACCAGCCTTAAGAACCCAGAGGAAATGTAGATCTGCATTAAGGTACCACCGTCGCCGGGAGGGTTGGGTATCTCTGTGAACACCAGAAATTTATTCAACCCAATGCTGGCAATAAACAAGCCCAGAAGGATACGTAAGATCTTGAATGCTACTGCTTTCATGGTCTTTACCTTTTACCGTTAGGAGGTAGTCTACAGGTTAGTTTGAAAGCCAGTTCAGACAGTACTCGGCTACTTCTTCCCATCCGGGGGCCCCACAGATAAAGTGGTCCTTACCTTCATAGAATTTGTGGTCTACCACACTGTTCGCATCGGTATACTTGGCCATAGTACCCGTGAGCAACACATTGGGCACAATCACGTCATCCAATCCTCCAACAAACAACAGGGGCACGTGTGGCTTCTGGGTATCAATGGCTGCAATATCCTCCAGAGAGGCACGTGGCGTTTCTCGGCTTTCGGGTACGGCAAATTGATCAAACAATTCATCGGATTGCTCCCGAGTCAGGGTATTGGCAATGGCAAAGTGGAACCACTTCTTGTACTTTCTGTCTGAGGGATTGAAGATGGTCTTCCCCTTAAGTGGGCTTACCACCTTTAGGTTGGCTCGTACAAAGCTAAGCTTAAAGGTGCTTACGCCTTTGGGGGGAGCGCTACTAATCAGGATAGCGGCTTCTGCCCTACCCGATTCTACCAGTTTCTGGGCCGTAAGACCACCAAACGAATGACCGATCAGAATAGGCTTTTCTGGTAGATTGTCAATGAAAGTCTCTAGCTGAGTAAGCCAGTCCTGAAACTGTACATTCTCTAAACCTGCTGGGGGATTGGCTCGCAACTCTGCAGGATTTCCCTCGTGCTTGGGGTGGGCCGGAGCATAGCAGGTATAGCCCTGGGCTTCAAACAGTGCTTTCCAATCATCCCACGCGTGGTTGTTCATAAACAGACCGTGGATGAAGACAATGGTTCTGGAATTGATTTGCTTCGGCATGATTTCTTGATTTGGAGAGTTTGAAAAGGCGGCACTGCTCAGCAAGAGGAATGCCATGGCGAATACGACGATGTTTCGTTTCATTTTGTATCGTTTTGCGTTCGATACAAACCTCCCAAAATCAATTCCTGGAAATTTTAACCTGGGTTAAAAACGCTATTGGCTGGCCAATCTTTTTCGGATCCGGCTCAGGGATGGTCCCTGAATACCCAGGTAAGATGAGATTTGGAATAGAGCACCTTCTCGTACAAATCAGGATGTGCTTCTATCAACTCTACGTAGCGCTGTTCTACTGTTTTTAGCATAAAACTCTATACTCACTATATCACCATATTTGCCGCACATTCTGCCAAAACACTTGGTTTAGGGCCCATCGACCCACCCCCACTTTGTTTAGGTAAAGTTCAACAAACTAGTATATTGGTGAACCAATTATTTTACACGCATCACATTACATCAATGATTGTTCGACTAATTGCATGGGGACTGGCACTGACTTCACTCAACTGCTTTGCCCAGCCCCACCCAAAATTCTCCTATGCTGAGCCTGAATCAAAAGGGTATTCCAGTGAAAAACTGGAAGTGCTGGCCAACCATCTGGAAGTAAGCGGTTCTTCTTCCATGCTTGTTATGGTGGATGGCGAAATCATCTTCGAATGGGGAGATACCAGCAAGAAACACCTGATCCATTCTATGCGGAAAGCCATGCTCAATTCTTTATACGGCATTGCCATTGGCCGGGGTCAAATAGACACCACCATGACACTGAGAGAGCTGAATATCAACGATATAGAACCAGCGCTGAGTGAAGCAGAACTGGATGCCCGGGTGGCCGACTTATTAAAATCAAGATCGGGCATCTATCACAACGCCGCTGCGGTGAATAATGCCATGCTCATAGACCGGCCCGAGCGCGGCACGCACGCCCCCGGCGAGCACTACTATTACAACAACTGGGATTTCAATGCTTTGGGAGCCATCCTAGAGCAGCAAACTGGCGAAAACATCTACACGATGTTTAACGAAGAGATTGCCCAGCCGCTTGGCATGCTGGACTATGAGGGCCGCTATGTAAAATTAGACGCTGAGGCCGAAGAGGTAGAAATGCCAGACACCGACGGCTACTATAAGTACGAGAACAGTTTGTCACAACATCCAGCCTATCACTTCCGGATGTCGGCCCGCGATTTGGCGCTGTACGGCCAACTGTACCTCAACTACGGGGTCTGGGAGGGCCAGCAGATCATTCCTAAGGATTGGATTGACGTGAGCACCCAGCCCTACTCCGTTTACAGCCCCCAATACGGCAATGCTTACGGCATGCTGTGGCGCGTACGTGTACCCGGCGAAAACACCCAACGCAATTCTTTCTTCCACACCGGAGTAGGCATCCATATGTTGGGAATTTACCCTGATTCCGGTTTGGTAATGGTGCATAGGGTAGATACTGAGCATGATACTAGCTATAATGAAGGCGATTTCTACAAAATGATTGGGCTACTTTCCAACTCACGTTTGTAGTATTACCAGAATCGTATGGAACTCAAATCGCAAGGCATGCCGGAGACCAATACACAGGACATCCTAAACCTTGAGCAAACGGATCGTATGTTCCATACGCTGTTCTCCTTCATCAAACAACTAGTGGATATTTCTGAGCACGATCAGGCACTTTGCCGGAAGTTCTTCAAACCCGTGTTTGTGCCAAAGGATACCCTACTGGAATCGGAGGGCACCGTACATCAATTTCACAATTTCATTGTATCCGGCTTCATGCGGAATTTTTTTCGGGATGAAGACGACAAGGAAATGACTACGGACATTAATGGTGGCCCCCGATTCTTTACGTCTTACCATAGTTTTATTCATCAGACACCTTCCAACGAAAACCTTCATTGCATTACTGATTGCACGCTGCTCCGTATCAACCGGAAAGACAATGAAATCATTACCCTAACAGGGGATACCTCTCAGCAGTACGTAGGCAAAATACTCGAGCACTATTTAGAGTCTAGCCGCCAGCGGATTATTGAATTGAATACCCTGACAGCCAAGGAAAGGTACCTTAAACTGCTAGATACCCACCCGGGTATACTGCAGTACGTACCCATCAATCACATAGCTTCCTTCTTGGGCATCAACCCCGGAAGCTTGAGCAGAATCCGTCAGGAAATATCTGCCTAGGCGTTTTATCTCACATATGTGAAGTCCTGAAATCGGAAAATTGAGTCAGGTTTACAGCCAAGAGACCAACCGAAAGGTTGGCGTTTTCTATCACCGTAAACTTGAACATCATGGCACTTGCCCTTACCGCTCAGGAAGAAACCAAGTCCGTTTCTAAGTGGAGACTTTACCTTTTGAGAGGACTGTATTTTTTGAACTTTATCAGCCTTGCCTTTGACAATTGGTCTGCGGTACTTTTCCCGCAAGAATCCTTGGGTGTATTAGGCGGGGTGGCCATCAGCTTTTGGGCGGGCTTTTCGCTATTGAACTTGTTGGGCGTGCGGTACCCGCTCAAAATGTTGCCGGTGCTCATGCTGCAATTCCTGTACAAGGGAGCGTGGATCGCGGGTACCTTTCTCCCGGCATACACAGCAGGTACGGTAGACCCCGGTATTCAGGAGTTCTTCTGGGTCTGCATCGCTGGCATCGGGTTGAACCTGATCATCCTTCCCTGGGGGTATCTGTACCGCGATTGGGTAAGACCCTTTTTCAAGGTGAAGCAACACCCCGCCTAACGCTTCAGCGTCTTTCCTGGAACCCAGTCTTTTTGCAAAAAGGAAGAGGGCTATAGGCTTCGGACTAATGGACAGTCCTTGTATTTTCGCGCCTCCATTTTTCCCCTGACGAAAAGCAATGTAGCATGGCAAACTTGCTATCCATAAAGGATATAGAAACGGCAAAATCGCGGATTGATTCGCTCATCAATACCACTCCTATTTTTTCCTCTTCTTTACTCAACCATTGGCTGGGACACGAAATCTATTTCAAAGCCGAGGGCTTCCAGAAAATAGGTGCTTTCAAAGCCCGGGGTGCGAGCAATGCCATTGCCTGGCTACAAGAAAACCAAAAGAACCCCCAACGGATCGTTGCTAATAGCTCCGGCAACCACGCACAAGCCATTGCTTGGGCCGCAAATAGTCTCGGGATTCCGGCTACCATATACATGCCCGAATTCTCCTCCAAAATTAAAATACAAGCCACCCGATCCTATCAGGCGAAGGTAATCTTGTGCGAAAACAGATGGGAGGCTGATGAGCAGGTAAAACGAGCATCACAGGAAGCGGGCACGTACTGGATACCCCCCTACAACCACGAACAAGTCCTTCTGGGCCAGGGTACCTCGGCCTACGAAGCACTCCAGGAATTGGAAAACATAGACGCAGTATTTGCTCCTTGTGGCGGA
>DMST01000140.1:0-8134 GCA_003454975.1 Cytophagales bacterium | reverse complement strand
CCGGCACCCTGATCTCTACGCGGGGCCTGGCTCCACAAGCCGAGGTAATTGGGGCGGAACCCCTCAATGCCAACGATGCCAAAATCTCCCTGGACCAGGGAAAGATCCACCGACTGACCCAAACGCCGGATACATTAGCGGATGGCGCCATGACCATGGCCATTGGCGAAATCACCTTCGAATACCTGAAGCAGCTCGATGATTTTCTGGAGATCACCGAGACCGAGATGGTCTACTGGACCCAGTGGATCATGCACCTACTGAAAATCCGGATTGAGCCTACCTGCGCTCTGGCCATGGGTGCCGCCCAAAAATGGCTGAGGAAGCAAACGGGCAAAAAGCGGATTCTGGTCATCCTCTCTGGCGGCAATATGGACCAGGCCACCAGCCAGAAAATATGGCAAGAGAACCATCTGGAGGAGGCACCTACCTTGTAGAATCCTCTCCTCCATTTTGGTACGTCAGGCTACGGCATGGGCATGTAGCCAATCCGTAGCCTGCTTCCACAGGACCTTACGCTTAGAGCTGAAGAATTTCATATGGCCGAGGTCCTTGTAGTCCAGCTCAGCAGGGTCCAGGGTAACGATCTCGTGCGCGATATTGGCGTACACCGCAATCATCTCCTGCACGTTGGGTAGGTTGGCAATGCCATCGTCGGTGGCGTGTAGCCATTTGGAGGGTAGAGTCAGGTCATCGTACCCATGTTCCTGTATGGCCTTGCCAAAGTCGGTGGCCACGTAGCCACTGCCGTTGCACCACCGGCTCCATTGGGCAGCCACCTTTTTGGGCAGCGGCTCCCCCATTCCTACCCACTCGGAGTGGGTTTTGCCAAAGAGCAAATTACTGAATGGGATGAAGACGTTGAGGAAGAAAGCTGCGCTGAAGCGAAAGGGATAGGTCATGTTTTTCAGGCTACCGGAAGAGGAAGCCACGTTGAACATAGAGGCAATCTCGGCGCGGTTTTCCATAAGTCCCAATAGCTGCCCGCCGGCGCTGTGTCCTACCAAATGATAGGTAGTATCTGGCGCCGCAGCTTGTAGTGCTCTCAATACGGCAGGCATATCCTGCCTACCCCAATTGATTAGGTTTGCATCTACCTGATTGAGGGCCTTGCCTCCTCCAGAATCGCCAATGCCTCGGTTATCAAACGTGATGGTAGTAAAGCCCTGCTCCGCCAGATGAGCAGCAAAGGAAGCATAAAATCGGCGCAAGATTCCCGTAGCGGGAGCAACCATCACAGCTCCTTTCGGGCTCTCAGCCGAGAACAGAGTGGCGGCTAGCGGAATACCGTCCGCACAGGTCAGGGTCAGGTCTTGGGTTTGTTTGTTCATACAGGTATCATCAGCACCTACAATATACAGCAGAGAAAACCTAAAAACGGCAATCATGCCTACTCAAACCGCCCCTCAGAATTCCAAGAAAACAGTATCTTAGAACAGATAACCCAGGAACCTTTCCGGTATCCATATTTTTTTGCTGATGAAAGCACTATTTTTTTCCTGCTTACTCCTTTTCCTGCCCTCCTCAAATTCTTCTTTTGACCTAGGCGCCCCCACCATTCAGGCCATATGCAAAGTCACCTTGACCAACGACGTGGTGGTAGAAGGAATCATATCCTTTGGCCCTGGCGGGTACGAATTCAATTACAAGCCGCACGGGTTTTGCTTTGTGCATGACGATGGGCTGAAGCAGTTCCTACTCTTCAGCTTAGAGTTCGGGGGATTCACCCCCAACAGTTTTGGCGCCTTCCGTGCGGGCACTTCCAAGCTGTATTATGCCGAAAACTTAGGCGGCATTCATCCCCAAACTAGCACTCAGTTTGATTCTGTCACCAACCGGGTCACTCAGACTACCACCGAGGTAGATCAGTTTCAACTATCAGAAAGCATGTTATTGCACACTAGGCTGCCCGTAGATCTGTATGTAGACTTTGCCCCGGAGGAAAATGGTCAAATATTTATCATTACGGCCAAAATCCAAAGCGTAGAACTCTTGAAGAACCCCAGTCAAGAGTGGCTAGACTTGATTGAAGACTCCCGGCAACTCCTCTATGAAAGACAAAAGCAGGAGGAATGGGAAGATTACCTGGAACCCGTGTGGTACCATGAGATCATAAAAGACCAGGAAATGGTAGGTTTACTCATGCGGTATTTTTAACTGAAGGTGCGATTGCCTGCTACTTTTTGAAGAGCCCCCCACTGGAGTACTCCAAAAGGGCCAGAACTAACCCGATACTAACTGTGACTTTTTACGAACAAGAACTGCAAAGAATGTATGCCGCGGTCTACCCCAACCAAAAGCAGTTGGATAGCATGATTGGCATTCGAAATTTCATTAAGGCGAATTACCACACCGCCTTGGACCTGGAGATTATTTCCCAAAACCACGGCATCTCCAAATACCATCTGCTACGACTATTCAAGGAGTATTACGGCCTCACACCCCGGCAATTCTTAATTGACATCCGGATAGACAAATCCAAAGAGTTGCTTAAGCAGGGCAACACCGTTACTGAAACTTGTTATGCGGTGGGCTTCGAAAGCTTAGGATCCTTCAGCACCTTGTTCAAAAAGAAAACCGGAAAGTCACCCGCCCAATACCGAAAAGAGCAACTTGCTAGCAGCAGACTATCCTCTGATTCACCCAATTCATAATCGTAATCCTTATGTAAACCACTTAGCCTAATATCCCATACTCATTACCCTACCCGAAGATGCAAAGACCACTAGGAAGCGAAACACGGATGTGTCCGAGGTCATGGAGGAAATCTATCTACGGAGCGACCGGTTTGGGCGGGAGAAGGAACACCATGGATCATGAGTTTAGGAGACTGGAACGAGTTAGCATTCGTCTGGTTAGCTGCTTTGGGAGGGCATGACCGCGTAAGTCGGGGTGCCGAGATGTCGGACTACGTCCAGTAGGTAGTAGGGATATGTTCCACGTTCCCATGGTGCGGGGTGCCTCCAAAGGCATCATCATCCACAATCACCCTTCCAGTGTATTCTACCCTTCCGAGAATGATAAGGCATTTACCGAAAATACCTTTGAGCAAGACCGATTACTCGGCATCGATGTCATCGACCACTTTATCATCAGCGAAAAGGGTTACTTCAACTTCGTCAATAACATCCGCATGACCGGAGGCACACCCCTACGCGGCCTCAACTGGAGCTATGAGATGGAGCGGGAGAAAAAACGGTATGAGAAGCGAGTGAGGAGGGGAAAAAGAGAATAATATAGAGGATAGATATTCTTATTGAGTTAGGCCTAAAAAGAGTGATCAATATCTATGATATTAAAAGTCAAATCAATACTTTAAAAAAAAGGATAAACCCCAAAGATTACAGCACGACGATGAGAGATTTTAATGAATTGCAGACTTCTGTGGCCTCCTTTAATTTAGATGCTGGTTATCCATTAATGCCAAATCAGGATTTTTTTATTTATGGAAGTGAAAAGGAGTATAATGGAAAAATACCGTTTGAAAATGTGATTTTAATCCATCAGCAAACTTTTTGGATTCAATACATAAGTTCGGGTATAAGCAACTTAATAAATAATGTTAAAAAATTTAGAGACGGATTAATTTTCAAACACTTTGCTCAAAATCCTAGCCATAAAGGAAAATACCTTGATTCTATAACCAAGGGGACTGGCTTACCATTCTATGCAAAAGAAACCCTAAGTGAGGTCCAAAACAAACTTAAAAAAGGAGAGGAGCCATATATATCAATGGCTTCAATGTTTTATTGGGTAGAAAACATGTGGATGAACCCTGCATTAGCCTCCCAGAGAGCCAAAAATGCAATTAGTATTGCGACTGCAATAGCTTTTTCCAAGTGGAGATTCGATTTCCTTTCGTCAGAAAATCAAAGCTTTGTCAATCACTACATGGAAAATAGCTTGTTCAGTAATAGCGTTACTGAAGACGGCATGACTTTTTCAACTATCCAATTAATGGAGGCTCAGGCCTTACTAAATGAGTTTTTCCTAGAAGTAATTACAGAAGATTTGGATTTATTAAATAGACGAATAATTGAATTACAGAACAAACCATCTTTTGCCCCTATTAGTTATGCCTTTGGATGCTATTATGAATTTTTGGATTTTAAAATATCACTGGGAAAGTCAGGATCAATGACTTTTTTATCAGTTTTAATCACCACACAAATAGCAATTGATATTGCCCTAGACGTATTTTGTCCATTAGACAAAAATAATGTTCCACTAGCAGAGCAGGATGTATACCCTCCCCATAGATATTACAGGGCACTTTTGGGAACCAAAGAAATATCCATAATGGAGGTCAAATTTGGCTTAACACTAGAAGACGTAGCGGATTATCGTAATCTGTTATCATCAGTTGCTGGTCTACGAACAAATAACCTTTGGTACAAAAAAAATCCTTTGATTAGGGATACATATACTAGATTATTAGGGAAGTTTTTTTATGAAGATAATTTAGGAAAGAACGGCAGTGTATCCCTTGATTATTTCCATAATCACTATGACTTGATTAATTTCTTGCACAATGAGGCACAAATTATGAGAAATGAGAATGTCTATTTTTCCACTGATATTATGGTTTCTTTATTAAACTTAAATCAAGGAAAAATAGATGTGAGATTTGATAGGTATGTTCAATCAGAAAGCAAAAAATTATACATTCCTCCAGCATTTATTTACAAAAGTGGGGAAATAGGTTGTTCAGACTCATTTCCAAACTTTGGAAAGTTCTATGTTGATAGATCTATGATAACTTATCCTTTTTTTGGCACTGTATTCGAATGCACGTCTTTTAAAGCAATTCCATTTCAATCCAATGAGGAACACAATAATGTAAACCAAGTCAAGGAAAATTTCAAAACTTATTTTGAAAGCAGGTTAAAAACAACAACGCTATGAGCAACTCACTACTTAATACTGGCTCAGATCATTTTGACCCGTTTTGCCTCTCAATTTATGAAAGCGCAAACGATGCCCAAGAATGGAGAAAAAGGATTGAAAATATAAAACATAAAATCAATATTAAATCTGATGAAGTCTCTTTACAAGACTTACAGAGCCAGTTAACAAGTATACATGAACAAGATCATTTTTTACGCTATTCTAGT
Source organism: Cytophagales bacterium (assembly GCA_003454975.1). GTDB lineage: Bacteria > Bacteroidota > Bacteroidia > Cytophagales > Cyclobacteriaceae > DMST01. The sequence goes on along the minus strand of DMST01000140.1, from coordinate 3,020 downwards.
AGTGAGATAGGCTTGCTTTTGACTTTTATTAGCCAACTAAATTGTCAATTGCGTTTTCAGTATTTGAAGCATGAGCAAGATTTTTCAAGCAGGGGGCTGTCTTTGTATAAAATATTATTAGAATCATTGTACGGAAATAGCGATATAACTCAAGAAGAAGCCGTTTGGGCTTTCAATGTATTTTTCAAAAAATTTTCTCACGCTAATAAAGAAATTTTTTTTACTAAAAACCCAAAGGCAAAAGCTACGCCTGAACCATTCTTTGGGCTAAACAATATTCTTGAAGCCTCTGCTGTTTTAACTGAGATGTCGTTTTTAGAAACTTTAGACCCAGAATTACGAAATAATAACTACAACCAATTTTTGCATTTAAACAACAGAGACAAAGATTTGTATTTTGGAATTATTGCTTATATGCATCCTATGGTTTTTTACACTTCTGCAATGAATTCCATAGTTTTGTTCAGTCTTGATGTTCGAGTCCCTTTCTTTGGCTCTCCATTTATCGAGCCCATTGATTGGGAAGATTTTCATCCAGGCTACAGGTTAATTTTTTTCACAAAATCCCTAGCACACCATTTTAGTTCAGTTGGTTATAAAGATGACTGGTCAAGGGATCCATCGATTGTGTATAATTATGATTTCCAGAAACGTATTATTGATAAGTTAAAGTATTTAGGTGATGAAGTAGGTCTTTATAAAATGTGGGATAGTCCAGAACTAAAATCTTATCCCATCTCCACTTTACAGTTTGTGAATAGGCTCAATAGTAAAGGAAGACAACTCGTTGAACCTAGTTTATCATTATGGAAACCAGTATTCGATCACCTTTTTGATTCTTTTCAAAAGATGAAGGATATGAAGGAAAAATACCATGTCGCCTATTTTACTAATCATGCGAGGTTTCATTCTGAAAATATAGCAGCCATACCCAACTTAGAGTTAGATAATTATCCATACGCATTATTCTCTAATTTTAATGGCAAGATTGATTCATATTATGATTTTGTTGACAAAAAACTCGACATCGTATTGGATAGATACTTTTTCAATCTAGTTATGCAGGGTTACCTTAAAAAAATTAAAAAAAGGCGTTTAAAATCGCATCTTATTAAAAATTTTCATTTTGGTTATCAAGATAAAACAAACATATTAAAGCCTTTGATTGATAGAAACATCAATATTTTTTATTGATTTTGATTTATGAGACACTTTGGTTCTACTATTCGAGAAGCTAGAAACGCCTTCAAGGAAGATATTGCCTTGACCGATTCAGAGGACATATTATTTACCTCAAAAAAGAAAAAGACAAAACCTCCGAGTCGATTAGAAGTGATTTTTAGAGCTATAATAAGCTTAGTTTTGATTGGATTAGCGGTATTTCTTTTCATTTTCGATGATGGACAATATTCTGATGGTTCATTTACAATTATTGGTGCAGTTGCAGGATATTGGTTAAGGTGATTTAGGATTCTGAGTATATGCAGGCACGTGTTAACTCAAACGCAACTATTTCAACCCTTATTTAACCTAAACTCAACTCTGGGCAACTATAATTTAACTATGGTGGAAACCCATTTTTAACGCTAATCCAACTTCTAAAGGCTGGTTTGTGCATACGCTCTTTCCTGCTCTTGTGTCAGCCCTTTTCACTCCTTTGACCAGCCCGTAAAGACAAGGTTTTCAGCTATATACATTCAGATTCTCGCATAGCTGAAAGTTGAAACATAGTATTTTTTTCTCTAAAGACTCGCCTCCTGATGGTACTACACCCCCTCGGCTTGGTGGTTGTAGCACCGCTATAGCACTCTGTTTCACATAACCTTTTTCTATGACTCAGCAATCATTGATTGAACGTCTTATTGCCCTCCACTTGAGCGAGGAACAACTAACTGCTATGCGCCAAAGTCTCTTGCTCGATCTTGCAGGGAATCTCTACCCGTGCGGCCAAATATTTCAATGCTGATGGTCTATTGCATACACTAGGCTTACGCTTTGTCTTTTCTCTGGCTACTTGTTCAAAAAGAAAACCGGAAAATCACCCGCCCAATACCGAAAAGAGCAGCTTTCAAGAAGAGGTCTACCGTCCGATTCCTGAGGATAAGGCTCTCCATTTTTAACACACTGTGTACTTCATAGAAGTAGCGAAGAAAGAGATTTCTATCCTTAATACAGATTACTTACTCCACCAAAATCTCATCCACAAACAGCCAGGAAGGCTCTCCTTCGGCCGGGTGTCCTGCGGGGTTTTTGAGTCGGCTCAGCACTTCCACTCTCACGAAACGGGCCTCGGTAGCCGGAAAGGTAACGGCAAAGCAGTCTTTGGCCTGGCTGCCCAAAGGTTCCTCTACCCGCACCTCGGCGGTACCTACCGGGGTGTAGGCTTCACCGTCCGTAGACACGGATACATGGATGCCTTGCGGAAAGTAAATCCAGGTATTAGGTTCGCTGAGGGCACTTACGAATACAGTGGACAGTTCCTGCATTTGCTCCAGGACTAGGGTGGCTTCGAAATGCTCCCCCTGATAGCCCAGCCAGGCTCCGCTACGAAACCCCTCTTTGCTCCGCTGCAAATCAATCAAACTACGTGCTCCTTTCGCACTGTAGCTAGGGTTGGGCTCTGGCGATACCGAAACGTGGGCGTAGTCGGTTTCTGCTTTCAGCAACAGCAGCGTACTCGGGACACTGGTTTCCAATCCCTTTTTCTCCGCCACGGCGGAAATCCGGGTAGTGGACCGGAGGACCAGGGGCTCGGTATACACCTGCGATTGGGGACCGGGTGCCGAACCATCGGTGGTGTAGCGGATGGTGGTATTGCGAAAATCACTGGCAAGCGTGACGGCCAGGCTGTCCTCAAAAATATCCTGCGTCGCCAGAATGTTGGGCGCATTAAGCTGGGTTTCCCCAAGCTGATCGGCTGGGAGGCCGAAATTGATAGCTAGCTGGGGGCGTTGGGCTTGCAAGTCGGCAATCCCCTCGGCCGTGGCTTGGCTACCCCAAGCGTACAGCCGCTCCAGGGT
>DMST01000311.1:8335-10979 GCA_003454975.1 Cytophagales bacterium | reverse complement strand
CTACGATGGTATAGGGCGCTACGTCCTTGGTCACTACCGACTTGGTAGCGATGATAGCCCCGTCGCCTATCGTGACGCCGGGCATAATGGTAGAGCCGTAGCCCAGCCAGACGTCGTTGCCAATCACCGTGTCGCCTTTTGTGGGGTACTCCTTACCCTCCATGGCCCCAGCCCAGTCTCCGCCAAAGATGGCGAAGGGGTAGGTGGTGATGGCCTCCTGCAGGTGGTTGCCGCCGTTCATAATGAACGTGACGTCCGAGGCGATCATGCAAAACTTCCCGATGATGAGCTTATCCCCCGTGAAATCGAAGAGATACTTTATGTTCTTCTCAAAGTTCTCCACGTTCTCAAAGTCATCGTAGTACGTGTAGTCGCCTACCATGATGTTGGGGTTGGTAACCACGTTCTTGAGAAAACACAGGCGGTCGTAATGAGGCAGCGGGAATTTTTGGTCCTTATCGGGTATGTTCATGCGGTAAGATAAGGAGGTTTTGACAGGTATTGAGGCGAAAAAGCGTCACCTCTTAGGGGCGTTTACTTCATCCGGTGTCACCGGGGTGAATTGGGTATCTGGCCGCGCCCCAAGGCGTATACTTTCTCTTGAAGGTCTCGTTCTCTCCCTACGAGGTCTGGCATCCTCTCAATGTTGCCTTGCTAGCCTCGCTTAGGTGTCGGTGGGTACGTTATCCCAATCATCTCCATGCCCCACTAGCCAGCTTAACCCATACCTCCTTTCGTATACTACGCTCGGGTCCAATTCGGAAGGCATTTCCTTACCAAATAGCTGCGCGTCTCTAACCCGCCAATGCTCTTGAAATAAGGATTGTTCCATTTCCTGTAGTTCTTGGTCGGGCCTTAGCTTTATGTTCTTCTTAAATTCATTGGGATCGTTAATAATATCAGCCAATGAATCTAAAGAGTAAACATTGAATCCTTCATTTAATGCTGGCATTTCTGGTATGAATCTCGTCCCCCATAATAAAGAGGTTAATGCTTCTGCTCGCCAGCTGAAATTTACTAATGTCTTTTGTTCTGGTGAATCAAGCTGGAAGAAATTATACTCTAACGGAGAGAGGTAATTTTTAATTGAGTATTGATTAATCCAACCCATAAACTTTGAGTCATTCCCTTGGTGAACCTTCCCAATTACCGCCAGAAGAGCTAAAACTCTCTCCGCTACCTGCATCGGCTCTCTAACCTTCCATTCAGAATCGTCTTGATCATTCTCAAGGGGTTGACTGGAAATTGAATTAGTATTCTTTCTTTTAAACCACTTCCTCATTTTTTGTTTAATCTAAAGGTAATCTTATCAGACTTTGTTTTAATGAATTAGCGAATGCTAATTTAGGGCCTGCTGATAAAGTAATCAATTGCCTCCGGCCTGTGCGGCGCGGCTTTAGACGGATGGCAAAGCAGTAGACAAAACCAGGGCTTTCGTCGGGGACGCCCAGTCGGGGGCACCTAGCCTAAGGAGAGGGCGCTGCCTTGGGCTAAAGCCCGAAATATTTTTGCTTTTGGATCACCGAGCAAAAGATGGTCCGCCATCGCGGTTGGCGCAATTGAAATCCAAGCTTTTTGGCTCATATCGTTGAAAAACTTTGGGTTCGCAAATGGTTTAAATCAGGTTAAATATCTGTAAATGAGGGTTTTATGTGTTTCTAAGCAACCCCTGTTTAGCCATTATTCCAAGTGATCAAAAAAACACCAGGGTCCTTGCCGTGCTGTTGAGGGTATACTGAGCTTCTCTTGGCGAATGGGGTTAGACAGTGAAAAATGTGATATGGTGCGTCAAGCATTTTGGTTTTAGATCACCCTTTCTACTTTGGTGGTCGTAAACCCTCCCTAAGCATCTATCAATCTACATGAAAAAGCCCCTCATCATCACCATCTCCTTCAGTTTTCTACTCGCCATGGGCATCATGGCTTGGTCCTACGTGCCTACCCCGGAGGCAATTGCCCCGCCTTTGCACGTACAGGCGGAAAACGAATACGAGGAGCTACTTCTTCAGTTTGGCCTGGGCTCCAAAATGGCCGAATACGGCGTGCCGGGAACCAGCTTTGCCTTTATAAAAAACGGGGAACTGCACTGGGCCAAGGGCTACGGTGTGCTGCAAGCGGGCGGAGATGAGCCCATCGATACGGAAACGCTCTTCTCGGTAGGTTCGGTGAGCAAGGTGGGGACGGCCGTCTTGATTCTGAAGTTACTGGAGGAGGGCAGTGTCAACATTGACGAGGACGTAAACCAATACCTGTCCTCCTGGCAAGTACCCGAGAATGAGTATACCCGCGAGCAGGCCGTTACGCTGCGGCACATCATGTCGCATACCGCGGGGCTTACCGTACACGGCTTTGCCGACTTCTACCCGGGTGAGGAGCAACCCACTACGGTGCAGATATTGGATGGAGTGAGCCCCGCTAAAAGCGCTCCAGTGCGGGTTAATATCCCCGTTGGGAGTCAGTTTCGGTATTCGGGCGGTGGCACCACGGTATCCCAACTGGTAATTGAGGACCAGACGGGTGTCTGTTTTGACCAAGCTGCGAAAGACATACTCTTTGAGCCCCTACAGATGACCCGTAGCAGCTATCAGAATCCGCTGCCCGCTTCTGTAGGAAATATTGCTAAGGCACACAACCCCCTGGGGAT
>DMST01000311.1:4806-8302 GCA_003454975.1 Cytophagales bacterium | reverse complement strand
CCCCCTGGGGATGGCCGTAGCGTTGCCTCGGGGGTACCAAAGCATGCCGGAAGCTGCCGCTTCGGGCTTGTGGACCAACCCCACGGAATTCTCCAAGCTGATGATTATGCTCATGGAGACCTATGCTGGCAATAGCTCCTACCTGTCTCAGGCCACCGTGCAGGACATGATGACCCCGGTTACCCCGAGTATTTACGGACTGGGCCCGCAGATCAAGCAGACGGAAAGCAGTATCCTGTTTATGCACGGCGGGTCCAACGATTCGTACCGCGCCCGGTTTGTGGGTGACCTCAGCAGCCAAAATGGCGTCATCATCTTCACCAACGGCACCAACGGTTCGGCCTTAATCAACGAACTCTGGCCGGTGTTTAAGCCTTTGCTTTGAGAAAAGGCCAAGTTGTGAAACGACTTAGAGCCCCGTTACCCATGGGTTGGAATATTCACTACTTCCTGCTCAATTCCGTATCTTTGAGTATGACCTCTCCTGCCATTTCGCTCAAAGAGCGCTATACATACAAAGACTACCTCACTTGGGGAGATGAGGAGCGTTGGGAGTTGATAGATGGGGTAGCCTACAATATGAGCCCCGGGCCAAACACCAAGCACCAGTTTATTTCACAAGAGCTATCAGGTATTATTTGGAGCTTTTTGAAAGGGAAATCCTGCAGAGTAGTCACCGCGCCCTTCGATGTTCGGTTGCCCAAAGCTGGCCAATCCGAAGATGAAACGGATACGGTAGTACAGCCGGATGTGGCTGTATTTTGTGACCCTAAGAAGTTTGTGAAGCAAGGCGCTATTGGTGCCCCCGATTGGGTGATTGAGGTGCTCTCACCCAGCACCGCCACTAAGGATCTTCATCTGAAGGGTTTCTTGTACCAATCCCACGGTGTACGTGAATACTGGATTGTTGACCCCGAAAAGGAGCAGGTAATCGTTCATCGACTGAATGAAGAGTTGCAGCGGTACACCCTGCCCCAATTCTACGACCGTACTGACTCACTGACCTCCGCAGTATTGCCGGAACTCACCATCAGTCTGGACGAGATCTTTAAGGCTGCAGCGTAGCCTTGCTTTCTTATGACTCACTAGCACCCGCCCTCCAGACCAAAACTCAAGCGAGCGTTCTTCTTCATCCAAAACTTTAGTGAAGGATGGCTGCCCGTTCGGAAATAGTCTTGAGCGTCCCGCTCAGGCAAGGGGGGAGGACGCTCCGTGCAGGTCCCTGATACAAGCCTCTTGCAGCCAGTCCCCTCCATGCTGTAATATCAAATTTCCTGTAAAAGACGACCGGGACTTAGCATGGCAGGCCGTAACTTTGTGCTCAAGTATGACAGCACAACAGAAATTTGAGTTAGGCGACGTAGTGTATCACAAGTCCAATCCGCAGATCAAGCTGGTAGTGATTGATTTGTTTACGGATGATTCCGGCCAGAGCAGAGTAACGGTTCGGTGGATGGATAATGGTCAGAAGATCAACCGCATAGACCTTTACGAATACGAAATCAACAAAGAGGAGGAAGCCGAAATTTCCTCCTATCCGGTGAGTTATTAATGACCTTAGAGCAAGGATGAGCGAGATGATCGTCGGAAATCAAGAACGAGGTGAATACTCGCTATTGGATCTTTAGATTACCTATGCGGCTTTTTCTTTCTCTTAAAATACCTCCACGAATTTCTCTCACTATTCTTGAAAATATTCGAAAGCAAGTTCCTCTACTTCTCCGGTTTGTTCTGCTCCACATACTTGGTCATCATTTTCATCCAGTATGGTTAAAGCATTGCTGCTCAAGTCCTCCAATCGAAGCAGAGCCATCGAATCCAAGCAATAGGGTATAGAGCAGATCGGTAAAGGAAGAATCCAAGATTCCTTTAATAGATCTTGTTTCTCTTTTTATATAGCTTCTACAAAAGCTCTGGATGTCATATTTTACTTTTTAAAGATGAGCACTAGTTCCTGAATAAGTGCTTTAATTGATTTGCCCCACTGACCTAGCAGTTGCTTTATACTCCAAAATGCGGGAAAGAGGTATTTCCAGGCTCCAAATCCTAGAAACTATGGTTATGCCATCAGGGAGGATAGGGTAGGTTTTTTATTGAAACTCTACGCGGTGATGTTTGATATACTCAAATAACAAGCTCTCAATATTATCTGGATATTGATAAAACTCCTGATCGCATTGCTCCCAAACGGTTTTGGCTCGGTCCTCTATCTTCTCCAACATTTCTTGCCTTTCTGTTTGATCTTTAGGTATGGTTTCTGTAGGCCATTCCGCATGGGCTTTTATTACAATTTCTGCCATTTTGAGAGCCCTAATTGCCTTCAGTCCATCCACCGTCTCGAGAGCATAATTGCCACTGGTATTCCAGTAAAATTGATTGAAGCCGCCATTATTGATCTCCCTTTCCAGATTCTCTACATACAATAATACTTTTTGGGGTTCGGTCAATCCTGACACATCCTCACCGTAATGGGAAAGTTGATTCGCTCTCGAATCTAGTTGCATGATTACCGACAGGGGGTCACCCGCTTGCAATAGTGAATCAATGTTTAGGGCAGGAGTGTTTTCAACGGTGGTTGGTTTTTGCTCCTGCCGACTTGAGCAAGCCCAACATGAAAAAAACATACATAGGAGGGTGAGTAAACCTAAGGAGACTTTTTGCATGGTTCTGATAGGGTTAGGCGTAACTAAGTTACCGGAATATCATTCACACAATCAAAAAAAGGATCCCCCGAAAACCAGTATATTGGTTCTATCATTTTTTAAGCTAAACGACAGGGATTTCCCTAACACTTTTTTGATTTCTATACCTATGAAACTAGCGTGGACCGCCATAGCCTGGATAGGCCTGTACTTTCCGCTTTGCTTTGGACAAACGACCTCAACTGAGCAAACCCGATACGAGCGCTGGATGACGGATTTGGATTACTTCGAAAACGTATATTTGACCCAATCCAAAACCTTCTCGGAAGACTCCATTGCTGCCTGCAAACAGCAGCTAAGCGAGCTGCGAATGCAAGTAGACTCGCTCAATGATAACCAATTGGTGTTGGCCCTCTCCAAGTTTGTGGCCATGGCCAACAACGGGCATACCACCATCCACCTGAGCAAGATGGACAAGATACCCCTCCGGTTTTACCGGTTTGCGGAGGGCTTGTTCGTGGTGAAAACGGATAAAGAAAACGTCCAGTATTTGGGATATCAGGTGCTAGCGATTAATGATATAGGTGTAAACGAAGTGGAGCAAAAACTACTTCCCTATCTGTCGGGCATTGAGGGTTGGCGTCGCTTTACGGCCACGACCTACTTATCTAGCCCGCAGGTGCTGAATGGGATTGGCCTTACTAACCCAGAGGCCATGCGTCTCACGCTTACCCGGGGTCAGGATACGGTAACGGCTAACTTTGCCGTGAAGGTGATGCAAAAAGATCCTTACGAGTATACGGCCTGGTCCGTGCTGTACCCGGCTGCGGACGACCCGGAGTGGAGCCATGCCT
>DMST01000311.1:264-4768 GCA_003454975.1 Cytophagales bacterium | reverse complement strand
CTGCCAACGGGGGCGGCCCTGCCTGCCTACTTGCAACATATGCAAGAGGGTGTATTTTACGAATTCCGTCCTGAGCAAAAGATTGCCTACTTCAGTATCAATGCCTATTGGTACCGCTGCGATGATTTCAAAGGGAAGGTGAAGGAGTTCAATGCTGCTCTGAAAGACCATACCGACTACAACGTAGTCATTGACCTGCGGTACTTTACCGGAGGTAATTACATGATCCCTACCAAGTTGGCTACCGAGCCACCCCAGATCATTGGGAATGACCAGAAGATCTACCTCATTACCAGCAACATGACCTTCTCTGCAGGGCTAGTCACGGCCGCACGGGTAAAGTACTATGGCGGGGATCAAGTGGTGATCTTAGGTGAGCCTGTAGGGGATAGCTTGGTGTTTTGGGCCGAGGGGGATTACTACAAGCTACCGAACTCAGGTATTTCGATTCAGGACTCAAAATTTGAGCACGATTGGGAGAGCGATAAGTTCGTGTTGGGCAGAACCTTCTTCTTCAACCTGTTTTTGGGGGTTCCGGCCAGAAGCCTGGCCGTAGACCAGGAAATCCGGCTTAGCTTTGAGGACTACCGGGCGCACCGGGACCCCATGCTGGAGTGGATCCTGGCTCAGGCGGAGTAAAGATGCTAGGAAGTTACGCCCAAGCCAGCAACGGTGGTAAATCGGTTGTTGCCATCCGCTGATTGCAGGAAGGTTAATGTAAAAAGGCCCATCAGGGCCCTTCGTATCTTTTTAAGAGGTTGACAAATGCACTAGCGGATACCTACCACATTTAGGACCCCGCTGGAAATGTTCACCGTTTCTTCCGTATCGGCATTGATTACCGTGCCGGAAAAGGTGGCGTCGAACGTGGTAAGGTTGCTGTCTTCGGCAGAAAAGTTGGATACCTCCATCACTACATTGGTAGCGTCCCATTGGTCAGTAGATTCGGTATCGAACTCATTTTCAAAGACCGTGAGGCTAAATTGGTGATCTATGGCCGTGGCATTGCTTAGCCCTTGGGTGATGGTTTTGGTGCCATCTTCGCCAATAAAAACCAAAGTGAGATTCATGCCCCGGCCGGTAGAGGCGTCGGGTACTGAAATTTGTACCACAGTGGAGTCATTGGTAGTTACCGCGCCAAATACACGGACTACGGCATTTTTGTCGTCCTCGAAGCTGGTTCCGTTCAGGGTAAACGAGAAATCACTTCCAGATTCAAAGGCTTCGATGATGTCGCAACTGGCGACTGAGAAAAGAATGCATAAGGCCAAGAGGCCCATGCCCAACGTTTTTTTCATGATGGTAATTGGGTTTGGTTGAATATGTCACAATTTAAGGAAAAAATAGTGTTTTGCGATTTTCATTAAGGGGCAGAACCGGAAGTAAATTTGGGTTATCAGGAAAGATTCGGACAACCATTTACTTATAATCCTTCATTTCTAAGCTTAAGCCCTACAGGTGGTAGCGTCAAGCTCGTTCCCGCCGGTTTTATTAGGTGGGTGCCGTTCTTTATTTGTTGCTTGCCGAATAGCTTAGCCCAATAGCTGTGACGGTATTCACCCGGGTGAGGGCCGTGAGGTGTACATTCTCTAGCCGATACTGAAAGCTTCCTGTGAGGGCCAGGCCCTTATAGATGTTCCAGGAGAGCTTGGGTGAAATAATGATTACGTAGTCGGACCGTTCGCGCAGCGAGTGGCTGTAAAAGGTGTCGTTGGTGATGGTCATTTTGCCGTCTAGCAGCGGGTGCGTTTGCAGCAGACGCACGATAAACAAGTTGCGCTCGCGCAAGGAATTCACGGCCGGGCTGTTCTCAAAAGTATCTCCGTTGTAAATCGTGTTATCGAACCCCGCACCTACGCCCAGCGTGATCCGCTGCCCCTTCCACTCCTGCGTAGAGCCGATGCCCAATCCCCCCGAATGCCTACGGTTGATCTGGAAGATCAGGTGGGTATCGAAGGTGTAAAATGCAAAGGGGAACAGCCGTGGGCTTCTGGGGTAATACCCAACAGTAATCAGCTCGCGCCAGTTACTCTCAATGAGCAACCCGTTGAATTGGTTGTATCGGTAGCTCAGTGCGTTGTGAAAGTGCCACTTGCCCACCTCTAGCCGCACGTCTGCGGAAGGGGCTATGGCCAATTGGTTGAAGGTGCCGGAAAGTCGGCTACCCACCAGGTTACCCTGAATGGTATAGGTGAACGGGCTAGTGGCGGTAGAGTCTTCCTGGGCCACCTGTGCATACAAGGTATGCATACAGAGAAGCCACAGGCTTCCTATCGTGAAAAGTATTTTCATGGTTTGGGGAGTATTTGGGGAGCTGAAATTCAACGTCCCGCAAGTAACTGAGGAGCTGGATGCCTCCGAGGTGTCGGATCATTTCAATACTCCGAGAAAATGTGGTAGTACTACCACTACGAGGAAGGCTTGAGCGGTTGCGCGCTGCACCTGCCTGCGTGAAGCAATCAATTCAAACTCCGGTATTCGGCCGGGCTCATGCCTGTCTTGTTTTTGAACAGTCGGGTGAAGCTCTGCGGATAATCAAACCCCAACCCGTAGGCGATTTCGCTCACCTTTTGGCTGGAGTTGAGCAGGATGGATTTCGCCCGGTCTACCACGTACCCGTCAATATGCTCCTTGATACTCTTCCCGGTTTCCTTCTTCAGCATATCGCTCAGGTAGTTGGTAGACATATTCAAGGCCTGCCCAAAGAAATCCGTGGAGGGCAAACCCACCTCCGCCACCTGATTAGATTGGAAAAAGTTCTTCAAGGCCCCTTCAAAACTCACCACAAAGTCCTTGTTGATGTTGGTTCTTGAATAAAACTGCCGGTCGTAAAACCGCATACAGTAGTTCAGGAGCAACTCCAACGTAGAAATGATCAGCGTTTGGCTGTGTTGATCTTGGTTTTGAGCACACTCTTCTCTGATCTTTTGGCTCAGTTCTAAGCAGAAGGTTTCCTCTTTGGGCGACAGGTGCAGAGCCTCGTTTACCGCATACGAAAAGAAGGTGTACTCCTCCATTTTCTTCCCCAAGGCAGACTTACGCAGCAAGTCGGGGTGAAACATGAGGGTCCAGCCTTCCTTCACCTGCAAGTCTTCCCGGCTAGGCGATTCGTATACCTGCCCCGGGCTCAGAAAGACGAGCGTCCCTTCCTGAAAGTCATAGGTGTTTCGGCCGTAGCCCAACGATCCACTGACTTTGTCCTTGTACATAATGGAGTACATATCCGAGGTATACCGGACGTTAATCAGGCTATCGTCAATCTGATCAAACGGCGGCAACATGTCATCCGTGATCAGAGAAATCAGCGGATGATCCGGCACCGGCATGCCCACCAGCGAATGAAATTCAGAGATGCTTTTTACCCGTATTAAGTCAGCCATGTCTTTCTAATCTAATCATTCGAACCCGCAATGCCCGATCTGCCCCGGGATGAATCCCGGGGCTTAAGAACCTATAGTAGCACTACCCTTACTTATAATTGAAGAAGTTAGCCTCGCCGTTGTGGGTGTTTTAGCGAAGCGACACCAACAACAGCACGGGGTAGTGGCGTTAGCTCACAGCCATCTCCTTGGCGAATTCCTCGGCCCCGGGCAGGTTGCGTAGCCGCTTGCCTGTGAGGGTAAACAACGCATTGGCAATACAAGCGCCTATCGGCCCGATGGGCGGCTCGCCCACGCCCAGTGGCTTGTCACCACTCTCAATCAGCTCTACATCTAATACCTTGGGCGCATCCTTGATCCGGCCCATGCGGTACGCCCCGTACATGTTGGGTGTAACCTCGCTGTCTCGTATTTCCACCTTCTCAAACATAGAGGCGCTCATGCCCATCAGGATGCCGCCCTCTACCTGCGCTTTTACCTGATCGGGGTTGATGATCATGCCCGCGTCCATGGCACAAGTGATCCGGTGTACCTTGATGTAGTCACCTTGGCGACCCTTTTCTATGGATACCTCGGCTACCTGGGCCTCTACGGTAGACAACTCCCCGCTGGTAGCTATGCCCAAGGCATGCCCCGGGGGCAAGGTGTGCGTACCCCAGCCGGCCATCTCGGCCGCCCTGCGTACCACCGCCTTCTGCCGCTTGCCCTTCGCATCGTCGGGCAGGTGTGCTATGCGAAACTCTACGGGGTCTTTGCCCGCCTGGTGAGCCAGCTCGTCCATAAAGCTCTCCAGCACAAAGGTATTGGCCATTACGCCCGGTGCGCGCCACATGGTGGTGCCGAAGGGCAGGTCAACGTGCCAGGAGGTCACCCGTATGTTCGGAATCTTGGTATAGTTTACCTGTCCGCCAAAAAAGATGCCTACGTCAGCTCCCATCAGGGCTTCCATCGCCGGAGGCGTGATGGGGCTGCCCCAGCCGGAGTTACCCCCCGATACCTGATGCTCTATGTAGTCAATGGTGCCCGCGTCGGTGAGCTTGGCCTTTACTACGTGGTGCGTAGGCGGACGAAACTGCGCCGACCGAAACTCGTCTACCCGGTTGTAGAATACGTGCACGGGCGCT
>DMST01000311.1:0-234 GCA_003454975.1 Cytophagales bacterium | reverse complement strand
TAGGCGCCCCTACGGCCCGCGAGATCAGGGCCGCCTGTTTGCCGTTGGGCGTGTGAAGGCGCCTACCGAAGCCACCGCCCAGGTAGGTGGGTTGTACCTCCACTTGGTCGGTTTCCAGACCCAACACCTCGGCCACTTCGTCCCGGGTTACCTTGGCTACCTGCGTGGGTATGTAAATAATTGCCTTGTCCGCCTCTACATGGGCCACCGCGCCGTTGGGCTCCATTTGGGCAT
>DMST01000310.1 GCA_003454975.1 Cytophagales bacterium | reverse complement strand
GGGAAGGTTCTGGCCGGTGCGTATACCCCCAACCCAGGCGGTAGTGATTACACCCAGTAGGATGGCCAAGTTGAGCAAGCCAAGGTGCCAGCAGGTATCCCCCCACTGTGTGACGATTTCCTGGCTGTGCCACAGCAGCTTACCTGCAGCAATTACGAGCAGGGCGTAGCCTTCTTTGCGCACCAGGCCCATACGGAAGCGGCTACCGAAGAACAGGAGTAGGAGACCCTCCAAGGACCAAAAAAGTCCCATAAAGGCTTGCTGGAAGAATGCAGGGATAGCCACACCCAGCAGAATACCACTGATGAGGATGAGCATACCCCGACCTTGTGCCTGCGCCTCGCGGCTGGGTAGCAGAAAGGCCACCAAAAACAGAGCGGCATTGGTAGCGTACACCCAGCCCAATACCGGCAATGTTTGGTCTAGCACTGTGAAAAGGTTGATCACCAGCAAAGCCACGTTAGCCGATAACATGACAAGTCCATAGGTGTCTAGCTGGGGTTTCCAGCGGCGTTTTTCTACCAGCAGCAGGGCGAAAAACAGATACGCGAAAAGGTGGTAGTACACCACAAATAGGCCACTGTCGGGCTCCTGCAAGAATGCGTTGGCCTCTAGCAATACACTGCTGATCCCGAAAGCCAGCTGGTAGAGGCCCCGCCACCGGATGCGCCATGCCACAAAGCAGGTGCCTGCGGTGAGCAGCCAGAGGTAGCCGTAGTAGCTAGATCCGTCGTCCGTAGACTGTAGGTAGAAAGGAGCGAAGGCTCCACCCAGCAAAAAAAGTGTAGCAATGAGCCGTGTCTCAAAGCGCAGGGCCAAACCAATACCCGCTCCGGTATTGAGCACAATAAGGCCAAACCCGACCAAAGAGGAGGAGAGGGTAGGGAAGTTACCCAGGTCGGAGAGAAAATAGATCATGACGTAGTTGAGCACAATGCCCAGGCTCATGACCATAGCTCCGTATTCACGGTACTGGTCGTCCCTTTTCGTGAGTCGGATGCCAATGAAGAGGGCCGCAGCGGCGGCCACAAACCCCATACCTACTTTGATGATCTCTGAATAGTCTCCTGTCAGTTTGAGGGTATATTGCATCAAGTAGCCGATGCCGTACAGCAGGGCGATACCCCCGGCCAAGGTCATAAAGAAGATAGGAAGTTTGCCCTCTTCCTTATACTTCTGGTATGACTTCCGGATAACCTCGAAGCCATCTGGTAAGGGAGCCGGTAAGGACTTATACCAAGGCTCCTGCGAAGTGGTAGGAGTATGTTCAGTCTGGGGCGGGGTGGGAGCAGCCACCATGGGCCGGGACACAAAAGCTGCCACAGGATGAGTATCCTCTGCTAGACCGGGTTCCTCGGTGGTGGTAGGTGTTGCTTCCAAGGGCGTGTCATCTGCTGTCAGAGAAGCTTCCACCCAAGAATGATCTATTTCCTCCTTCTGAATGTGCTGGATAGGTTCCGGAGGAGTGGGCTCCTCAAACACGGGTGTGGGTTCGGTAGGTGTCGGTGCTTCCTGATTGAGCAACCCTAGTTGGGCCTGTACGCGCTCCATGGTTTGCCGCAATATATCCATTTCGTCTTGCTGCCGTTGGGCTAGCAAGGCTTGCACGTCTAGCAACTCCTGAATGATGGCCTGAGGTTCGGCTAGCTGGGTAGAGCAATTATCGCAGACAATAGAGAAGTCCGGATTCTCATGTCCACAATGTGGGCAGTGGGTAGCCATAGGTAAGTGTTGGTTGATGGTAAGTTAACGTGAATGTAGCGGAAATAGTGAGTGGACGGTGGTTGGTGAAGTTGTGTATTGAGCAAAAGATGCCGTCCGTAATGACAAAGGGGTTATTTATTTACCCAGGACGATGAGCGGGCTTGGGGGTGATGAGTGGCAGGTGAGATAGGGTATGGAAAAGGCGAGGCTGAAACTGATAAGCGGTCCCAGGGTAGCAGTCAAGATTTCCAGTAAAAACGCCCATCATTCATGTGCTCTTGAGGATTGGGATTTAGAGAAGGACTATTCGACGGTTTCAATCCGAAAATCGTCCACCCACAAGGTCAGGTCGTGATCGCGGGTGTTGGCCGTAATGCCGATCTCGATGCTGGTGTACATTTCCTTGGTGCCTTGCTGAAAGTAGAGGATGTCCTTAGGTAAGGTAGCGATGTTTTCCTGATTGAGGATCAGTTGATCGTCTTGCCAGAGGCGGACGGTGCCTTCCTCTGCTTGCGATAGCATTACTTCCCAGACCAACTCCACCCATTGGTTTCGGGGAAAGTCGATTTCGGTACCTTCGGACTGGATCACGTCCGGTTCCAAAAACTTGTACTCCATCCGCAATTGGTTGTTGACCAAGGCTAGGCGTACTCCTGGCCCGGCTCCAATGGGAACCTGTTCTTCTAAATCCAACAGAAAAAGCCACTCGGCCGGCTGATTACCTTCCAGAAAATAGCGGGCTGATATTCGGACCGTTTCTCCGGCCAGAAAGGCCATGTTCTGCTTGGCCAGACTGCATTTGGACACTGTGCTTTCAGAAGAAGCCTGGGCTTCGAACCGCAAGGATTGGTTGCCCGAATGGGCAAAGGTGGAATCTAACGTGATGGTATTGGAACTACGGGTTTGTTGGGTAAAGGACCACAAGATGTCCTTAGGCAGAAAAAGCTCATCAAAACGAGTGGCGTCCTCAAAACCGTCCTCGAAGAAGTTGGGGCCAGAGAGGCGGAAAACGGGTTGGCAGCCCTGGGCCATTAGGATGAAGAGCAAGCAAAGACTGAGTTGCTTCATTTTGAGGGGGAGCTAATGGTATAACCAAGACTGAGACCACCCCAGTGCTGCCACTGGGAACCGAGGAGGTAGGAAATAAGTGGCGTGTAAGTGGCACGAAAGAACCATGGAGAGCTTGCAGACTGGTATCGATAGCCCAAGCCTGCCAAGGCAAGCAAATGGATGCTTCCTCGGGTAGTAACGGTGAGGCCCTGTCCCAAACCTACCTCTAATTGGTGAGCCTCCGGCCCCACCAGGGTATTCACCATGACCGGAAATACCAAGCCCACGCCGTTGTTGGGGTCGATGGGGGCCATGCTAAAGCCTGCACGCCAGGTAAAATCAGCAATGCCGCGCTCAGCGAAGGACTGCTCGTAGTTAACGGAGCCTAAGCCACCGCTACCGGCTAGTTCTAGGTATACCGCTTTCCGTTTTTGATCCTGGGCAGCGGCAGGAGATAGCCATAAGAATAGACTACCGAATAGGATGATGGCAAACTGCTTCACTTTGATTTTCTCCCTCAAAAGAATTCCGAACGATGAAATATAGTATTCTTTCATCTTTCTGGATACTGTACTCCATACAGAGACCATAAGCTTGGTGCAGTTAGCGTTTGATTTCTATTTTAGAATAAAACTTCACCTACCCTAAATGCCATGTTGAACCGTAAAAAGCCTTGGCTGCTTTTCCTTCTTTTGTGGACTCACTTATTTCCCTTGTATGGTCAACTTAGCTATCAAATAGATACCCTTCAGGATAGACTGCAAGAACCCTCCTTATCCGATTCCGCTCGGCTTTCCCTTCAAATGAGATTGGGTGAGTTGTTGAGCTTTCAAAATCCAGATTCGTCATTGTTGTATTTAGACTCTGCCTACCAGTTGTCCCAACGGATAAATGACCCGTCTAGTATAGCCAAGTCTTTGTTGCTCAGTGCTATAACATATGAAGGGATTTCCGACTATGATACTGCTTTGGTGCTCAACCGAGAAGCATATGATGTATATCTGGGCTTACAGGATACCATCTTCATGGCGGATGCTCTAGGAAATATCGGCTTGGTCTATGAGTCCTTAGGGGATAGGGAGGAAGCCCTCCGAAATCATTTGGAGGCGTTGAGGCTGTATGAGTCGCAGACGGACTACCTGGGTATGGGCAAGGCCAATAACAATCTGGGGATTCTCTACAAAACCATGGGTGACCTGGAAAAGGCTTCTGATTACTATGAAAAAGCGGCAGAAGCTTTTGCTCATCGTGACTTCCCCTTTGGTGTAGGAGCCTTACTAAATAATGCGGCGAATGTGCAGTATGAAGCAGGAGAATATGAGGCCGCGCTACAAAATGGCAGGAAATCCCTACGGATTTTTATTGAACAGAATATTGAACAATACCAACCTTCCTCTTTGGCAGTGGTAGGTGCCTCCCTTTTTCAACTGGGGCAATTGGCGGATGCCGCTGACACGTTGAAAGTGGCTGTCTCCTTACACGAAAAATATGGTAATCAAAAAGAGCTGGCTATAGTATACGATCAATTAGCTGAGTTGGAACAGTCGAGGGGGGACTATCCGGTAGCCAAGCAGTATGCTGAGCAGGCGTTGGAAAATGCACTTTCGGTGAATAGCAAGGACGAAATTGCTAAGGTGTACAAACGCCTTTCTGCCTTGGAAAAGCAGCTCGGAGAATTTGAAGTGGCCTTAGCCTATTTTGAGTTACATAAGGTGTACGGTGATAGTCTGCTGAACGAGAAAAACCTGGAGATCCTTGAGCGGTTAGAAACTCAATTCGAAACCGAACAGAAGGAGAAACAGCTTGCCAAACAAGACTTGAAACTAGCAAACCAAGATCTGGAACTCGCGAATCAAGAAGCTTCCCTACAGCGGCAGCGGATCCAGATGGGGTCTTTGGGCGGTGGGATGATCCTACTTGTTCTGTTGGGCCTCATATACTACAACCAGTCTCGCAACCGCCAGAAGCGGATCTTGCAAGAGGCGGTGATTACGGAGCAAGAGCGGGGCTTGGAGGCGGTGTTTGTAGCCACTGAGGACGAGCGCAAACGCATAGCCAAGGACCTGCATGATGGGGTAGGGCAGCAACTCACGGCTCTGAAACGGGGCTTCGAGGAGCTGAGTAAGGAATTGGTGATGGAGCAGCAGGAGCAGGTGAACCGACTGCAAGGATTGCTGGACGAAACAGCCCACGATACGCGCGAGATATCGCACCGGATGATGCCTAGGGCCCTGACAGAACTTGGTTTGGTCCCGGCCATTGAGGACACCCTAAATAAGGCCTTACCGCCGTCTTCCATCCAGTTTGAGTTTGAATACTTCAACCTGGAAACACGCTACGACGAACGAAAAGAGGTAGCGGTATTTCGCATCCTACAAGAACTGGTAAATAACATCATCAAGCATTCCGGGGCTAACCACGTGAACGTGCAATTGTACCAAAGTCAGCGAAACCTCATTCTGGTGGTAGAGGACAATGGGCAGGGAATGAGGAAAGCCTCCGCCGACGGAATTGGGATACTGAACATTAAGAATCGGATCAACACCCTACATGGCCGGGTGAACCTGGAAGCCACGGAAGACTCGGGCACTACGGCTACGGTGTCTGTTCCGGTGTAGGCAACTTGCCGCCTGCTTATGTATCTTTAGGCGATGAACAAGCCCACCATTGCTTTAGGACAGAGTGATTTTGAAAACCTTCGTGAGGGTGGCCATTTTTACGTGGATAAAAGCCTGCTGATTGAAGAGGTAATACAGGATACCAATCCAGTGGTGCTCTTACCACGACCTCGGCGGTTTGGGAAAACGCTCAATTTGAGCATGCTCCATTACTTCTTCGATAATCAACGGGACTACAGCGGCTTGTTTACGGGGCTGGCAATTACCAAGAGTCCTGCCTGGGAGCATCAGGGGAAGTATCCGGTAGTCATGGTTTCTTTCCGAAGCTGCAAGGGCCCAAACTGGGAGGCGATGCAGCATCAGCTAGCCAAGGCCATAAGCGCCATGGTAGAACCACACCTGTATCTATTGAAAAAAGATGGCCTTTGGAGGGGGAATAAAAGGGAAAAATTTGAGGCATTATTAGATAGGGAGGCGCCTAAACATGTGTTGCAAGATAGCCTTCTGTTTATAACCCAATTACTGGAGGAGTACCATGGTATTGCCCCGATCCTGCTCCTTGATGAATACGACACACCATTGATTGAGGCCTATAACCGGGGGTACTATGCCGAAGCGCGCGACACAATACAGATACTCTTTGGTGATGCCCTCAAAGATAATAAGGCTCTGGGCAAAGCTATCATTACAGGAATTCTTCGGGTGGCAAAAGAAAGCTTGTTTAGCGGGCTGAATAACCTGACGGTGGCAACGGTGCTGGATGAGGGATATGCCGATAAATTTGGTTTTACCCCAGAAGAGGTTAAAAAAGGGCTGGAAGCACAAGGCCTACCAGAACACTATGAAGACGTGGACACCTGGTACAATGGGTATCGCTTTGGTAAGCACCAAATTTATAATCCCTGGTCTATTCTGAATTACCTGCAAAAACCCACCCAAGGATTCCGGCCGTATTGGGTCAATACCAGCGAGAATAGTTTACTCATTCGCCAGTTTGAGCAGGCTAGTTTCAGTACCATTACCCAGTTAGAAAAGCTGATGCAGGGAGAAGTATTGGAGAGCGAGCTGAAGGATCATACGGTATTTCAGGACTTAGAGCGACCGAAGGCCATGACACTTATGACCTTTCTGGTATTTAGCGGTTACTTATACGCGTCCTTTGATCGGCAAGAAGAGACTAAATATTATTACCAACTCCGAATCCCCAATAAGGAAGTCTTGGCGGTGTACCAAACTATTTTTGAACGGTATTTTGAGCAAACCCTGGATACACAGCCTACCCAAGAAATGCTAGAGGGTTTGCTCAATGGTAATATTGCGCTTTTCGAGCGTTACCTGAAGGGGTACGTGCTGGAAGCCTTTAGTTACTACGATCTAGCCGACGATGCTCCGGAGAAAATATACCATGCCTTTATGATGGGTACACTGGGGTATCTTTTCCCTACTCACAAGATCACCAGCAATCGGGAAGTGGGCCTAGGCCGGGCAGATATGCTGTTAATTCCCAAAGATGCCGACGATCGTAGAGGCTATGTGTTGGAGTTTAAGCGGGCAGAAAGAGCTGAGAGTTTAAAAGCTACCGCACAGGAAGCCTTGGAACAGATAGAGCAACGTCAATATACTGCGGAGCTGCTGGCTGAAAAGCGGCAGGTATATGCCGTAGGTATTGCCTTCTTTGGAAAGCAAGTAGCTTTGGCATACGCCCCTTTTTCTTAAGCCGGCTGCGCTGCCCAGTAAGGCTTTTCCTCAGCTGTTTTGTTTTCCCTTTTCAATAAGCTGCCTCGATCTGGAACCCCAGGCTGAAGGAACGGTAAGTGTCCCATTTGCCTTGGCTGGTTTCGCGGAAGGGCATCTTTTTGCCCCCAAAGGTGCCTGCAAACATGATGGCTTCTTCTTCATTCAGGTTCTCAATAAGCTCTATGGTACAGAAGAAGTCCTCGTCCATGGAGATGTTGTAAGGGGTTAGGTCTATTTGGAACCGGCCTTCTTCTTGATTTAAGGAAATAATGATGTTCTGTTGCACAATCTTTTCTCCAGGCCATCCTTTTTTCACCTCATAAAAGTTGAGCCGGAAACGCATGCTTTCACTAGTGTTGCTGAGGATGTACCCGCTAAAGGATTTCAGAAATGTATCAGGGTGCTTCACTTTGTACCTGATGCCTACCTCGTGCCCTAGGGAGGCCCCCCGGAAGCCTACCTGCACCATTTCGGTATGGTTGCGGTTGCCCAGTACCGTAGTGTTGGGCAGGTCACCCTTCACCATGATCTCCGCTAGCTCAATTACCTTCGGAGTCATTAGCAGGGTAGGATTGGACTGTAGTTGCTGGGCTAGATTAGCCACTAGGAAGAGCCGGGCTTCGTACCCTATGGATGATACTTTCAAGGTATCCTGCGTATACTCTTCCGGTATCTCAAGGGTGAAGGTGCCGTCCGGGCCGGACACGGTACCGATATTCTTGCCCAGTACTCCAATGTTGACGTAGGGTACGGGCTGGTTGGTATTAACATCTTGCGTAGTGCCTGTGAGGGTGATTTGGCCTAAAGCAGGACTGAAGAGCAAGGCAAGAGAAAAGGAAAGGAACCAATATTTCATGAGTCGTGGGTAATTGGAATGGATTTCCCACTAGTGACCCACGGAATCCCCAATTAGGTGGAAGAGTAGGTGCGAAAGAGGAAGAGATAGAAATGCTGATCGTACTTTTTTTAATGAAGATGATAATTCAAATTTCGAAACCGATAAATGTGTAATCTGAGTAGAAAAATTAATTTTCAGATTTTACTCTCTATTTTTTAAATTTTCTCAATAAACACGGCTATCTCTCTCAAAAGAGGGTTTTTGTGGTCTGTGGTGTGGCTTTTAATTTTCCTATTCTCCGGTTACATTGGATAATATAGCTCACTGAAACACCACTGAAGATGACTCATTTGACGCGAAGAAATTGGTTAAAAACCGGTGCTCTCACCCTCACTGGCACCGCATTATTACCCCATATGGGAGTCAGTGAAATTCCACGCGGTTCCGTACGGCTCAATGCCCAAGGCCAGATATTACATAGCCCCTTTTTGAAAGAATACCTGCCCATGGCAGCCCTGAATGCACCGGCACTCAAGGCAAAATTAAATGCCAATGAGAACCCTTACGGGCCTTCGCCCAAAGCGCTAGAGGCACTGAAAAAAGCTTCCGTAACAGGCAACCGCTACGGCTGGCGTGAGCTGTTTGCGCTCATTGATAAACTAGCAGAAAAAGAGGGTGTAACGCCCGACCATATAATGACCGGCCCAGGGTCCTCCGACCTGCTTGAGAAAGTAGGCATGCTCTCCTTCATCCAAGGGGGCAATGTCGTTTCTGCTGACCCTAGCTACATGTCCCTAATCAAAGTGGCAGAAGCGGTTGGGGCTACCTGGAAGCCGGTGAAGCTAAAGGATGACTGGAGTCATGATCTGGATGCCATGGAGCAAGCCATTGATAGCAATACTAAGTTGGTATACATCTGTAATCCCAACAACCCCACGGGTTCCATTACCGATGCTGAAAAACTGCGAGCATTTTGCAAACGAGTATCGGCCAAGGTGCCAGTGTTTGTAGATGAAGCCTATCTGGACTTCATCGAGGGGGGAGAGGCTCAGAGTATGGTATCCTTGGTAGCAGAGGGGTACAACGTAATGGTGGCCCGTACGTTCTCCAAGATCCATGGTATGGCGGGTCTTCGCTTTGGCTACATGATGGCCCAGCCAGAGTACATTGAGGAAGTGCAGCAGATCACGCGTGGGGGCATGGGCATTAGCCAGACCACGATTGCCGCAGCTCACGCTAGTTTGGAGGATCAAGAGTTCTTGCTGATGTCGCGTGAGAATAATACGAAGGTGCGCAACCACGTGGTGAAGTCCGTGACGGAAATGGGCAGTGCACCGGCCCCGTCGTATACCAGCTTTATCATTTTTCCTATTGCCATGGAAGGCAAGGCCTTCTTGGACCAAATGTATGGGCACCAGGTAGGTGTGCGGGCTTTCGACTTTTGGAGTCAAGATTGGTGCCGTGTAAGCATGGGCACGATGGAGGAGGCCGACATTTTCCTGGAAACCCTTACTAAAGTGTTGAGCTAAGCCCCATGGAGATACTGGAACAGTCCGTAGTCTTCATTCTTTTCATCTTGCTGGGTCTCCTCCTACAGCGCAAAATCGGAGATCGGGCAGAGATGAAAGGGGTAAAGCTCATCATTCTCAACGTAGCCTTGCCGGCCACCATCTTTGTGGCCCTGGTATCGGTGCAGCTAGATGCCCGGTACCTTATGTTGCCCGTGGGGGCACTGCTCTTCAACCTGATTCTGCTGGGACTTACCCACTTTTTTGGCCCTTGGTTTGGCATGGAAAAGGGATCAGCTGAGCATCGTACCATGATGCTAATCATACCTTCCTTGGC
>DMST01000438.1:6749-8768 GCA_003454975.1 Cytophagales bacterium | reverse complement strand
TACGGGTTTTCCCGTCGATCCAGCCGAAACATAATGCCTCCGGGATAGCCTCCAATAACGTAATGGTGGGCTTACCCGTCTTTTTCTTGTACACACCTACCCAAAGCTCCTCCTCGGTGGAGTGGAACTGCTGTAGCCAAGCCCTAAAATCGGCCGGAGTTTCGAAAAATTGAGGATCCATAATGCAGACTTAAAAAATGAATACGATCACCGGAAACTAAAATACGTTGAATTCCTAAGCATACGGTCTGGCTCGCTATCAAAGCGAATAATAAAAATGCCGTACTTTCTCCTCTTCTGTCGGCCGTGTGCTTCGGTAAAAATCGAGCGCATAGTCGTCTACCTCATCGGCTTGCACAAACACCTCCTCGTAGCCTCTCTCCTGGCAATGCCGATGGAAAGCAGCAATCAATTGCTTACCGATGCCCTGCCGTTGTAGGGTGGTGTCTACGGCCAAATCGTAAATGTAAGCGAGCGGTTTTTGGGAATAGTATTGGTCTAGGGTGTAGGCGGTTAGCCCTCCTACTACCGTGCCTTCCTGTATCGCTACCATCACAAAAAACCCGGGCTTTTCCAGTACCTGTTGCAGATGGTCCTTTGGGGGAATCTGGAAGTTTTCCATCTCAAATACGACTTCAAA
Organism: Cytophagales bacterium; assembly: GCA_003454975.1. Classification (GTDB taxonomy): domain Bacteria; phylum Bacteroidota; class Bacteroidia; order Cytophagales; family Cyclobacteriaceae; genus DMST01. Next base: position 8,128 of record DMST01000438.1, on the reverse strand, counting down.
CAACCTAACCAACGCTTCGAATTGCGGGAGTTCGTCCGGGGTGAGAAGTCGGACTATGAGGGATTTCATGTGCGCGGATCGGATTCAAGAATAGCGTAGCTGTAGTTGTCGCTCCAGCCCGAGGGGATGGGCAGGATTTTCCGGTGCCGCCCTTCGCGAACCATTCCCGCCTTTTCCATCACCCGAAACGAAGCTACGTTTTCCACGGCAACTCCGGCATCCAGGCGATGGAGGCCCAGGGTATCAAAGCCAAAGGCAATTACCCTTTTGAGGGCTTCGGTAGCATAGCCTTTTCCCCAGTGGGCGGGTACGAGGCTGTAGGCAAGTTCCGCTTTGCGAAAACGTGCCACCCCCTTAGATAAACTAATGGTCCCCACGAAACTGCTTTTTGCCGTCCGGATGGCCCAAATGTATTGCATACGCTCTGCTTGCAACAACCCATCAAAATAGGGTGCGAACACCTGCTCGGTCACGGCCAGGTTCTCTGGAATACCGAGGGTGTTGTACTTCATGGTTTCGGGGTAGGAGTGTAGCTCATGCACCTCGGGTATATCCTGCGGTCGCAGGGGGTGGAGCCAAAGACGATCCGTACGCAATTGCATAACGGAAGATAAAACATTATCCCCGCCTTAGCCAAACAATCCGCTCGATGGGCGCAACCAGCATTTTGCGCTGGGCAGGTTCCAGGTACCGGGTTTGGTGCTCTTCATGACCTACATCCTCCCGCACGGTGTAGCCATAGGGCTGTACAAACTCAGGCAACTGTTCGGGGGCTATGCCGAAATGCCAACTCCGGCCCGACTGGGCCAGGCCTTCCAGTAGCTTGGGTAGATAGGGCAGGTCCGAGGTTCCGTTGAGGTACTCTTGGGGTACATAAGACATTACCACATCTGCTTTATCAAAAGTGCTGAGGAAAGCGAACGTTTGGCGCACCGCCTCTTCGGTGATGTACTGCGTTACTCCCTCCCAAAGAAATAGAGTAGGTTCCTCCCGGTCCAGGGTAAAGTAAGAACCCAGTGTTTCTTCCAGGGTTTGCGTATCAAAATCTACCTCCACAAAGGTGACGTGGGGAGGTAGCCGACTCTGCCACTTTTTTACCTTGGCCTTTTTGTATTGCTGCACACTGCGGCGGTCTACCTCGTACACCTGGGCCTGGGCAATGCCCGCAATCCGATACGGCCGGGAGTCCATGCCAGCACCGAGGATTACCATCTGCCGAATGCCCCGGCCCAAGGCCTCCTCAACGCGGTCGTCTAAATAGCGGGTGCGCACCGGGATCAGCCCGAGCACCCCAGGGAACTGTTCGTCGCGGCGCTTCAGCAGCCGTTTACGGGCCCACCGGCCCGATAATAGTTTGGTTAGAAGGCGGTAAGTGCCGG
>DMST01000438.1:6123-6736 GCA_003454975.1 Cytophagales bacterium | reverse complement strand
TAGAAAATGCTGGGAGACTTTGTCTTCAAACAACCGCTGCGAGCGAGGATATGAGGCTTCCATCATCCGCACTACCGCTACGCCCAGCGCGGTTACATCTACTTGTTCCTTGGCCATAGGATGTACTAAAATTCGGTTAGGGATGGATCAAAGAACCACCGGATTATACAGACAAATATTATCTGCCAGGTGGATGGGCCCCAGCCAAAAAAAACCGGTTTTGGGTTTTTCAACGGCCAATCAATTATGTCTGGCGGCTATTGACCTCTCCGCGTGCCGGTGAGCACATTCACCCCCTTGGGTAAGGGGTTGCCGCTGGTGCGGCGGAAAGAAACTACCTGGCCCGTATGGTAAATCGCATCTGCCAAGGGGCCGTTGATTACATTCCAGAAGGGTAGGGTGGAGCGGTTCTCGCCTTGCCCCCAGATCATTTCCCGCTCGGCGAGCGGTGCAGGGTCGGTGGTTAGAGATTCTATAGCGGTTTCCAGGTTGGTCAGGGTTTCTACCCGTAGTTTTTCCAGGTCCCAGTCTTCGGACCTCACGCGCACGTTCGATTCATTCTTCGTGGCCTGCACTATCATATTGCTTAAACCATAAATGTGCTGTAGGGTCT
>DMST01000438.1:3874-6090 GCA_003454975.1 Cytophagales bacterium | reverse complement strand
CTGTAGGGGCTCCGGAGTAGAGCTGGCCTCTTCCGTGGGTCGGTAGGCCAGATCCTGTGGCCGCAGGCCCTCGGTAGCCCAGTAGTACCGGAAGCCCAACCCTTGAATCATCCGAACGGCCAGGGTTTCGGGGGTGTAGTTTTCTGGCGTTTCAGAAATGTCCTTGAACGGAAAGTCAGCGGCAGTTTGGGCCATCAGGCAGGTAGTAAATGCGGTAAGCAACCAAGCAACGAGAACGGTTTTCATGCGGGAAGATAAGGGAACTTAGCAGGATAACCGGAAACCATTGGGGGAGTAATCTACCATCCTGTGGTCTGAGGATAATAGGCATAAAAAAAGCCCTCCAACGGAGCGCTTTTTTACTTTAGTTAATGCACGTAATGCATGTTTTTAAACCAATTCCCTTATTGTGTATACCAAAGGTATGCGGTGCCCGGTAGTGAAACTATTTCATACTATTTCACGGTCTCTCCTTGCCTCTGTTCAGCACTTCGGATTTCTCAAGCCTCCTGGTTATCTTCTTCACTACCTGGTCCATCTCCTCGGCCGATTCATCAATTTTAGCTAAGATTTCGGGCACTTCGCCGGGCGGTACGGCACCTAGTTTCATGAGATAGTTTAGGCCTAGTACGCGCGCCAAGGGCCCCCGCAATTCGTGGGCGTTCATAAATGCAAAATCCACAATTTGTTGGTGCGCTTCCGCAATCTTGCGCGTACGCTGCACTACCGTATATTCCAGGTTTTGGTTGATGGCCTCTATTTCTTCCTGCTGCTGTTGCAGTCGCTCGTTTTGGGCAATTAATTCCTCTTGCTGGTTTCTCATCAAATCATTGGCCTTTTGCAACTCTTGGGTTCGGGTTTTCACCCCTTGCTCCAAAAGTGCATTCTGCTCGGCCAGTAGATTCTCCTTTTGGGTGGCTATGTCCAGAGCTCGTGCTTGGGCTTCTTGTTTTTCAAACCGGTATACGTTGATACGGTCTGCCAGTGCAAACGAGAACATAAGCACCTCCAGAAGCACCGCTGGTAGGGTAACGTATTCAATAAACTCCGTTGCCGGAAAAACACCCATGGTCTTGCCGGCATACACAATGAGTCCGATCAGAAACAGGGTCCAGCCTGCCAGGTAATACTTGGCTTCTTTGCGACCGCGACGCAGGGCAATCACCCCCGATATCAATAACACGATGCAAACCGGCGGCACCATCACGATGAAAAGCGGATGAGGCCCGGAAATGAAGTACAACAATAAAAACACCACCTGAATGGCTACAAAAGCCATGATAACGGTGTGCCAGCGGGGCATGGTACGGCGGGTACGCAAGAACCGAATCGCAAAGAAGGTGGCAGCCAGGTAGTAGGCCCGCAGGGTGAAGCTTACCACCGGTCCATTGGAAAACCAGCCTTCGGTAAGGTAGCTGAGATACCCCATAAGAGCCATACGATTGACCAGGTGGAAGCCCAAAAAGAGGCAGTACAACAGATAGGTAACTGATCGTACCGAAACGGCCAGAAAGAGGTTATACACCAGCATGATGAGCAACGCCCCAAAGAAGGCTCCCAGATACAGGTGTTTACGCTCTGCGTAGTCTCGGTAGGCACCCTCTGGGGTGAGGAAAATACTCCCCTGGATAACTCCCCCTCGTCGGCTCCCTATCTTTAGATAATAGGTGGCCGTTTCTTCCGGGGGTGAGGGAAGAAGGAAGATATGTGCTGGACTTCGGTTGGTAATGGAGTCGAAGGGGATTTCAGATCCTGCCTGGGCTTGCAGCCAAGTACCGTCTGGCTGGCGTGAGTAAAATAGGCCATAGCCCAAAAAGGGATAGGCAACCTCCAGCACCCACGGTTGGCTCACCTGGTCAGTAGGGGCAGCTACCTCTATTTTGAGCCAAAGTGTAGGTCCATATTCTCCGTAGTTCAGTACCTCCTCAGGGGCCTCCCGGAATTGCCCCTGCATACTATCAGTCAGGATATCCTCTAGGGTAAGCTCGTGGTTTTCATCTGCCAAATATTGACATTGGCTGTGTATGGGGGTTCGGCCAGATAGCTGGGACAGAGAAATAATTTGCCCGTGGCTCATACCAGTCACCCAAAGCAATACGAGGGTCAGGGACCGCATAAATTCATGAAGTGCGTTTGAGTAGAAGATACCAAATTCCCCCCTCTTTTGGTACCCACTTTAGGCCTAGGCGGTAGGCCAGCACAAAAAATAAGCCCTG
>DMST01000438.1:2109-3845 GCA_003454975.1 Cytophagales bacterium | reverse complement strand
CAGAGGGCTTAAAACCTTACTATTTTATGAAAATGAATCTACTGTACAGTCACGTCGAAAGTAACCTCGATGTCAGTTTCACCACCAGCATTGGTGATGTCACCACCGCTCACACCGCTGGCCGACTTGTTGGGCTCATGGCGTAGAGTTACGATCATGGTACCGGTACCGGCATCCGTAGTCGTAAGGTTGAAGGAAAGACCTACAGGGTTACCGCTACCATCGTCATCGGTATATTCTGTAGTGATTCCTGTACCGCTAGACAACTCAAAAAAGAACTGGTGCTCAGCACCTTCTTCTTCTACCTCAGCTGTAATGTCCTCAGCCGGAGTCTCAGACTCGTTGAGTACTTCTATGGTAGCAGAGTACGTTGTATTAGCAGCAAATGTGGGGTTTGTCAGCGTAGCTGCGTCTCCACCATCACCGTCCAAGTCTTGGAACACAGCCGATACCGTGTTGGAAGTACCTGTTTCCGTGAAGGTAATCCGCAATGTGGTGATCAACTCTTCTTCGTTCTCCTCCTCTGGGGTCACATCACAAGCGGCTACAGCAGCACCTAGGGCCAACAAGCCGAATAATTTAATTGAACGTTTCATTACTAGTGTTTCGGTATTGTATTGCAACTTAGTTGCACAATGATAGGGCAGAGTTTTTTGTATCGCAACACCGCTACCATAAAATTGCAACAAAGTTACATGCAAAAGCAGTCTAGAAGGGGCGCACAGCAATAATAGAATAGTAAAGGGGTGTTCCTTTGGCTTATGTATTCTGATAACGAAGGACTTACAGCAGCCATAGGCTCTTGAAAGTACCTACGGATGAGCGATCAGAACGCAGTGGGGAACATCGGAGGAACCGGCTTTGACCGGCCTACATCCTACCCTCAACCTAGGCTTATACTATTATTAATATAGGTAAGGTTGAGTACAAGCATTCTTTTGCCCTACGCAAGCGCCGTGGGTTATAGAAACGCTGCTCCAAACACACCGGCACTATCACCCAGCTTGGGGGGAACCACGGGGGTATCGAAACGGGGATTGAAAACGTGCTTCTCAAGAGACTTCACCCCCTCCGTATATAGGATGGGTAGGTTGCTCACACCCCCGCCAATTACCACTACATCGGGGTCTACGATATTGATAACGGAAGAAAAGCCCAAGCCGAAAAAATGCACTAGTCGGTCGATGGTTTCCTGCGCATACGCGTCGTTGCCTGCTTCGTAGCGTTGCCAGATTTCCTTTAGTTTGCGGGACTCGCCGCTTGCTTCCCAGTAGTAGCGTTCCAGCGAGGGACCCGCCAAGATGGTTTCTACACAGCCGTGCTTGCCGCAGTAGCATTCGTAGCCGCTCTCGTCCAGGAAGTTGTGTCCCCACTCACCGCCGATACTCTGGGCGCCGTTGAGCACCTGTCCGTTTATCACCAAACCGCCACCTACGCCTGTACCCATGATGATGCCGAAAACCACCTGTGCCTCCGGTTTTACATCTTGCACCGCGCCCATCATGGCCTCTGCCAGGGCAAAACAATTGGCGTCGTTGGCCATCACTACTTTCATGTCCGGCAAGGAAGCCTGAAGGTCCGTCAGGAAAGGCTTTTTGTTGATGGACTGGCTATTGCTGTTTTTGAGAAGCCCCGTGGGTGGATCAATCGCGCCGGGGGTTCCGATGCCTACGCGCGTGGGACGGTGGTTTACTTCGGCTTCCAGCATATCCAGCAGGCGCCCGATCTGCCCGATC
>DMST01000438.1:0-2035 GCA_003454975.1 Cytophagales bacterium | reverse complement strand
CTCGGTGGGCACGCGCAGTCGCGCCAGCACCTCGTTATCTTCTTTGGTAATCACGACGCCCTCTATTTTGGTGCCGCCCAAGTCTAGTCCCCAGCGTGTATCCATAATGATGTAGTAGTCTTCTTCAGTTCTGCTCAATCTAGCGGAGTGGGACGGTACCGCGCAAGTTTTGGGTTAGTTTTGCGCCTGGAAACGGATTCGAATTATGCCCCTCACCTACATTCCCTTCCCGGAGATACGCCAGCACGAGCGTGTGGCGGTAGTAGACAGCACCCACCCTACGGCATATCTGACGCTTTCGCACTGGCGAGGCGCTCCCCAACTGCCGGGTATGCACGACGATACTAGCACTGGCATCGTGCTGAATGCGTTGAAGGCTCAGCTGCCAGAGTTAGCCGAAGTACAGGGTGTAACGAATAACCATTGGGACATCGACGGCTTTTTGGGGGTATGGGCGATGTTGCATCAAGAGCAGGCGCTATCGAACGACACCCTGCTGCGCCGGATGGCGGCTATTGGTGACTTCCGGGAGTACGAACCGCAGCGCCCCGAGGAGGACCTAGCCCTAAAGCTTGTGTGCTGGCTCAATGCCGAAGAACGCAAAGGCTTCTACGCGCCTTTTGATGCGCCAGAGTCGGCGGCTCAGGAGGCCAAAGCCTCGGTACCTAAGTACACGTACTTTTTGGAGACCTTTAGTTCGGTGCTGGAGGACCCAGAGGCGGTACGAGCCATTTGGGAGCCCGAATACCAACGGGTGCGGGAAGACCACGGTCTGTTGCAGCAGCGCGGTACGGTGCTGGACTACCCACAAGTACGCTTGCGGGTAGTGACCGCGCCGCGCCCTATACACTATTATGCACTGTTCGCCAATACGGCTCATGTAGACATGGTGTTGAGCCTGTACCCAGACGGGCAATACGAGTTGGAGCAGAAGTACACCACCTGGGTAGATGTAGCCCACCGAAAAAGTTTCCCCCGGGCAGATCTGCGAGTGCTGGCACGGGAGCTCACGCCGCTGGAGACCCACGGAGCCAACTGGCAGGCAGACTCCCCTTTCGATACTGGCCCTATCCTGCGGGTAGTTGCAGGCCCCCTCACCAAGGCCCAGCGCTTCGACCACCCCACCTCCCGACCCTTTGCCGTCTCCTCGGTTCCCGAAGGGCAACTAGTAAACCGAATCCTGGCCTGGCTGGAGGAACAATACAGCGGTATCCTGCCTAAGGTAAACTGGACCTGGACCGAAACACGGAATTTTCATAATCCTTCCTGATGATTTTCCCCTAAGAGAATTCGCGTAGCCCGCCAATTATGTCTTTCTTTAGATTCATTAATGTATCAAGTATCAAAAGAGCTACTGCTTAAAATGCAATTCGGGCCCAAACTGATGGTTTAGCTGTTTTGTTTGAAAAAAGATCAAATTTTGTAGTAAACACCAAATTATATTTTGAGTTCGTCGTTGATTATTGCGGTTATGGCCCATTTAATGATTGGTTAGACGAATTTCAATAGTATTCGAGTCCCGTTGAAAAATTCATGTTCATATACTTTTGTAATAACACGTTGTAACATTTAAAGAGATTTAGTTCAATTGCCGACTTTTTTGCAACAATGTTTCATTGAGCATTTGTTTGTTGCAACATTTATTTACTTTAGCCTTCACACTAAAACTGAAAAGTCCAATGAAAAGAAGATTACTTCTTTCGGGACGGGGTATTGCCCTGTCCGCAGTTCTGCTATTGGCCGCCCTGGCCGCCGCAGTATTTGTGGTTAACCAACAACCTACGCCTACCGCCAGTGAGCTGGCCCAGCTGGAGATGCTGGAAAAGTACTCAGGAATTACCCTGGACGAAGTAAATGAAATGCCCAAGCAGGACCGCCCAGACCTGGCTATGTTGCAAAACCTGGAAATGACTAAGAATCCTGCTCTGGGGTATGTGCCAGAGGGAGCTGCTATGGCTGCCTATCAGCAGGTAAAGAAAAGCATGGATGCGTTTCAGGCACAGGCCATCCCTGGTGTTACCTGGACTGAGCGCGG
>DMST01000437.1:2318-4991 GCA_003454975.1 Cytophagales bacterium | reverse complement strand
CGGCAAGGCCGAAAGCTGGCCTCGCCCGCCTAGTTTCTGCTGCCAAAAGGTGCGGTGCTCGTCCAGCTCCCCTTGTGCAAACCGTGCCTGCTGATCCAAGGCATATTCCGCGTAGGAAACGGCCAAAGGCGCCAACGGTACCGGCTGGCCTTGTACTAAGGCCTGGTACGCCTGCTGCAGCTCAGGGAAGAAGATTTTGCTGAGGGAAATGGCATCACAAATAATGTGATGGAAGTTGGAGCTGAGCACCCATACTTTCGCTTCCAACTGAAACAATTTGAACTGACACAAGGGCCCTTGTTCGATGGAGAAGGGATGCTTGTAGAGCTCCTGTATTTGGAGCTGCATCACGGCATGGGGATCCGCCTCACCGGTAAGGTCCACCAATTCTAGATCCACCGGAGCTTTCTCCTGTACCCGCTGGATGGGCCCATCGGTGGTCAGGGAGAATACGGTGCGCAAGGAGGCGTGCCGAGCTACCATGTATTCCAAAGCGCCTTGCATAGCGGTAGCATCGATGGAATCGCGCAGGTAGAAGGAGTAGGGAATACTGTAGAAATCGTTGTCGCCGTGCTTGGCATTGACTGACCAAATGCCCAACTGCTGTTGGGAAAGCGGGAAATCTCCTTCGGCTTCCGCTACAGGGTGCTGCTTTTCGGGTACCGCCGATGCTTGCTCTCCTAGCAGCGAATCCACGTAAGCCGCCAAACTGCGTACGGTACCGTACTCGAAAATATCTTCGAATTCCAGGTCTACCTCGAAGGTCTCTACCACCCGGTTCACCACCATAGACCCTAGCAAGGAATGCCCTCCAAGCTCAAAGAAATCCTCATCGAGGCCCAAGGCCTCGGCTTTCAATACTTCCATCCATACTTCCCGGATGGTGGCCTCTACCCGGGTCATTCCTTCGGGTACTACTAACTGGGTGGCCGGGTTAGTTGCCGAGGGTTGAGTTGCAGCCGGAGCTGATTCCGGGGAACCCACCAGCAAATAAGGATTGCCCTGCAAGGCTTCTACTTGCACATCCGCTACCAGAATTTGCGCTGCATCTTGCATGCAGGCAGCATCCAAGGCTTCCAGCCCCTCGCGGGTGGTTAGCGAGCGCAATACGCCATTCTCATCTTGTAGGTTCTTGGCCATACCCACCTCAGACCATCCGGGCCAGTTGATGGCTTTCCGGTTCCCTGGGCTCTCTTGTACCCAGCCATCCAGAAAGGCATTGGCGGCCGCATAGTCCACACTGTTGGGCTGAGGCATCACGCTGTTGAGTGAGGAGAAGACGACCGTTTGCTGGGGCTGCAAGGCCGCTTCCAGCAACAAGGTGCCTTGTACCTTCGGGCCAAGGGTACGTGCAAAGTCGTCCATTTCCTTGCGGATGTTCGGCTCCCAGGATCCCTTCAGACCCGCAATGTGCCATAGGGTGTGCACCTTGCGGCCACCTACCAGGGCCGTGATGGATTCCGTATCTGAGGCCTTGCTTACATCGGCAGTGGCGTACAGCACTTCGGCCGAGGTGCGCAGTTCGTTGAGGTTATCCAGCACCTGCTGGTCTTTGACAGACCGTGAGGTAGGGAAAGTCCGACCTACCACGATGAGGTTCCTGACCCCTTGTTGGATCAAATGCTTGCTCACCTCGAAACCAATACCACCGGCTCCGCCCGTAACCACATGTAGTTGATCTTCAGAATACTCGGGTGCTCCTGTCTCGGTAGCCAAGGGGGTGAGTGCTTGGCCTGACCACTGTTCTTCCTGGCAGCGTACATACCGCAGGGGTAGCTTGCCATAGGCCAGTTGTAGCACCGCCTGTGGCAGCTCTACCTCGGGGCCTACGTAGGTCAAATGCTTGAAGACCGAGCGGGGATATTCGGTACTCAGGGCCTTCATCATAGTGGCCTGTACCTGGGGGAAGCTTCCTCCCAATACACCACGCTTATCCAGGTACGAAACATGCATCCATTGCACTTTCCGGTCTTGGAAGGGCAGATGGAAAGCTTTGGCCAAATACACCAACGGGTGTGCCTGAGTGCGCAAGTTTGTTTCCAGACTATCGAAAGCCCAAGCACCCGATTCACTGGCGCTCAAGGTGACGATCAGTTCAGGTTCGAAGTCCTCGTAGAACAATTCTTGCTCGGCATCCTGGTAATGGAGTCCGTCAGCTACATCTAGTGTATAAGCTACACCTGCCTCTACGGTAGAGAAGGAGTCCGTGAGGGTCCAGGTCACTACCCGATTCCCAAAGTTCCGCAATTTGGCCGCCAAAGAAGCCAGCGCTTGGGCTTCATCGCTCACCAACAATATCTTTTTATCGGACACCGATAACGGGTCCCCTGCTTGAATAGGCTGGTCGGTCAAGGTATGCAGATGAGGATAGCCGGGTTTCACTACCTCGCGAGGCTCAAAGAGCCAACAGCGAGTAGGGTTAAAGGCGTAGCCGGGTAGCTGATGAAACATGCCCCAGGAAGGCAACCAGGGCAGTTTTGCCCACTGGATGGTAATTCCTGCATGGGCCAGGTTGAAAAGCCAGGCACTAGCGTCTACCGAACGTGTATCGGTTGTAGCCACCACCGGATGGTTATGATCCAGTGCGCGAAGCGTCTCCGAAAGCGCACCCCACGGGCCCGCCTCGCTGAATACCGCAGGCTGCGTTTGCTTCGCCACAAACGCTTGGAACCG
>DMST01000437.1:1015-2184 GCA_003454975.1 Cytophagales bacterium | reverse complement strand
TGAACGACATGGTACCGTTGTGGAAGGCCACTACAATTTTGCCATTCCCATCGGCCAGAATTTGGTCCGTTTCCAGCGCATAATGCAGCGCGGTGCGCAAGTAGGCCAAGCGAACCAAGAAGGCGCGGGCCAGAGGCTGTGACTTGGCACCCAGAAGCTGAGTCTCCGTGATGGTGGTGTGCTCGCGCACTACCTGCTCAGCCCAACCAGGCAAGCCATCAATGCCCTCGAAATGGGAAAGCAGAAGAAATACGTTCTCCGGCACTTCCCCAGCTTCCACCACCGGCGCTTGTTCCAGCGCTTGGCGGCAGGCATCCAGATCCTCGGCACTCCACCGAATCTGCAGTGGATATTCGGTGCGCGTACGCAAAAGTGTACTGCTAAGGCTCGGCAGGTCTACATGGGTTTCCTGCTTGAGGTGTGCCAACAGGGCCGCCCGGTTCCGTTCCAGGCTATCCTCATCCTTGGCTGAGAGCACAAAAGGGTAAGCACCTTCCTCTTGGTAAGCTGCTACTGCAGGCGCTTCGGCGACTACCACGTGGCAGTTGGTACCAATCATCCCAAAGCTGCTGATTCCCGCTATCCGCGTTGGGTTTCCCTTCCAGGGAGTAAGCGCATCGGTAACCACAAGCTGACCATCCCCCAGATCAATCAGGGGATTGGGCTGGGTATAGTGTACGTTGGGAAACAGCACTTGGTGCTCCAAGCTGAGCAATACCTTGACCAGGCTCACCAGGCCAGCGGCACTATTGGCATGGCCCAAGTTGGTCTTTACCGCCGACACGTGTACGCCTTGTGGAGTAACGCCCTGGGCGGCAAAGGCTTTTTTGATGCCCTCAATCTCGATGGGGTCTCCCAGCTTGGTACCTGTACCATGGCATTCGATAAAGGAAACCTCTGCCGGGTTCACACCCGCCTGTTCCCAGGCTTTCTGAATCACCTCACTTTGTGCCCACGCATCGGGAGCCGCCAGGTTGGCCGACAGGGCCGCATCTTGGTTGACGGCCGATCCTTTGATGATACCGTACACGTGGTCACCATCGCGCACGGCGGCTTCGTAGTCTTTGAGCACCACGGCAACCAAAGCCTCGCCAGCTCCGGTACCGCTGGCCTCTGCCGAGAAGGTACGGCAGCGGCCATCGCTAGATTCTATTCCCATCACCACCTCC
>DMST01000437.1:780-937 GCA_003454975.1 Cytophagales bacterium | reverse complement strand
TGATCGGCAGCCGCCACTACGCTATATTTTGCATCCCCCGTCTGTATGTCGCGGCACCCTTGGTGCAAGGCTACCAATGAAGAGGAACAGGTCGTATCGATCATCATGGCACTGCCCCGCAGGTCGAAGGCCCGGGCCAACCGCCCGGCGGTGGCGG
>DMST01000437.1:0-729 GCA_003454975.1 Cytophagales bacterium | reverse complement strand
AGGTTGCCCGTGAACAGGGTTTGCTCAAAGGTTTCGGCCAACCGATAGTACTGCAAGTTTACATCAGCTACGTTTAGGCTGGTATGGGTACCTGCATAGAAGGAAGGCGCTCTCCCGGTATTCTCCAGGGCATGGTATACGGACTGAAGCAACAACCGCTGGGTAGGGTCCATGGTATCGGCCTCAGCCTTCGATAGCTGGAAGAATCGATAATCGAACTGATCGATATCCTCCAGGTACCCCATCTCCACGTACGGACGGGTGGGATCAATGCCCGTTTTGCTGAGCCGGTCATCGCTGATGGGGCCCACTACATCGCGCCCTTCTCGCAACAAATCGGCAATCTCTTGCCAGCCGTTCCCTTGTGGGAAACGGGCACTTACCCCAATGACAGCAATTGACTTCATGGCTTCCTTCCGTTTTGTTGAGTTGTTTAGGCTTCGGTGAGTGCTTCAGATTCTTCGGCCATCACTGCGGCGGCCGATTCCTTCACGTACAAGATTCCTTCCGACCAGATGTGGTCGCAGCGTCCCCATTCCATGGCACTTTGCACGTTGGGGAAGAACCCACTGCCGTTGTAGTTGGCGCTGGTGTTGGTGAGCACCGGTATCCCAGACAGGGCTTCGAAATGGGTCAGAAGCTGGTGGATACCCGCATGGCTTTCTGCGGTCACGGTTTGCACCCGGGCACTGCCGTCTATGTGCATAATGGCCGGTACCTTCTCCCGCC
>DMST01000210.1:870-4832 GCA_003454975.1 Cytophagales bacterium | reverse complement strand
TGGCTGGCAGCGTTGCATACCTGAACGAGCGAACTGTGGAGCGCTTGGGTGAAGCTAGCCAGCTCCGGGTGGGCCAGGAGGGAGGTATCCGTTTCCAAGGCCGGGATGAGCGATTCCATCAGGCTGGAGCGGATGATGCAGCCGTTGGTCCAGATGCGGGCCACCTCCGGCAGCCGGATGCCCCAATCGTGGCGGGTATTGGCCTCGTTGATAAGCTGGAAACCCTGGTGGTGGTTCACGATCCGGGAAATCTGGTAGGCCCCAAACAAGGCTTCGGTGCTCGCCTCGAAATTTCGTCGCGGCAGGGAATATTGTGCTTCCCTTGCTACCCGTTCTGTCTTGCGGGCAGAGGTATAGCGAGCAAACAGCGCCGTCGCAATCATGGAAGCCGGATAGCCGTATTCCGCTGCAGCTACTGTACTCCAGCCCCCCGTGCCTTTGTTGCCGCTTTTGTCCAGGATGGTATCCAGCAAATAGGTTTCACATTCCGTAGCCCGCAGTATATTGATCGTGATCTCCAGCAGGTAGGACTGGGCACCGCGCTCGCCCAACTCCGTGAGTACGTCTGCGATGGCCGGGTACTCTAGGTGGGCGTGATGTTTCAGCAAGTAAACCAGCTCAGCCAGCAGCTGCATTTCTGCATACTCCACCCCGTTGTGGATCATTTTTACGAAATGGCCAGCTCCGCCGCGCCCAATGTGGCCACTACAGGGAGTGCCCTTTTGGTCTTTGGCCGCAATGCGTTCCAAGTAGGGAGCAATCGCTGCGTAGGCAGCTTCGTCGCCACTGGGCATAATGGCAGGCCCTTCCAGCGCGCCTTTCTCGCCACCCGAAACCCCCGTGCCCAGGTCCTGGATGCCCTGGTTCTGCAAGGTCTTTATGCGCCGTTCCGTATCCTGATAGTGAGCATTGCCGCCGTCTATCAGAATGTCGCCGGTATCCAAATGGGGGAGCATTTGCTTGATGAGTGCACCCGTGGCAGCCCCAGCAGGCACCATCAGGAAGATTTTGCGTGGTGCAGCCAGCGAGGTTACAAACGGGGCAATCTCCTCGAAGCCCAGAGCATTGGCAAGCTCTCCATGTTCGGCCATGGCCCGTTCGGCTACCTTCTCCTCCGTAATGGGTACGTAGCGGTTGTACAGCGACAAGCGGACCCCGTTTCTTCCTAAGTTACGGGCCAGGCTTTTCCCCATAACGCCCAGCCCGGCCAAGCCAAATTCTTGCTTATCCATGTGCGATGATTTGGTTTACCAGAGATTCGACGGTTTCGGCTACATCGAGTTGCAGGCCATAGGGGGGAGTTTCCCAGGCGTCGAATTGGGATTGTAAAAGTGCCGGCGGCATAAAGTGGTTTCTTTGCTGCATACGGGTGTGAATCAATTCGAAAGTTCCGGTTAAAAATACCCAAAGCACCTCGTTCCCCAAGCCCTCAGCCAACACCTGACGGTAGCTTTCCTTCAGTGCACTACAAGCCAGCACACAGCCGGTATTCGTTTGCTGTCGCAAATGGGTATTGAGTGCTTGCAACCAGGGCCAGCGGTCGGCATCCGTGAGCGGGTGGCCTTGTTCCATTTTGGTCAGATTGGCCTGGGGGTGGAAGGCATCGGCATCGAAGAAAGGCACAGCTAGCCGGTGGGCCAGGGCCTGGCCTACGGAAGTTTTTCCGCTGCCCGATACGCCTGCAATGAGGTGGATATTGGATGGGTTTTCGATGCGAGCAAGATGCTCATCTCATCTCCTCCAACCAAATTGGGGAGGAATCCCCCCGCTATTTCGGAATGAATGCCCATTAGGCCCCTGACCGGCCGAACCTCTTTTTTCAAGGTGATGAATGCCAGGTTTGTAATAATCCGATCGCAGTTGCCACTAATGGATTACCAATCAACATCTGGATTGAAAATACTCATGATAAGTATTCTCACATTACTCATAAACATAAGCTGTATGACAACTACTGAAAGTAATTTCGATGCCGTTCTGGTCAATAAAATAGGACAAGAATTAATCTTTTTGAAAGATGATCAGGTGTTGAACAAACAAGGTCAGGTGTTGGCCTACTATGAGGGTAATGATTTGAAAAACCATATCCAGCAAACCATTGGCCGGGTAGAAGAGAACCAGATCATCAACCATATAGGGCAGGTGCTGGGCCGCGTTGAAGGGGAACATCTGTACAACAGCATCGGCCAAGCGATTATGAAACTGAATGGTGATAAGCAGGAAGACCGGGTGAAGGTAGCGGCCTATTTCTTTTATATGTAACCCATCAACTAGTTATCTTCCCCTACTGAAACAACTGTCGCGTGGCTGTAGCCACGTGACTACATCCCGAAGCAGCCTCCAGGCTGCCGATTGGCAACGTGTCATGGTGAGCAGCATACCGCCGATCGCTTAAATGTTTTTCACCCTTTCTCTTGAGTATTCCCTAAAATAAGAAAAGAGATATGCTCTGGAAAAATACATGAATCATCTACATCAACTGGTCAAAATGAATTCACCAGTTCACCCATGGTAACTCCCAGTTCACACGAATTTCCTTCGGGCTGATCATTATAAATTGAGGAACTGCCGCTCTGCCAGGACTTTTGTACCCGGTTAAAAACAAAATACTGGATACAATGAAGCACTTATTCTTAGCACCTTTGTTTGTACTGATTCCCGGGTTGATGCTGGGACAGGCGTCTGCCCCGAAAGGAGACTGGATTGCCACGCATACCTACGCCATTGATGCAGACGCTGAGGGCTTTGCAGACCTAGCCTTCCTGAAGGAGGAGATTGGCGATCGGCGCATTGTGGCGCTGGGTGAGCAAACCCATGGCGACGGGGCCACGTTTGAGGCTCGCGCTCGGCTGGTACAGTACCTCATGGAGGAGATGGATTTTGAAGTGGTACTCTACGAGAGTGGCATGCTGGATATGCACGTGGCCAATGAGAAAATGCACGCCTCGGGCTCAGTAGATAGCTTAAAAAAGGGGCTATACCCCTTCTGGCGGCAGGAGGAGCAGCATGCGGAACTGTTTGCTTACTGGCAAACCCGACTCAACGAAAATCGCCCCTTTACGGTAGGAGGTTTCGACGCCAAACATACTTCCAACTACGGTTTCCAGAACCACCAGTACACCCGGCAGATTACGGCCCTCTTCGAGCAAGGCCATCCTGCGCTGCTGGACCATGAGAACCTAAAGGAGTATATCAGCACCTGGCAATTGATAGAGGACCAATGGCATACGCCTAGCATTAAGCGGATCAACTACAAGATGAAGCAGGAAGAGAAAGCTCGCTTGCGAGAGCTAAGCCAGTGGGTGGTGCAAGAGCTGAATGCTATGGAGCAGCCCTATTGGGCCACGCTGGCCCATAACCTGGACGAAATTACTCTTGCCTACTCGGATGTACGGCTTTTGAAACTGCTACTCAATAAGAAAAGCTTCATCCCCATCAACAACCGCCGAGACGAGCTGATGGCAAATAACCTAACGTACCTGCTTAGGGAAGAATATGCGGATAAGAAAGTAATTCTTATCGGGGCTACGTATCATTTTATCCGCAATAATGACCAAATCAAGCCCATGCTACTCGAAGGAGTTCCGCTGCACGAGTCTACCATTATGGGTGATCTCACGTACGGGCAGTTTCATGAGGATATCTACACCATTGGCTTCACGGCCTACGAAGGTACCTATGGCAATATTGTGGAAGGGAAGAAACCCAGTACGGTGGAGCAACCGGATGAGAATAGTCTGGAATACGCGTTGGCTTCGCGTGATTTCTCTCATGCTTTTGTCTCCTTACAGGGATCGGCAGCGGATGCCTTTTGGGCTCACGAGCCTACTCTGCGGCTATTCGATTATAAGACCAATACCAAGAGTAACCAATGGCATCAAGTGCTGGATGGGGTATACTTTATCAAAACCATGACTCCGGTGGTTAGGTAAATTAAATAAGTGGGGGCTTTGGCCCCCTAA
>DMST01000210.1:0-821 GCA_003454975.1 Cytophagales bacterium | reverse complement strand
GGGGGCTTTGGCCCCCGGTTTATGGTTATGTTGCGGTCTTATTGATGGGTTTACGCCAAAACAGAGTTATGCGGAATAAACGTATTCTGATAGGTGCCCTGCCTCATGTCCTTCTTTGGGGTGGGTTAGGCTTGATTTTCTATTTTCAGAATGACGAAATCAAGCGGGAAGACCTTTGGGATGGGCTGATCATTTTGGGTTCGGTGATTCTAATTACCTACGTCAATCTTTATTTTTTAATTAATCGCTTCTTTCTCAAGAAGAAGTACGTAAGCTATACCCTGGCCTTGCTGATTTGCTTGGCCTTGGGGGCCACCATCATTACCCAGCTAGTGCCGGGGTTGCAGCAGATAGGCAATATTCCTGTCTTTGCTCAGCAAATGATTAACCTATTTATGTTTGTACTTCTCACGAGTGGGCTGCAATTGGGCGTTCGCTATTTCAATAATCAAATTAAGCTTCGCGAAGTTGAAAATAAGCAACTGAAAATGGAGCTGTCCTTATTGAAATCTCAAGTACACCCTCACTTCCTCTTCAATACACTCAATAACTTGTACGGCCTCATCACCCAACAAGAGAATGAGCGGGCCGCAGAGGTAACAGAACGGCTTTCTGCTCTGATGCGGTACCTGCTGGAAAGCAGCAAGGCCGACCGGGTAAGCCTCAAAAAAGAGATTAAGTTTCTGCAAGACTATATTGAGTTGGAAAAGATCAGGATAACGGATCGGGCAACGGTAGATTTTTCGGTGTCGCCCCTACAGGCCGATTGTACCGTGCCGCCTTTGCTGTTCATTCCGCTGGTAGAGAATGCCTTCAAGCAC
>DMST01000503.1:1683-9884 GCA_003454975.1 Cytophagales bacterium | reverse complement strand
CTGGCCTTCGTTGAAATAAATGTCCGATCCGTGGGTAAAGGCCTTGGCGCCGATGTCCTGGCTCATCTGCACGGCTTGGCTATCGGTGTGCACCCGCACACTGCTCAGGTCCGCACCCATGCCGCCTTCCATTTGGCCTTGCAGGCCGCTGGGGAGGGGGCTACCCGCGCCGCTGTGGCTCGCTAGTTGGCTGTCGAAGCTGTCGGAGGTGGTGAGGCCTTCGGATTGATTCGATTGATCCGCTTGCCGATTGATTTGATTGGATGTCTGAGAAGAATCCCCCTTCGCTAAAGCTTCGGAGGACAAAGGCTTGGGCTGTACGGTTTCGGCTTCGTTGGATTCAAAATCAGCCTGTAGATCAAGGGACGAGGTACGACCGGGGTCGCGTCCGACGGCGAGGGACGAGGAGGGTTCATCGTTGAGTTTTAGCTGGATTGACTCGGCTTCGTTGGATTCAAAATCTGCCTGAATGTCAAGGGGTGATCCCCCCTTCGCTAAAGCTTCGGAGGGCAAGGAGGATTGGTGGATGGCGGAGAGGGAAGAATGCTCGTTGGGTGGATCGCCTGCCTGTGTGTGGGCGGGGGCGCTGAGGATACGGTCGGCGGTGGCATCGGCTTCCCGCTCGAAGCGGTCGTTGGGCTGACCGATCTTGAGTTTGGCCTGAATCCCTCCGGTACCTACGGCTTCGGAGGAAGAAGGGAACGAGGAAGGGCGTTTAAGGGATGAGGTGAAATCAGAAGAGGGTCCTTCTGCTACTGAGCGGGGTTCGCTTTGGTGGGCGTGCGCCGATTCGGCCTCGGCGGAGAAGGCCCGGCGGTTTACGCGGCTCTTAGATTCGGTGGCAGTAGCAGCAGACAAAAAAGTAGGTAGGGTTAGTCTAGATTCGTGGATTTAAAATAGCGAATTTTTGGGGCTGATGGTAGCTATGGGTGAGATTCTTAAGGACCTTTTTAGGTGGGGTTTTTTAATAGGTAAAATGCAATTTTTGGGTTGGTTATTATGGGGGTGTGAATGGCCCTACTTTTCTATCCCTATGAAGGATGCTAACTGAGGTGTTTTCTAGGGGGGGCGCATCAGTGGGGCACAATTGGGGCATTGCAAATGCCCTTCGAAGGTTTCGAACGCATTCGGAAATGCGTTCGAGCGAGGCGGGTTGGCTGATCTTGGTTTTGGCCTGAATTCACCCGAGTTGAATGGCCGCAAAGGAAAACCCATCTGCTACCGAGCGAGGTTCGCTCTGGTGTGCTAGTGCCGTTTCGACTTCTGCCGAGAAAGCCCTACGGTTGACCCGGTTTTTAGATTCGGTGGTGGTAGCGGTAATAGAAAAGTGGCTAGGTTTGGGATGGAAGATTTATAACAATCAAATTTTATCTGGGGCTGATTGAAGGATAGAAACGAATGATTCTTGCTACATTTTTTACCCAGGAGTCAAGAATACGTCTTTATGGAAAGGATATCCTTGCTGATTTTTTGCCTTTAGGAAATATCCTCCTAGTCCTCAAAATCATCAATATTATAGCTGCCATTTTGAATTCTGTAGATTACTCTATCGGTACCCCATAACCTAAAGAATTCGTCCAAATTAAGAACCGGTATATGATCGCGGTCAATAATCCAATCATCCATTGGTTCAACTTGGGTCCGGAATCTGCCAGGGCGTCTCACCGCACCAAAATCATCTCTGATCCGGGATACGGAGGCACCTAGCCCGGCAATCTTATCCAAACTTGCACTTTCTCCTGCTGTAATCAATTCAGTACCAAAACGTTGCATGCTGGGTAGCCAGGCACGTGCGTCATCCCACCTGTCCTGTGGAAGCGAAGGTGGCTTTATAGGTTCCGGTCGACTATCGTTTGAATTATCCTCATCCGTACGGTTGTTTCGTTGGATGCCATCAAACAAGTTGCCTTCCGGCCAATAGTACGTGTTGTTAAATTGTCCGCCGTTGGCAGTCCCGCCTTCATCCATATCCATGGCACCAATCATGGCCCGATATCCCTTTCGGAGGGTTTCTATTTTAGGGTCAATCCCGTTTAAAACCGGCTTAAATAAGGCCGAAGTGAATTTGCTTAAAGACTTAGCTGGTTCTTTGAAGTTTGCCTTACCCATGATATGATGCCGGGTACCATTGACTCCTTGTACAATAAATTCTCCAACACCTCCCCCAGCTCCATTGTTGGTG
Source organism: Cytophagales bacterium (assembly GCA_003454975.1). Classification (GTDB taxonomy): domain Bacteria; phylum Bacteroidota; class Bacteroidia; order Cytophagales; family Cyclobacteriaceae; genus DMST01. The sequence goes on along the minus strand of DMST01000503.1, from coordinate 7,702 downwards.
ACAGCATTATCAACGGTTGCTTCTCCCCATGCTTCTCGCCATGCTTTCGAGAATGGATCGTCATCAGGGCCGGTAGAACCTTTTATTTTCTTTCGATGGATGTAGTGATACTCCCATTTAGAGTTTCCAGGCTGGGGTGTAATTTGAGTGAATACGGGATGTCTGGCTTTAGTATTCTGGGCCACCTTTACGGCTTTTTCCTGAGAAAGAGTCTGATCGTTGTCCTGATCCTCCTTTTTCTCCTCTTCTTTTAAGAAAGATACACCTGCTTGTATTTGCTGTTCCCGATCCTCTGCACTCATATTTGGGTCCGCTTGCGGATCTCTTCTGCCCCCTTGGAAGGTTTGCAATACAGATTTTCCAGCATTGATCACCCAATCGATCACCTTGTCGATGGCGGTATTGACGGGGCGGCGCACGGCGTCGATGACCTGCTTGATTTTCTTGGGGATGTTGCCCAGACCGAAGGCTCCGGCCAGGAAGGAGACCATCATGGTGAAGCCCTTTACCAAGGTCTGCTCAATGGCATTGGCGGCGTTGCCCAACTTGCCGTCGGCAATGTCTTTCACGCTGTCCACCACGCCACCTACAAAGTCGGCAATTTGCTCGATGCGCTCTATGAGGGTGGCAATGACGCGGTAGGTAGTGAGGATGGCCTCCACGATGGCCCCGTAGGGCCCGGCTAGTAGCATGGCGAGCTTCTGCATCCCAATCTCGATAATCTTGCCGATGACCATATCGCGGATGCCGTTGATGATGCCGTTGATGATGTCGGTGCCGAATTCGAGAATTTTCTGCCAGGCGGCGGCCAGCCCATCAGTCACAATTAGCTTGATGAAGTCAAAGGCTTCTTCTAGCCGGGCCACTTTTTCTTCCCCGATCTTCTTGGCCAGCCGCTCGCGGAAGTTGGCGTAGGTGAGGCCCAGAATCTGCAGCCCCAGGCTGAGGATGCCCATGAGGTCAAACTTGGCGGGCATCTGTATTTCACCCTGCATGCTACCAAAGAGCCAGTTGATGAGGATGGTCTGCAGGTGCTTGAGGATGTTCTTGACGAACTGACCGATGCCCATCTTGATGGCCTCGATCACATTTTTGATGAACCCGATAGGGTCATTGTAGATCTGGGTGATGGTCTCTCCGGTTTTCTTGACTACCTCGAATACCTTCTGGCCCAGCGGCCCGGCCAGAAAGAGGAAGCCTTGGAAAATGAACTCCAGCACTTTGATACCCACGTTTCCCGCAAAACGAATGATACGCCGCACGGGGTCGGCAAAAATGCCCACGATCCGTTCAAAGGCGGCCACAGGTTCGGTGAGGTCATTGATGCTGAAGCCCTCCCACATTTCTGTGAAGAGCGCAACGATGGCGTCCCAGCTCAGGTTGAGCAGGGCGATCTCTTTTTCCAACCACTCGAAGGTGCGGTCGATGGTGCCGGACTCTTCCAATTGCTGGTATTTTTCCAGCCCGCCGGGCACCAGGCTCAGAAAGCCGCGGATGAAGTTTTTGGCCGTACGGGGTACGGCTTCTCCTGTTAGCGGGTCGCGCTTGAGCAATACCGTGAGTAGGGGGTAGCCGGGTATTTTGTGGGCGTGCTTCTTTAGCTGAAAGATGAGGAAGTCTTTGATGAATTTGAGTACGTACTTGGCTACCTCTACAATGAAATTGCCAATGCGGCTAGCGGGTTCGTAGAACACGTTGAAGATTTGCATAAACACCTGGCCGGGTTGCAACAGGTCGGTGATTTTGAAATTCTCCCACAGGCTGATGAAGCCCTGTTTCAGAGCTTCTAGACCCAGCCCCAGGTTGGCCATCTGCTCCTCTACCCATACGTCTAGTTCGGCCATCTTACCCGTTTCTTGTAGCTGACGCAGGTACTCGGTATTGCCCGTCAGGATGAGGAATCCTTCCAAAATCTTGCTAGGCGTTCGCTCCACGGGTTGGTCGGTGATGGGGTCGTGCCCCAGGATGACTGTTAGCAGCGGGTAGGCGTTGGTTTGGGTCTTGATGAAGTCGATTAGGCTAGCGATCATCCAGTCCTTCACGGCGGTGAGCACCTCAACCGTTACGTTGATCACGAAGTTGACCACGCTGGTAATGGGCCGTGAGATGAGGCCCCAGAGGTCCTTGAAGGTTTGCCCCAGGTTGATGAGCTTGTCTACGTTGAGGCTAGAGAAGAAATTGACCCAGTTCTGGATGATGGTGACGGGGTTGATTTCCAGGGTGCCCATTTGGCCATCGAGCCAGTCAGAGATTTCCTGCAGTTTGCCAGATTCCTGTAGCTTCTGCAAGTAGGCCTCGCCGTCTGGGTCTAGCTTCAGAAAGCCCGTGACAATATTGGCCAGCGAGCGGGGTACCTCCTTGTTGGTAATGGGGTCTTTGCCCAGAATAACCGTGAAAAGATCGTAGGCGGGAGTTTGCTCTTTGATCCACTTGGCTAGTGGGACTAAGATGGCCTCTTTCAGAATGGAGATTACTTTATCGATCACCTTGTCAGCAAACCGCTCCACCTTGGAATACAGCCGGTTGAAGTACCGCTTCAGGATGTTGAAGTTATGACTGAACCCGTAGGCCAAGGTCATGTCGTCCCAGGCATCTTCGGCCATTTGGGTGACACCCCGCCAGGTAAGGCCCATTTCATTTTGGGTTCTTTTTAGCCACTGGAAGGCGCTCTCCACTCCTCCGTGCTTGTTGAGTACGTCGTATAGGGCGGTGCCTCCGGGGATGAGACCCATCATGCCTTTCAGAAAATTGGACGCCCGCTGGGGTACGTCGCGTTCTGTGAGGGGGTTGTACCCTACTACTACGGTGAGCAGGTACCAACCAGGAATGTGGTTGGCGTACTCGTTGAGCTTGTCGCCTAGCCAGCCCCGTTGAACGGCTTTGGTAGCCGTTTTACTGAGGGACTGTCGTATGCCCTGGGCCGCCCGCTGTACCAAAGAGGTCTTCTTCGCAGGAGCTACGGACGGCGTTTCTTTTGCAGGGCTTTCCCTGCTTTCAGTAGGTAACTGTTTGGTTTGGAGGGCGGGGGAGGCGCCTTGCTGTACGGTGTGGGTGAGCTCATGGGCCAGCAGGTGCTTGCCACTGCTGGTATCGGGGCTATACTCTCCTTGGTTGAAGTAGATATCGGACCCGTGGGTGAAGGCCCGCGCGCCGATGTCCTGGCTCATTTGTACAGCATTGGCATCGGTATGTACCCGCACACCACTAAAGTCGGAGTCGAAGTGGCCTTCCATCTCGGACTGGGTACCGGAGGCCATGGGTGTACCACCGCCCCGGCTGCTGCTCAGCTGGCTCTCAAAGTCGCTGGGTGCTTCGGGCTCAGCGTCACCCCGCATCACGCTGGGAGTGGCGGCCCGCTGTACAAGGGACGATGAACGAGGGACGAGGGGTAAGGAGTTACCCCTTTGAGATTCATCTGAGGAATCAGCAGGAGGGGGATTGGGCGCGCTGTAGGAGGATTCTAGCTTGGGCTGGATGGACTCGGCTTCGTTGCTTTCGAATTCGGCTTGTACGTCAAGGGGCGAGACCGTAGGAGGAGTGGATGGTTTGGTCGTTTTTGGAGTGCTTGTCGATGCTCCTCCCTTTGCCAGCACCCCGCCGTTACGGGGTTGGGCTACAGAGGATATGGAGGACCGGTGTATGCTGTTGAGCGTTGATGTGCTGACTTCGGCTTTTTTGGTGGCAACATCCGCCGTACTTATTGGGTCCGCGGTGGTAATGTAGGTGGCCGCCTCTTTGGTTTGTACTGCGGGGGCGGGGGCCGAAAGTATTTTGTCGGCCATGGAGTCCGCCTCCTGCTCGTAGCGGTCGTTGGGTTGGCCTATCTTGAGTTTGGGCTGTACAAGGGACAATGAACGAGGTACGAGGTCCGAAGAGTTTTCTATTGTAGGACCTTCACTTCTTTCAGAATTGAGTTCTTTAGAGGACGACAACTCGATGTCGTTGGCGATGGCGCGGGGTTCGTTTTTATGGGCATGCGAGGCCTGGGCCTCGGCGCTGAAGGCGCGGCGGTTTACTCGGCTCTTTGTGGCGGTATCTACCGTTGGGGTGGAGATGAGTTGTTAGTTATTAATTATTAGTTGTAGCACTCAAGATTCCTCTTTCGCATTGTGCCGTTTTCATGGATCCAAATTCGAACCTCCAACCTCAACCTTCGAGCATAAAACCTCGAACCTGGAACGCCAGCCCGGTCGAACCTCGGTCTTATGTCTTGGCTCTTGATTCTTGTGTCTTACAGCGAAGCTGTCTAAAGAACTCTTCCCTCCTTCATGTACTCACGGCGGATGCCTTCCATGAGGTCTTGCTGCCGAATCTGATTGCTCTGGGCAGCCAGGGCGGCTAAGGATGCGAAGCGGATCACGTTCATGATGCTGCCTCCGCTGAGCTCGTATTGCTCGGAGAGTTTCCAGAGCTCCACGCCGTCATCGAGGGTGCTGGCCTCGCTGAAGCCTTGCTCCCACAAGCGGCGGCGCTCTTTGGGGCTGGGCATCGGAAACTCGATGATGCTTTCGAACCGGCGGTTGAAGGCATCGTCCATGTTGCTCTTTTGGTTGCTGGCCAGAATGACCACGCCGTTGTAGCTCTCTACCCGCTGTAGCAGGTAGCTTACCTCCTGGTTGGCAAAGCGGTCGTGGCTGTCTTCCACCTTGGTGCGCTTGCCAAAGAGCGCGTCGGCTTCGTCAAAGAAGAGAATCCAGTTCTTGTTCTCGGCTTGGTCGAATACCTTGCTCAGGTTCTTTTCCGTTTCCCCGATATACTTGCTGATGACCATGCTAAGGTCTACCCGGTACACATCGCGGCTGGTCTCCTTGCCCAGCAGGCAGGCGGTGAGGGTTTTGCCGGTGCCGGGAGGGCCGTGGAAGAGGGCCCGATACCCGGGCCGTAGTTTTTTGGCCATGCCCCACTCCTGCATCAGGGTTTCGCCGTATTGCATCCAGATGTGGATTTCGCGAATCTGATTCACGGTTCCGTTGTCCAGCACCAGGTCGTCCCAGTCCAGATCGGTTTCGATGTGGCGGGCCGGGAAGTCCATGCTGAAGGTGGGCCGGTGCACCTCCCCGGTGGTGAAGAACTCAAGGAATTCACGGCTGAGCTGTAGGGCGCCGCTGAGGAAGGGCTCGTCCTGGGTACCGCTTTCCAGCTTCAGGATGTTGTGCTTATGGAAGAAGTGGTCGTTGCCGAAGAGGCTGTGCAAGGAAAAGCGGGCGGCCATGTCGGACCCGGCAATGAGGAACACTACGGTTTCGCCGGTGGGCAGAAAGCCGCCGTGGTGGCTACCCCGGATGCCGCCAAATTCGGTGAAACCCCGGTCATAGGACTCGTTCTTGGCGAAAAATCGATCGAGCAGCTGGGGCCGGATGTGGGGTGCCAGGGCCAGAGCAAGGGTAACGCGCTCGGCAAAGCTGAGCTGGTAGTGGTGCACAAAGTTGGCGTAGATCGAGGTGTTGGCTTCCATCCCGGGAGGGGCCACTTCGTACACGAAGGACGGGTTGGCATCGGGCGTGAAGTGCTCGTGCAGCCGCGCCTCTATGAGGCGGTACAGCCAGTGCATCTCTTGCTGTAAATGGTGGGCGTTATGGGTGAGCTTTTCGGTTACCATTGCACGTGGATTACAGTGTCCATCCAGGAGAGCTTCACCAGGCTACGTGGCCAGGGTATGCTGTTCAGGATGAGGTCGAGGGTTCTGGACTCAACGGTGAGCTCCCACTCTTCATTTTTGGTCATTTCCAGGCGGCCTTCGCGCAGTAGAAAGGTGCCCGCAAAGCCTTCCGGTGAGGTACCTTTGCCTTTGTCCCATACGTTGAGCACGGCTTGCAGCAAGCCGCGGGTTTCTTCGCGCTCTTCCTCGGTGAAGGTGGGTGGGGCATGCAGGGGTTCTTCCAGCGGCCAGCCCGTCAGGATTTTATTGAGCAGTAGGTCGGGCTCTTGCATGGGGGCATCGTCCCATTGCAGTATGGCTTGCAGCAGGTATACGGCCCGGTTGTGTGCTTCGAGAGAGGCCCAGGTGGCTTCGGGGGTC
>DMST01000503.1:648-1614 GCA_003454975.1 Cytophagales bacterium | reverse complement strand
GCAGGTGGCTTCGGGGGTCATGATACCTAGCCCTTTGTAGAAGTGGCTCAGGTAGGGCCAGAGTAGGACGAGTCCGGCGTTGTGAACGAAATGAGCTCCTGAAAGGTACGAGGGACGATGTACGAGGGAGGAGGATGGGCGAGGAGCTTTTTTTGATTGAGGATTGGGTTTTTCAAGGGACGAATCCGGAATGGGTTTCTCAGGAGAATTGCGGGGTGAGGTTTTACCTTCGCTTGGTGTTTGGGTAGTTAAGTCCTTCTGAGGGGTTTCACTTTCAGAAATGGATGTTTGCCTGGATTTCGCTGATGTTGTTTTCGTCTCTTTTTTTTCAGTCTTCGGCTGTTTTTCTGGATCAGCTATTGTGTCCCCTTTTTGAGAAGAGGGTGAAGTATCTCCTGTGTTGTCTTCTAGGAATGAGGGCGATTTTTCCGGGGTGCCAGAAGGTCTTTCTGACGTTGCTTCAGGGTGTGATGGGGAAGTATCATATTCGTTTAGGCCATTGGTTGTGTAGTTATCTTGGTCCTGTTGTTCGGGAGGCTGGGAGGCCTGAGCATGCCCTTGATTTGGGGGTGGACTATCTACCGAGTTGGAAGACTTATTGGGCACCGTGGTTTTGGAGGTATAGCCTTTTGATGAAGCTATGCGGTCCTCCTGGGCTTCTGCAGTGGAGATCTTTTTATCTGCGTTTGGTGCTTTGGCCTTTGGGCCCGTTTTGGAGGTGGTTGCACCGTCAGCCGTACTCTCCTTGGTGGATGTGGAGGAAGGCGGAGTTGCCAATGAACTTTGTTCGCCGGTGCCTGCCTCAGCAGAATGGCTACTGGCCGATGCCGGTGCCGGCGGGGTAAAGGGGGAAGGTTCCCGGTTGCCTTCCGGAGTGTCGGCGGACCCGGCCCAGAAGGTGGTGTCTTGGGCTTTGGCGGTCGCCCTTTTTCCCAAAACCTCTTCTTTCCCTTTTTTCTGAACAGC
>DMST01000503.1:0-620 GCA_003454975.1 Cytophagales bacterium | reverse complement strand
CAGGGCCTTGGGCGGAGGAATGTACCGGAGCGGTGATAAGCGCCCAGGCTTGCTGGGCAAGGGTGCTGAGGCCTGAGGGAACCTGGCCCCTAACGCTAGGGGCTAAGGAAGAAGGAGAGGTCCCCCCCTCCTGTGGTAAACCTACGGAGGACAGACCCTCTTTCGCTGAATCTCCGGAGGACAGGCCGCCTTTTCTGATATCAATAGGCGGCCAATGAAAAAGCCGTGACCAGATAATGGCCACGGCTTGGGCTAGGTCTGTCGGTTGATCCATCCAGGAAAACCAGGATGGGGTTGAGGCCTGTAAGGTCGTTTCTATGGCTAGCTGCCGCCATGCGGTTGTGCCCTCCTTCGCTAAAGCTATGGAAGACAGGCCCTCTTTTGGTGTGCCTACAGGGGACAGCCCCCTCTTCGGTGTGCCAGTAGGGGATAGATTATCCTTTGCTAGGGCAGTGGAGGATAAGCCCTCCCTCGCCGAAGCTACGGAGGACAAGGCTTTAAGTAGGATTAGCGCTTCCTTTTCATGGCTCCGCCACTGGGCAGTGGCGGAGGCAGTTTGGGGTGCCAGGTTTTGTAGCCAGGTGTAGAGGTCGCTGCCGTTTAGCTGCCGCACGAGCCGG
>DMST01000143.1:16018-16537 GCA_003454975.1 Cytophagales bacterium | reverse complement strand
GCTGTGGGTAAGGCCCGCGCTATATTTCATTTGGGAGCCAAACTGCTCGCGGAAAGCCTCCAAGGGAGTTTGGGAATAGGCCGAATCGCCATCGAAGGACCAGGTACCCAGCTGCTCGCGGGGGGCATGAGCCAGCGGACCGATCAGCGCTATGCGTTGCTCGCGGGGGGCAATGGGCAGCGTACGGCCTTCGTTTTTCAGCAACACCATACTCTCGGCGGCCGCCTGCTGGGCCGCTGCCAGGTGCTCAGGAGCGTAATCCGTTACCGGCACCCCTTCAAAACCCGGCTCATCAAACAAGCCCATCCGAAACTTGATCCGCAGGATACTGCGCACCCGTTCATCCAGTTGCTCTTCCGTCACCTTGCCCTCGGCAATCAGCGCTTCCAGATTAAACTCATAGGCACCGCTGGTCATTTCCATATCCAGCCCAGCGTTAATGGCCGACTCGGCCGCGGCCTTTTCGTTCTCCGAATACCCATGGGCGATCATCTCAATGATGGACTCCCAGTCGCTCAC
>DMST01000143.1:15516-15982 GCA_003454975.1 Cytophagales bacterium | reverse complement strand
CCAGTCGCTCACCACAAAACCGTCAAAGCCCCAGTTTTGGCGCAGCACCTCGTCTAGCAGGTACTTATTACCAGAAGCCGGTACGCCGTTCAGCTCATTGAAGGACGTCATAAAGGTGGCAGCTCCTTCTTCTACCGACGCCTGGAAGGGCCGGAAGTAGACGTTTTCCAGCTGTTCTTCACTCAGCAAAGCCGTATTGTAATCGCATTCGCCAATGGCCGCTCCGTAGCCCACAAAGTGCTTGGCACAAGCCAGCATGCGGGTCCGGTCGGTCAGGTCATCACTCTGGAAACCCCTCACTGAGGCCCGGGCAAATAGCTCAGCCAGGTAAGGATCTTCCCCCGGTGACTCCGCAATGCGCCCCCAGCGGGGGTCCCGGGCAATGTCCAGCATGGGCGCGAAAGTCCACCGGATGCCGTGGGCGGTGGCTTCACGAGCCGCCACCTCAGCCCCGTATTCTACCATA
>DMST01000143.1:15311-15477 GCA_003454975.1 Cytophagales bacterium | reverse complement strand
CCGGATTCCAGGCGGCCGCCTGGCCTAGAGGAATGGGAAAGATGGTTTTGTAACCGTGAATAACGTCCCGAGCGAAGATCAGCGGAATACCGTTGGGGCTCTCCTCTACCGCAATCCGCTGCAGCTCCCGCATGTGGTCCTCGTTGGTCACATTGAGCATGCTCCC
>DMST01000143.1:9183-15249 GCA_003454975.1 Cytophagales bacterium | reverse complement strand
CCCGGCCTTCGCGCACCCCGGCCTTCAGGGCGTCCGAAATACCGCGTTCGCGTGAGGAGGTACCCCTTTGGTTGAGCTGCCCGATTTTTTCGGTGAGCGTCATGTTCTGGAGCAAAGCTTCAATTTGGGCATCCTCGGGTGAGGAAGGGGCTTCAGAGGCAGGTGAGCAAGCAAATAATACCAAGCCCAACATGCAGAAGGAAAGGAAATTGCGCATAGGTGTAGCGGTGTTTAGGTGAAAAAGAAGGCCATGAAAAGCACTTCCGCTCGCAAAAGTTAATCAACCACAACCACATACATAGGGGCTAGACCCAGAACCCCCGGTAGAACATAAAAAATCCCCCGGGTAAACCGGCCTACCCCTTAGCCAAGGCGTATGGTTTCCGGATTTTTCCGGGCCCCGCTCCTCATGTGTTTTGGGTGAAAAGGGAAGACCTTTTCTGAAAATTCAGACGGGCCGCTCGGCAGCTCTCCATCTATAAAAAGAGGCCACTGATGGATCATAAAGCACTTAGGATGCGGTGAAAGCCAAGGCCATCAGCGCATGTTAACGAACCCGCTTTTCTTATGCTCTCGTTTACTTTTCTGGCGGCCTCGCCTAGCGTAAGAAACATTACACTTCAGTACACCATTGTCTTAATTTAAGTGAATTGACAGACTTTTAATCCGCAAGACACGTATATTCTGAATGTAGGTTTTGCCCACAAAAATGAACTTTTGTGCCATTTTCTTCAGATATTGACTGTACTAAATGCGCACTTAAAGTTACTCCAATGAAAAAACCTAACGGAATGCCCTCCAGCGGCCACTCACTAAAAACCATTCGGCAGCTATCCAAAGACACCTTGGGCGCTTTTGGTCAATACCAAGAAGAGCACGGAGACCTGTATTGGCTCAACGTAGGTTCTATGTCTTCCGTGGTGGTGGCCAACCCCAACCTGGCGAAGACCATCCTGCAAACCGAACAGCGCAAATTCCACAAGGGAGAGATCTACCATAAGTTTTTGCCCTTGCTGACGGGCAATGGCATCATCTCTAGCGAAGAAGCAGAGTGGAAGCGAAACCGGAAAGTGGTACAGCCAGCGTTTCACAAGACCTACCTGGACAACATCTTTACTTCCATCTTTACTGAAATAGAGCAGCATTTTGATCAGTTGGAACGGCATTCAGGTGAGTGGGTAGACTGGAATAAGGAGATGATGAATCTCACCCTTAGTGTGGTAGCCCAGTCCATCATGGGCGTAGAGGTAAAGCTAGACCTCAACCAAATGTATCATGCCATGGAGCGGGTGCTTCATCACATCATATTGCAATGGAGAAACCCCTTCTACCGGATGTCTCAGGGAGTGAGCGGCGCGAAGAAAAGGGTATTGAAAGACATCCAGTTTATGGACCAAATGGTGTACGACATCATTCGGCAACGAAAGGCTACCGGAAACGAAGGCAAGCACGACCTGCTGGCCATGCTACTGGAGTCCACCTACGAGGACAACGGGGAGAAGTTGGAAGAGAGCCAGGTACGAGACGAGACCATTACCGTCTTTTTGGCAGGGCACGAGACCTCGGCCAATGCCATGGTGTGGGCACTTACTATCCTGGAAGAACACCCCGAGGTGGTTGAAAAAATCCGGTATGAATATGACCTCATGATTGGGTCTTCCCAGCCCACCATGGAAAAGATCATGCGCCTGCGGTACACCCGGCAAGTGATCGACGAATGCATGCGCCTAAAGCCTTCTCTTTGGAGCATCGGCAGAAACGCCAAGGAACCCGTAAACCTGGGTGGGTATGACATTGCGCCGGGCACGGACGTCAGTATCGACATCTACCACATCCACCGGCATCCCCACTTTTGGGAAAACCCCGAACGCTTTGACCCCGATCGGTTTAGCCCAGAACGCAGCAAAGATCTACACCGGCATGCATTTTTACCCTTCGGAGCTGGCCCCCGCGTGTGTATTGGCAATCACTTCGCGTACGTAGAGATGATTGCCATTCTGGGAATGTTCCTTTCCCGCTTTGATTTTCAGGTAGAGAATCCGAACCATCCGGCAGAACCTTCCGTAACGCTGCGGCCTGTTGGGGAGGTACGCGTGAAAGTAGGACTAAGAAAGGGAGAAGCCATTTGATACCTAGTCACCCACCGCTGACACAAATTGGCTCCATACTACCGTATGGGGCCTTTTTCATTACCAGGCCAACCAGTCCAGGAAGAGGATCCTTCAATAAATGTAATTGAGATTGGCTTTTGGAATGTCTACTAATCGAACCTAGTCTGGCATTCCATTTTGGAATAAGCCGCAACCCACTGACTAACAGACACTTACAGTAAATTAAGAATGTGTCTAATAAAGGATTCAAACACTATAGAATAGAATTTTTCTCAGCTAAAAGCTTCATCAATATAACTATTCACATAATTATTTATAAAATAAAGCGTCTTTTTGCATCACAAATGCGTATACTTGTTAATAAGAAGAAATTCAACAGGTCTTTTTTAGATAATATCAACAGAAGCAATCATTTATGTTAGTCTTAGAAGAAGAGCCACAAGTAGGAAAAGTTGTATTTAAAAATTCAGTGGCCGTAATGGAAGAACTCCCTCTTTTGGAGGGCTATCTAATTACCATTCGTGGTGAACTCACTCTGGCGGATTATAAAGAGATATATCCCAAAGCTTTGGAAATCATGTTGGAAACGGGTTGGAAAAATCTGGTTTTCAATATGTTAGAAATGACCAAAGACGATATGCAGGGCAGAGCTTGGTACATGCGCCAGCATTTGCCTGAGGTATTTAAGAAAATCGGTGACGGTTTCCGCGCCGGCGTTATCCAACCTACCTCCTCTTTCCAGCGGTTTGCCTTAGGCATTGTCATCAAAGGCATTCGGGCCACGGGTAGAAAAGTAGAAATAAAATTTTTCGACACAGAGAAAGAGGCGATGGCCTGGATCTAAACAGATCAGGCAACGAAATTCTGATAAGGTCACCTTCCTACCGGGAGGGTGACCTTTTTCTTTTTGTGGTCGAATAGCTCGGCACCCTCGTAAAGGGATTTGGCCGAGCAGACGGGTCACCTTATGTGAGAACATGAGATATGCCTCACCGCTTAGTTTTTCTTCTCTGCATGATTGAAGGCACTGATGATATTAGGTCCGTACAGTCGCAATCGAAAGTCAGACTATCCCCTTTTCCTTCTGAATTCCAGCTGGTTATTTCAGGTCAGAATCTCTACTTGATGCAATAGAATGAAATACTTTGATCACAAAATACAGTATATATTTATAGCCATATAATGAAGAGAGAACGCCGAAAATCTCAGACAGAGTAGGCTAACAAAACCCTTTATTTACAATGGCAGCCAATAATTATTTTACCGTGGTCAACTTTTCCGGGCAAGCCCTGGAAGTTGTGATCAATGGAGTAACCGTAAGCCTACCCGAAGACGGTACGGCACAGCCTTTGAACAAATTTCCTCAGTCGGGAGAGCAATTTGAATACCACGTGGAGGTAAAACAGGGGCCCAAATTGGGAACTGTGGACAAGACCTTGGTAGTGAGCGGCGGCACCAATAGCTGGTCTACGTTTGTGTTTACCAACAACGGTATTATGAATCAATTTGCCAGTCCTAATGCTCAGAACCTCCGGGTCTGATGATTATTTTATTTTACGATTTACCTAACCCAAATTTTAATCCAAATGGCAGCAAATAATTATTTCCAAGTAGTCAACTTTGCCGGTCAGGCCATCACCGTAGTGGTAAACGGTATTACGGTCTCTGTACCGGGTGACGGAACGGCAAAAGCCTTGAATAAACTTAACGAAACGGGAGATACCGTTACGTTTAACATTGAAGTGACGCAAGGGCCCTATACGGGCACCCTCGCTCCTACTACCTGCGCCGTAGGCAGCGGGGACAACTCCTGGACCCACATGGTGGTGACCACTAATGGATATGTAAACCTGTTCGCAGGACCTGAAGGTAGGCCCCGAGGTATACACATTGAATAACACTCAAATAGAAAATAGGATGAAGCCCCGCAGATCATGTGGGGCTTTTTGCTTCCTGGCTCGGGCAGGAGTACCTGGGAGGAAACCGTGTTATGCTGATGGAAAGGGGCTCTATCCGAGGGAGCGAAGTGGTTGTATAGGTGGGATGACCGATTCCCCACTACCGCAGATCGATTATCCCCCCATCGGCTACCCATCCTATAAGTACCTTAGATTCCCGGTTCATGCACCGTCGGTTTTGAAAACTGCCTATTTACAGGGACACTTTACCCATTTGGGAGTTTACTGTTTAGCGGGTTAATTTTTGGCGGTGGATATGGTGCCAGACCCTCCTAAGGAGGGCGGCTTTTTACGGCTGGGGGCCATGAAAAAGAGCTGGCATACTCAAACGCAATGAAAAAATATAGGTGCAGCATGCAACGTGGTGCACATAAAATGCTTCAAAGGCAATAGAAGTGTAGTTGATTGACCCAAGGCACTTGGTCGTGATTGGGCCCAGGATTCACCCCGCAAGGCAACTTTGCGGGGTGTTTTTTTGCTCTACCCTTTCCATCGTATTTATAGAGGCAAAATGGTCAAGCAGTGTACTAGGAAAAATGGTGAGGAGTCGTTTAGTTTCCTACATGAGACTACACCTGCCGCAATACATCCCCGCGCTCCTCTACGCCGCTTTTTTTGCTAGCTGCACGCCGTACACCTTGCAAACGGCCCGCACTACTCCGAAGGGAGAATTTGCGGTAGGTGTGGAGAGCCCCAACTGGATTGACACGTTTCCTTTCTGGTTTGGCAACACTGACCCCGCTAGTTTATCCGTAGGTATCCCTCAGGTGGGGGCTACGGTGCGCTATGGCATTACTGAGAGGCTGGATGTAGGCGCGCATGCCGGGGTGTTCATCATCCCCCACATCGACATCAAGTATCGGTACCTGGGCACCAACAGCTCTCCCTGGGCAGCCAGCCTTGGGGCCGTAGTAGGCTCTGCAGGAGACCCTACGGCATTCCTCACCCACGTAACCAGCTATCACCCAAAAGAGAATCTGGCATTCTACGGTGCCCTGCTAGGTGGTTACAACACCTACGGCATTGCAGATTTTGTGCAGGGCAACGTAGGAGCTCAGTTTGGAAGCGACTGGCGCATTTCTACGGAGGTAGGCTATATGGTGCGCATTTCCAACGAGAACGTGCTGCTTACCTACGGAATCGGGGTTTCCCGAAACCTCAGCTCCTTTGGCAGAAAGAAGAAGTAAGCCTATCTGGTCGCTAAGTATCCGTGAAAGCCTCCGTCCTGTATACCTTGTGGCATACGCCCCATCCCCAGCCTACCCGCTGGGTACACTTGGCCATACCCACAGGCGTGGTCTTGTTCATTCTGGTGGTGCTGGCTCCCTTCGGGTTCGATGAACTGACTATAGCGGACCGCCTATGGATCGCAGGCTTCTTCAGCGTGATTACGGCGCTAAGCTCCCACCTGCACCTCCTGGTGGCTCGCCGCGTGGCTCCCGTAGCCCTCAACCCAGACCGATGGACGATTGGCAGGGAGATCCTCTACAATGTGTACGATATGTTCTTCATCGGACTGTGGAATACTGCCTTGGTATGGGTTTTGGAAGACGGCATGGTACCGCTCGGTCCGTTATTCTTAGAAATGCAATGGCATACGTTGGTCATAGGTTTGTTGCCTGTCATGGTTATGATGGGCGCCCTACAGTTTCAGGCCCAGCGGCAACAGCTGGCCCGGGTAGAGCAGCTCTCGCAGGCACTGCCTCCCACGGTTAATCCCGCCAATGCCTCCTTGATCTCCCTGATGGGGGAGAACGGAAAACGAGAGCTGCAGCTGCCCGCTGGCGATATTTTGTACCTACAGGCGGCAGGCAACTACGTGGAGGTGTTCTACGAATGGGAGGGCCAACTGACCAAGCACCTGGTGCGCAACCGTCTCAAAGCACTCACGGAGCAGCTACCCACCCATGACTTTTACGCTACCCACAAAAGCTACGTAGCTAACCTACAGCGCCTGGCCCGGGTAGAAGGCAATGCCCGTGACCTGAAGCTCTACA
>DMST01000143.1:6608-9114 GCA_003454975.1 Cytophagales bacterium | reverse complement strand
CGCGCGGCAAGGCACCGGAATTGCAACTGCGGCTGTGCAACGCAACGCCCGCGTAGTCCAAAATACCCCAGGAAAGGATCTTGCGTTCTTTACTGCTTTCTGAAAAACCAATCCCATTTTGATGCTTCTCAAAGCAAGGCCACTATCGGATAAACCGAGTGGCTTGCAGGTATTCACGAACCGTGCTAGGCTGGGCATAATCGAAAGCATACAAATCCTCGCAAGGAGTCTTGAGCGTATCACCAAGCACCTCGTAGGTGGCGGCAATCATGCTCCGCAGTTGACCCTGTGCAAAGAGCCGGGTGGTGTCCGCAACTACGGATACCTCCGCACATTGGCTGTTGTGCGTCACCGTCTGGATATTCTGGGCATACATAGCCCCAGCCTCATCAAAGTACATCTTGTTATGACTAAACCAGTTTCCGCTTTCGCTAAAGGGGTACTCGGCAATCATCACAATCTGATCTGAAGGTGATTTATAAATGTTGTAGGTGGTCAACACCTGCGGCGGCCAGTTTTCCTGTAGCACCTCTTGGGGTACATCCTGGTCTGCCGTGACCACCCAAACACTCAAAGCATAGCTCGTCAGGTTAGCATCTATTTGCCTTTTCTCATATGAGAGCCTAAGGTCCAAATCCGGTTCCGGCAACCATTCCCTCCCCCTCTGGGCCTCATCGTTTGAGAAGGTAATTTGATTCTCCACTGGTTGGCAGGAAACGAACAGACTGGTTACTATCAAAAAAGCACGCAGAATTCTCATTTCATCTCTTTTGAACCAATACGGCTTCAAACTAGCCAAGAGCTCTCAATTCTTGGCCAGGCCCTCCTGTAAATATGCGGGCAGGGTGGCTACCGCCTCGTCAAGCCGCTGTTGATTTTCTTGTTGATCTTGCTCCCCATCCAGATGGTAGTTATAGTTAAGAAACAGGAAGTAGAACAGCATTCGGTTGTAATCATCCAGCTCAGGGTCAGAGACGATCGACAGCATGGCTGCTTCTATATCGGCCCGGTCTTGGGTCTCGGCCAGTGCCCTTCCCAGTCGCCCAATGCTGCCGAAGTAGTGGTTCTGGGCTGGGTTTTCCAGGCGAAATGAGATGCCTATCAGCAAATCCAGCACCTGGATGTTGAGCTGTTCCAGCTCGCCGATGTACGTATTCCTTTGCCCCCAGGCATAGCTACCGTCGGTAACCCGCTCAAAGCGGTCATTCATGATATCCAGGTGGGCTTTCAAAAACACATCCCATTGGGCAGTTTCTGCGGATAGCAATGCCATATTGAAGGCATGGTAGCGGGGGCTACTGTCCTGGCTACAGCTGCCCACCACGCGAGTATTGCGCATATCTTCCAATAGGGCAAGCTGTCTACGGTCAGACAGGTTTCTCCAGCGGGCAGGTAGACGCTTATACGAACCGTATTCTGCATTTTCGTGCATTTTACCGCTAGTGGTATCTATCAGGCAATCGGCATAGCCGATCATCATGGCATATTGGTGTGGGATGGGGGTGGAGGAAAAGTTAGTAGGGAAGTAAAAGGCGGTAACTGACTCCTCCGAATAGGACGTTTTCTTGTAATACTTGGGTAGCCAGGTATCCTGAACATCCTTCTCGTACAGCGATGCATCATGGGATACAATTCGGAAGCCATAGTCACTTTGCAAATCAAAATGATTGACGGCAACCACCTCCTCCGCTTTAGAATTGACGTATTGATGCCTAAGGATTAATACGCCTCGCTGCACCTCCGCTTGGGGGTATTTCTTGAGAAATTCATCCAACGGAATTCCGGCCTCCATATCCTTCAGCGCTGCCTTTACCTTCCCCTCATCCAGATGGATCAAGTGGCCCACCGTCTGTTGTTTGGAGTAATAAGTTTGGTTCAAATCACATGACTGATAGCTAAGATTGAGCGAATCTACGATATGGGTTAGCTGGTCCATGGTCTGTTCACTATAGATCAGCCCATTGTCATACACTTCAAATTCATGGGGTTGGGCAGTGGCACACCACGCTGCCTGCCATACGAAACACAAAAGGATGAGTTTTTTCATTACCTGGCGATGTTGCTTTAGAGAATAACTATTTCAATAGATAAGATACCGAAAAGGGAAGGCTCATCCTCAGTTTGCCCTCTGTTTGTGCTGAAAAACCCCTTTTACCATGGGCTACCAGCAGTAAATTGAACGTTAAGGAGCTTCCAAAACATAGCCTGCCTATAGCCATACGCCAGCATATATTTCGAGCCGCTGCTCAGTTTTCCTCGTAAGATTACAACTCTGGTTGGTATAGCAATCTCAATTAGTCTTCTGGCGCGCCTGCCAACAAGGATAACATCCGACGGCCGTACCGCCGCCCTAGCTCACGGTAGCCTGCCGCATCAAAATGGGCCGTATCCATGGCCGTGCAGCCCTCAGAGGAGATTACGTGGGCATTGGGAATCACCTGCGGCAGGGTATTCACAATGGCATTCATGCTGCCGCAGCAGCTACCTTCTACCGAAACCATTTCGC
>DMST01000143.1:4267-6526 GCA_003454975.1 Cytophagales bacterium | reverse complement strand
CCGCCTCCAGGCTCAGATCCGTCAGTAGATCTTGGTAAATTTTTTGCACGTAATTCGGCCACTGTGCATCCCCCGTATTGGTCTCCCCTTGGTGCAGCAATATCCCCTTGATGACTCCGTCTCTCTGGGCTTGTTTCGCCAGCGCTGTGAGGTGCTGATAGGGGTTGCCACCGTAGGCCGCTACCTTGTCCGTAAACCAGGCTTCCGCATAGGTGGAATCGTACTCCGGATACAGGTCCTTATCGAACAGGCGAATATCGCAACCGCCCACGGCTACGTGCACCACCCCCACCCGGATACTGTCGGGTAGGCCAGCCAGCAGGGTACGCCCAAACTGGTCTACCGGCGAAAGGCCGGAATAGCACTGGCATAGCGGCGGTACTGCCTCGTACCATTGCCCCTTCTCCCGGCCTAGCTCCGGGCAGTTGAGGGACTGCAATACCTGAAACCGAGGATCGGCCACCCGGTCTGCCGGGGCTATCTCCCCCTGCCCTTCCATATTGGACTGCCCAAAGCATAGATAGATGTGGAAGTTGGGATCTTGGGCTTGACTTTTTTGGCTGAGCCCCAAGGCAAGACCTACCAGTACCAGAGAGAAAATCAAAAAGGGTGAGTGCATCATTCAGACTTTACAAAAAAGGGATTGCACTCAAATTAGGGAAAAATGTAGCCTTTCATGCTATCCGCTGTGTCAGTCAGCTACCGGCTACCGTCCGTGGTTATTTATTCAATTTTATAATCCACCAGGGTCCAGACCTCATCCCTGCGTGGCCCACCCCAGGGAGTGGCTTTTCTTACCAGCTGAATCACGCCCAGTCCTGGCTTAATCCAGATCTTTTCGAACAGATAGGTATTGCAACAAATAGCGTTTCGTTCGACCACGTAGACCCTAGCGTACTCCGAGCCGTTAACCGAAACGGATTCCCGACTCAGCACAAAGCTGGTATCCGGCCGGTAGTCAGGATTAACCCATCCGAGGTCAATTTCCAGAGGAAGGATATACACCTGATCAATTCGGTCGAGCTGAGACTCGAAAATTTTAAGGGAATCACCCTCCTGCACTACATAGCGCTTTTCGGTAAAATCTTCGTATTCGTATTCCCAGATTTTCAAGGTAGTTCCTGCTACCAAGGTATCCCCTACCACGGTGACCGTTACCCTGTCCTGAGCATTTTCCAGGCTGTCGTATCGTTCGTATACCCAAAAGGAATGCAGCGTATTGGGATAATGATTGGTTTGGTCAAAAATCTCTGGCAGATCGGCACGGTCGCAAGCCACAAAGGACACTGCCAACCCAGCCAGTAGCAGGCAGATCCCGATGAATCGTGGCACAGAGGAAGCAGCATTTTTCATAGCTAGCGGGTTTATGTTTGCAAGCAGAAAGGTAGCCCCCATAGGGAAGCTTACCCGCTGATAAGACACCAACGGTTAGCAAATGGATGGGCGACACTTCGTTGGGTGTGTGTCCTGGGAAAAGGCAGGCTCCTTTCCAGATGGATAATCAATCTCGGCTGTTCAGCTCCCGCCGCAGGCGGCTTAAGGATGACTTGGTAACCCCAATGTAAGAGGCAATGAATTGTAGCGGCACCCGGTTGGCCAGGTTGGGGAAGTGCTCCAGAAAATACCGGTAACGAGCCGTAGCATCCATGGGCATCATCCAGCTGACCCGCGTTACTTTCTCAGCCATGGCCTTGGCGGTAATCTTGCTGATGAGCTCATCCCAAATCAGCAAAGTTTTGGACAACTCTTCCGTGGCCGCCTTGCTCAAGATCAGCAGTTCACCATCGGTGACCGCCTGAATATACTCCCCAGACGGGATGCCCAAATTGAAGCCCTGAATATCCACCACAAAGTGGCCTTCGTCCAGAAAATACCGCGTAATCTCGTTGCCCTCCTGGTCGTAGTAGCACACGCGGCAAATGCCCTCGGTAATAAAGCCGACCTCCCGTGAGGTCTGCCCGGCCTTGAGGAAGTAGTCCCCGGCCGGCACCTGCTTGTGCGTCACCAGGGATCCAATCAGCTCGATCTGCCGGGAGTTGAGGGTGCCAAATTGCAGCAGGTAGTCTATCAGCGGGGTAGCATTCATGGGCGAGCCGCTAGGGGCATCTGTTCGGCTATGCGGATCATCTCCGACAGCGTGTCTTGCATCCAATGGCGGTGGGTAGACCGAATGTACTGCCGAAGCAGCAGCTTAGTCAAGGCATTCTTTTGGTCGAACCCGTAGGTCCACACAATACGCGTACGGCCGTCGGCCAGGGG
>DMST01000143.1:0-4222 GCA_003454975.1 Cytophagales bacterium | reverse complement strand
CCCGGTGGGCAAACCGCCGTAGTCCCAGCTCGATCTCTGTGAGTTCGTAGGCAAAAAGAGTAGCCGGCTGGCTCTCGATAATGGACTCCAGCAGCGTTTCGTCGGTATCGAAGTGCACTCGCCGGGCATGCCCTTCGGCTGAAAAGTCCCCCCTAACAGGGGTCGTTTTTATGATCCGGGGCAAATTCTTGTAGTCGCCCACACTGCCTACATCTTCCAGGTTGATTTGGAAGAACCGCTCCCAAAACTCAGCCGCCGATAAGGCCACGGTATCTTCTACGGTGTATTGTGCCCATTGGGCAGGTATTTGTGCGGAGGCAAGGTTCGCCATACTCAAAAGGGTGAAAGAGAAAAGGACTGATTTCATCGTGTTCTTGGGTTAAAGTGAAAGAACAAGACAAAGGTCAGTCCCTAGACTGAGGAGCGAGTTGCCAATTGGCAAAAAGCACCAAAGGTTATTCTATCAGAATAGGCTTATTGTATAAAGTTATACCACCGCTCCCTCCTGACCTGGTATCGAGATAGGTGAATAGTTCTCGAGAATTCATCCAATATAACCTTCCTTGATACTGTACCATTACTATCTTGATTTTCCAGTCAAGGGACGATCCAACAAGCTTGAGATCGTCCACGCTTATGTCCACATTAGTAGCTAGGTTAAGATTCTTATTCCGATACAAAGACAAGGTTTTACTCGTATCATTCTTGGGTATATCCTTGAGGTTATTCAGTTTCACATCTACACCAGCATAGGGGATCGAATATGCTTTGAGATATGTTAAAAGTTCAGAAGTTTTCAGCCAATAGAATTTATTGTTTTGAAAAATAATGGGTGTATAGTTTAAAGTCACTTCTACTGGAAATGGTAAGTAAACATTATGCGTTTTGAAATTGATCTCTCCAGCCTTATTGGAATCAGGTTTCAAATAACTATGGTAAGCATTTAGTTTGTAGTCTGCACTTTGGGTTTTGGGAATCTGCTTTTTATTTGGAGCAATAATATTTAAAGAATTGAGGTTGGTTTGCCACCGCACCAAGTAATGAACCAAGTCTTTAGTTTTTACCAAGTGATGGCCTCCAGTGTCCGTACGGATATAAGTCCAGGTACTCTCTACGTGTATTCGATCCAAAGCACTTACTTTAACGTTCTTTAAATCAATCTGCTGTGTAGAACCCCCGAAAGGGCCATAAATATCCATAGGAGTAGAGGTATTTCCACTCTTAGTAATACCATATTCCTTACCCTTATGATGGAATGGCTTGAATGTATTGGATGGTAGTCGATCCAAATAAGCAAGGACATCTTTCATGTAAGCATAGTACCAGGAATGATCCGTCTTTTGCACATGTATCACTAGGGAGCGAGTATCATCAATGGTTCCGTGTACTTGCAGCGCGTGGGTTTGCAGATTAATATCTTCAGTGTTAGCAGTAGGATTAGCGGCATTGGGGAAAATTTTGAAACCATCTCCTGTTGTGTTGCCTGGCACGGGAATCATGTTTTTACGAATGACTTTGTGCCCAAAGTAGGCGCGGGAAAAGCTACTGAGGCGGTCCAAAATATCAACCGTCTTGAGCCAGCGATACCCATTGGTAACCGTATTTACAATAGTAAATGGGTTGGACTCGTTGATAGGCTCCAAGGCGTAGGTAGCCACGCCACCCAGGTTAAGCTGGGGAGATAGCTTTTTATCCTCTTTACTATGAGAATAGGTATCTACCGACCATGTTCCGCTTATAGGCAAAACCAAGGGATTACTTACCTGCACCTTCACACCGCCAAAGGGGATATTCCAGCCTTTTAGAAATCTGATCAACTGTGCAGTTTTCACATAGCGTTTACCAGACCGTACCGACTGGATCAAGGTAAAGGAGTCCCCTTCCCTGACGGGTTCCAGGGTTTGGAATTGCTCTGTACTGAAATTGTGATGCATGGCCAGCTTGGTTACATCTGCCGCCAGATAGGTCTTGATAGGGTAATCCGTTTGCAGTATTGTTTCAGCAGCATACGAGGCGGCTCCAGTTACAGCAGCATTGATGACTTTTGAATAGTCTGCCAACCGGTCCGTAGCCACAAAAAATTCCTGGTACCGGTATTGAGCTAAGTCTCCAGCCAAAATTTGAATCCTGGCCCTGCTATTATCCCGATTTACCGGCCCTACGGTTTGTATCTGCACATTTTGTAAATCAATCCTGCGGGCAACGGTTGTGGTGGTATCATCTCGGTAAAGGTCTACTGTAAACCCATTCGAGGTGAGTGCCAGCACATAATTATCAACCGAGAAGGAGCGCTCCGGCACGGTTTGGGCAAGGGTCAGAACTCTATTGGTACTTGATACGCCACTACTCCAATCACTGTAGCTACTCTCCGGATTAAAATTGGTCTTGTCATCCCCAATCTTATCCTCCCAATCGTCTCTGGAGTCATCAGGTCCATCATCCCACTCATTGATCTCGGCTACGGTTCTGGTCCAAAACCGGGTCAGCACCGTCAAAGCCTGCTGCAACCGTTCAGGATTCTTTTCGGCGGCCAATAGCTTGCCTGATGCAGATCCTGATTTCAAGTCAGTTACCGCAAATTGACCCTTTGCGGTACCAGTATAAGAACATAGGTCAGCCACTTGCCACCTATCAATGGAATCTCCATAGGCATAATACCAAAGCAGCCTGATCAACTTGCCTCTTCGCTCAGGGGCCATCTGACTCCCTTGATAGTAAATATTATAGACAACGGTTCGCCAATCCGCCTGGATCTGTGTATCATAGGTATTACGGAGCCGGTACATATCCTCCGCATTGGCATAATCGTAATCACTAGTAGCTTCCGGAGGGGTGTCTTGTCCCAAGAAAGTGATATCGCTAAAGGAATCGTATTGTACTTCCCCCGTGAAGAACCCGTAGGTTGCTCCGGGTCTTCCGTTATTCCAAATACTGCCTGATTTAAGGGCAACGTGGTCATGAGAACCGGTAGCGGTAATATCTATCCAGGCCACTTCAGTACCCTCCCGCGTGATCACTACATCCGGGCGCGTTCCTCCATCTGAGACCTGCGTTTCAAACTTATAACCTGAAGGCAAGGTGCTTTGGGGGCTTTTCACTTTAGTAGCATAGGACTCTATCCAATATCCAGCCGCCGCCTTCATGAGGGATATCGTAGTCGGAAACACCTCGTTGGTTTGATAGTGCACAACATTATCCACAAACCGCGTCATGTATCCGTCCACTTGAGGAATGTGGTGAAACTGATTGGTAATGATCTTATTCCTACCCTCAATCACGTCCGCTTCCAGCTGATTAAAAAAGCGGAGGATGACATCTTCGGTACCCTGAGGTGTGAGGTTGTTTACTTTTGTCAGCTTGGCCCGTTGGATAGGATAGTCATCCAGCCCCTGGCTACCGCCACGGTTGCTGCCAAGCTTTTTAGCCTGCAAAGGTGGCTTCTTGGCGGCTAGTTTTTTTCCGGTTGCATCCGCCTTGGCTTCCTTGGCCGGATTCTCATTGATGGGGTGGCCGTTTACGATGCCCGTCACGGGGATTTTGTTGGCCAGCTGGTCACCCACGTGGTCCAACTCGTGCCCTATAAGCTGCTGCCCCTTGGGAGTCGTAGGATTATAATGGCCAGGGGCAAATTTCATGGCCGTGCGCTGCACGGTGGCGATGGCCCCTACTTTACCCGGAAATGAGGAACTCTTTTCTACATCAAGCTTGGGCATTTGCACCCCCTTCATTTGCTCATATTTACTCACCAGCTGGGTCATGGGACCATCCAGATGCGTGTTGTTCGGTGGCAAGGGGTAGTTCGTAACCGCATCGTAGCCAATCCCCCGGCTTCCTGTTGAAGATGTACTTGCCTCCGACGTCTCGGAAGCTACGCTCTCGTAGGGCATGGCAGTAGGTTATGAGGGTTAGAATAAAAGGCAACAAAAGATAGATAAATGACCAGACTATTGGAATGCCTCCTCCAAAAGAAAAGCCCAGTTATTGGCGGTGCATTTTCAGGGATTTGCCCCGCTTTTCACTCCTGATTTGCCCAATCAGGAGTGTTGGAGTCTCCATTTTGGCATCTTCCGCTATTCAGTTCTCGTGATCAGGAGCAAACCAATTCATTATCCCAACAGCATGAAAAGGATATTCTTTGCTCTGGCCTTGAGCCTGCTGGCTGCTCCGGCCAAGTCACAATTTCACAGCCTGACCATCCCCCAGGCCAGCCAACCCGTATCGG
>DMST01000142.1 GCA_003454975.1 Cytophagales bacterium | reverse complement strand
CGGGCCCTGGTGAAGTTGGGTCCTCTGGGGCACAAGCACCCAGCTCTGGCCCCATTCGGGCAGGAAGATAGTATCGGGAATGGTGCCCCGTTCCCACTGTTCAACGTGCTGGCGCAACGCATAGGCAAACTCGGGTTGCCACGTATCCGGGTTAGGGTCCACGGAATACAATTGCACCTGTGTATGGGTCAGGGTTCTGGTAGTGCCTGACCATAGGTTTGATAAAAGAGACATAGCCTCGTACTTGGTTCCAATCCTAATGGGTAGCCAGCTCCTTTTCTATGGGGTACTCCTGACTACCTCTTTTCAAATAGAGGCGATAGAGAAAGTATGTGCACCGGAGTGCAGTTGCGTGTAAATAGAGAACGGGAAATAAGGAAAAGTATGGTGCAATACCCCAGAAAATTAACCCAGGGGCACGGGGGCTGCATTGCCGTAGGCAAACCAATTATTACCACGCACCAGGATCCAGTATCCTCCACCATCTGGAGTTACTACCAAGTCCCTAGCGATATCGCCCTCCAAGATAGCCTCACCAAAATGTTGGGCGTCACCAAAGGCCCCAACGGAACCGTCTGAGTAAAGAATATAGTAACCTAATCCTCGGGAAATACTTCGGATTTTTAGCGCATTTTTTCCGGCCTGGATGCCGTGTCCCATATGCAAGGCAGTACCTAAGTGGTGTACTTGGCCATCCTGACCTAGTACCCAAGCACCGTTGCCTTGGGGGGTAGCGGATATGCTCACCGCAAGCGCATTACGTAGCTGGGGAGGAGGGAGCAAGGGCACATTGCCTACCCGGACCAGATGGCCAAATTTGTTCATCAGCCAATACCCCATTCGCTCTTCTGTAGAAGTAAGTGCTACAAAGGGGCCTCCAGCTTTGGGGGCATGGTGCCAGCCAATTTGGGCCCCCAAATGGTGCACCCGATCTACACCTAGGGCCCAGCACTCTTTCCCTTGTGGGCAAATGTATAAATCCTGGATGGGCTCTTCTTGCCAGGAACTAGTGGAGGTAAGCACAGCAGGTAGCGAATACTGCAATGAATCCGGGTCTCTTTCCCATCGTTGGAAAGCAGAATCGCTTGAAGATTCGAGAATGAATTTCATAAGTACTATAGCCAATCTCCGCTAACCTTAAACGCCTACTTTTGGAGAGTTAGTGGGGGTGTTCTTGTTCACTAATTTACCCTCTAAAAGCCCATGATATATGATTTCTTTGTAAATAAATTCTGTTAGGCCAAGCAATCCTTCCGATCGTTCCACCAGCATAGCTGGGCGCAAGGTCCCTTTGCTTCCGCTAGCGCCCTCTAATCGGCTAGTCAGTACGCCGTATTCAATTTTAGTCTCGTAAGTTCCTTTGGCTTCAGCCCCTTCCAAATTACCCTCTGAAAAAGAAAGCGAGTATTTACCCTCTTCCAGAATAAGAATGCCTTTACCCAATACTAAATGCCCACTCGAAGAATTTAATTTCACATCGTACTTAAACATAACCCTGACAGTTTATTGAGCCACAACAATAAAGGACCAGAACCACCGACAATTCACCGGATAGCAAACATCGCTTGGGTTCTGTGCGGCTTATTGATAATGAATGATTGTTTCTAACTAAGCAGCCACTTCTGAGCCGTGGTCGGTTACTTTCCAACCGTTGGCTTCGCAATAAATTAGCCTCCCTTGTATCAGCACCCGGGCATTATTTTCCTTACTAATGAAGGATAGTTCTCCGTATACATGTTCCCTCACTTCATTCAGTACACTCCCTGGCATCACCAACTGGGTTGAAGCAAACTCTTCCAAATGGTGCGTGAGCAAACCAAAATCAGTCCGTGTTTGGCATTTACCTTCAGCAATCGTTCCTTTCAGAATTCCTTCAGTTACTTCTAACTGATACGATCCCAAATGAAGATTTAGGTATCCTTTTCCTATTGGGAAATCGGACGCTACATCCTTCAAAGTGAATTGAAACTTATACATAACGATACAATACACGGGTGTTGATAATTCAAAGGTACCGTATGCCTACTGAAGGAAATATTTCGGGGTATTTCAGGAGTGGCTCTAGATAAATATACTGAGAGGATTAAGCTCTTCTTCCCGATAGGGCTGCGCCAACCAACCCAATTTTACCGGCACCTCATACAACCGGCCTGGGGCTGTTCTCCGCCAGAAATGGCGCATGCCAGGCACCATCACCTTAGCCACAGGTAAGCCTATATCAGGCTGAGTCAGGTCCAGCACCAAGGTCTCCAGGCCTATTTGATCGGCTGCCTGTATACAGCATTGTACAGCATCGGAGATAGTTGGGGGACACAACGCAGGGTAGTCTTCCGGAAATTGTTTCAGTTCTCCGTTGGGTGCCAAATAAGGAGCATCCTCTATCCTGACTTCGGTAAGCCAACTCACAAAATCAGGGTCTTTGGTGAGGTACCCCCCTTCCTTTGTCTTCACAATAGGCAGGAGCTGATTTACCTCAATAATGGCCCGTTCCAGGGCAATGGCAGCCTCTACATGGGCGCCAAATGCATAAAGTATTTCATCGGGCCCTTCCTTTAGATTATGGGTAACGGCAACAAACACCGGAACCCCAAAATCAGTGGTCAAATCCAGGACGTATAAAGTTCTGTCGATTTCTTTATAATACGCTTGTACCTCCTCAAGGTATGGATTATCCAAGGAAGCCAAATCTACGGTCGGCCTGGGGATGCGATTATAAAACCAGATAGCCGCGGCATCTCGCTCAATCAGCTCCAGGTATCCTTGCAAGATGGCCTCTTCCAGGGTATTGCCGGCGGCACAGCCGTTGGAGTCAGGGTAGGAGAACAAATGCTTTTCGTCTCCTGCCGGGTATTGAGCGTAGCAAAAAGCCGTAGGCAAGTATTTAAACTTCTTCTGCGTGAGGCTGTAAACAGGTGTCCATTCCACCTCTTCGTCCTCCCCAATCCGACGTGGGATCAGTGCATAGAATTTATAGCCTTCCAGATTAGCAGCGTCCCGGTGGTCAAACTGGTATTCACTGAAGAGCATCAATTCATTAGGGTGCAGGGCGTCTTCTATAGTATTCAGCGTTCCCTTTTTGGTGTATCCAGTTCCTTTGTACATCAGTGAGTACCGCTCAATGGCCTCGCAAAGGGCCCCCACCTTGGCCTGAATTTCCGTTTTCCCTTTTCCGCCATTGGCACTACGCAGGTGCATATTGAGCCAAAACAAGGAGGTGCTCTGCATGGCCATATTCCGGCCAGAGCCGTAGTTGTGCACCGGAGAACCCGGTAGTGGGTTGTACTTCTCCAGGTAAGGAGCAATCCCCGTTATGGCGCTCACATGGTGCTGATACTGTGCCAAGGTCTCCTCCGCAGCCACCGATCGGTAGCCTCCTTGCCGGTTCTTCAGCTGTTGAGGAGAAGATAATATAGGGGGCTTTGGAGGGGCTGAAAGGATAGCGGCATCGCCACAAGCGGTGCATTGAGGCCGCTTGACCAAGGCATGATGTTCTCGTTTACCATCGCGCATGTCTATACTTACCAATCCGTTTTTAATCTCACTATTGGCAGGCTGTAGCAAGTAATCTACTACCAAGTGCATGGTCACACTAGTGGCCATTTGTTCACTCATAGGATGGTGTACATGTGGGCGCGGCAGCCTTTGGTCTTTTCCTATTTGGCCACGGTAATATTTGCCCTTGTGGTCATGCAACCGAAGCCGATGGTTCAAGCATTCCCAGCAAGCACTATCCTCATGTCTAGGATCGAACAGCGGGCCTATCCAGACTTCGGTACCAGTGGGTTTGATCAGCAACCAGGGCCGTTTGGCGGCCAAGAACTCCTGATTGAGCACCGCCAATTGCGGATCTTGGTAGTCTGCTGCAATGACCAGGGTTAAGTCCCCTTCCGCTTGGACCTCCATTCCGGTCTGTTGACAAGCTAGGGCCCAGTGATCTGCATTCACACCGTCCAAAGACTTGATCTCCAGGCTGAAGCTTTTTAGCCGCTCAGCCAGCTCCACTACGTTGTACCCCAAACTTTTCCAGTAAGCTTCCTGTTCTGGGCTAAAGCGTCCCGGCTGTTGAGTAATAAAACCTTCCTGCTCTAGTTGGTGAAGAACCACCATGGCTTCGCCAATGGGCACATCAGAAAGGCCATCGGCATACCAGTCGGATAGTTTGAATGGTCCTTCAGCTAACTGAGCGAGGAATTTAACAGCTATAGGATGCTCCAATATCTGCCCATCCGTTTCGCTGGTTAGCATTACTTGAGTATCAGAAATCGGAACCACACAATAGTGGCTCTGCAGGCGGTAGGTATTATCTAGCATACAGTTTTATTCGAGAGTTCCCGTGCTATGGGCACAAATTTGCCGAGTACTCCAGCAGTTAATTAAAGCTACCAATTGGGCATTTATACTCCTAAGAATAATACAACAGTCCAAACTTTTCCTGCAAAATCATAATACTTACTAGATGTACCCAAATAGGGTCAAACTTCATTTGTTCCCTGGGAGATAGAGATTTGGTATAGGAGTATAGCTTTTTTACTTTTTCTTTAGAGTACCTATCAGGAAGGTGATAGAGTCCTTCTAAATAATAGTGAAAAAGGTCGAAAAGAGGACCTGAGGAATAGACAATAGATGGAGGTGCTACGAAGGGTCTCTTTGGAATCATTACCTGATAGTTAGGTATGTACCTACGTGCCACTGCTCTTAAGATTTTCTTATCGGAATGTGGATCTAGCTTGTAGGATGCAGGTAACTGATGGATAAAATCCACTAACGCACGGTCTAAAAAGGGGGGGCGACCCTCAACTCCGTGAGCCATCTCTGTACGATCTGCAAGTGCCCCTAAATTATAGGTTTGGAAGTTAGTAAGGTAGTGCCACTGTTGGCTTATGTTTAATCG
Source organism: Cytophagales bacterium (assembly GCA_003454975.1). Classification (GTDB taxonomy): domain Bacteria; phylum Bacteroidota; class Bacteroidia; order Cytophagales; family Cyclobacteriaceae; genus DMST01. The sequence goes on along the minus strand of DMST01000142.1, from coordinate 14,915 downwards.
ACTAGTGCCTTGTACAAGGAAAGTTGAGAGAAAGGAAGAATGTAGTTTTTCCGGTCTATCTACTAATTGTTCCAGCTGATATCCTTGACTCGCCGCATGCATTACCTGAGCAGGCACGTAGCCTAGTTTTAGGAAAATATCCTGCAGCGCAGGTTGCAATGCAACTGGCATCCGTGACCAGTCATCATAAGCCTGTAATTGATCTTGCTTGAAATGATAGTAGCCTAAAAGGGATTCATCGGCACCCTCGCCGGTGAGAGCAATTTTCTTACGGTCAACGGCAAGTCGCTCAGAAAGAGCATGCTTGGCCGCAATATTTACATTAGGCACTGCCATTTCAGAACTCAGTACAGCTGGAACAAAATGGTCTGCGAGCAATTGGTCGCTTACTTGTATTATCTCATGCGCAATCCCATGCTGCTTTGTCCAACTACTAGCTATATGACTCTCGTCAATTTGTGGGTCTTCAAATCCTAAGCTATAAGCGGTAACCGTAGGATCTAATTTTGAAGCAATAGCAGTGATGATGGTAGAATCGATACCACTACTAAGGTAGGTACTCATAGGCCAGTTATGAGTCATACGTTTCTGAATAGCCGCAAGGAATAGTTCTTCGAACTGGTCTTGAGCTTTATCCCATGAAATTTCTTTAGGTACATACTTCGAAGGAAGTAAGTCGGAAGGTGTAGCATAAGGAATAGGTTCCCCTATGATACTTTCAGAGATTTTCAAGTAATGCCCTGCGGGAAGTGATTCTACATTTTTTATAAAGGTTGAGGTACCTGATTGTATGAAGTAGGCAGCCTCCTGAAAGTAATTGGTATTCCATTGAGGAGGAATACCATAAGCTAAAAGTGCTTTGATTTCACTTGCTGCTAAGAAAAACTCAGCTGTACGGTAGTAAAACAATGGCTTTACACCGTGTGGATCTCGGCTGAGTAGGGCACACTTTTTTCTCTCGTTCCATGCGGCAAATGCAAACTCTCCGTCTATTTCATTAATTCCGTGCTCATGTTTCTCCATTAGGTACCGTAAGAGCACCTCACTATCACTTTCAGAGGTTAGCTCTATTTGGTTTTTAAGAAGCTGACCAGGATCATTATATACCTCACCATTTACGACTATCCCCCAACGGTTGCCTTGCAAATCTTCAGCAAAGAGAGGTTGGGCTCCCAGGGAGCCACCATTAATAGAAAGTCTGCGATGCCCTAGAGCTACTTTTTCATCGCTAGATATCCATACCCCTTCTCCGTCTGGCCCCCTGTGAGCTAGAGCGTTCAATGCTTGTTGAAATTTATCTTGATCTACGGGCCTAGAAAATGAGTGATAAAAAAGGATGCCACACATACTTAAATGTATAGGGGAAGTGGATTCAGGTATTCTTCGATGGCCATGACAGGAGACCTATCTCCAGCCGGTAAAGCCTGATATAGCCTAGGGTTGCCAAACTGTGGCCAGATATGGCAAAGCCCCGGGACTACGACTTTTACGGTTTTTACAGGAAGTGGATCCCTTGAATAATCTAAAACTAAGGTTTCCAACCCAAGAGTTTCAAGATGGGCTATCAAAACCTCAATATCCTCCCTAATATCCCCGGAAGGTGAAAAAAGGGCTTTCTGAGACACTTTTCGATCGTGAGGATGCATGAAGGGTTCATCGGGTACAGCATCAAAGTTAAAGTAGGCTCCCTCTTGGTCTCGAATGGGAATGAGCTGACATAGCTCTGTGAGGGCTCTTTGTGCTGCCAAACCGGAATCCAGGTGACACCCAAATCCAAAACTGAACTTTCCGGTAGCCTTGTTTTGACCTATTGCCACTGCCACAGTCACTCCAGTATCTACTGTGAGATTTAGTACCCAATAGTGATGAGTAGGGTGCAAAGAATCATGCAATGGCTGGCGAAAGTCGGGGTCTATTAGATTCAAATCTATCGCTGGGTAGCACCGCTTATGGTACCACCATAATCCCACAGCGTCCCGTTCGAGTAATTCAAATAGCCCCTGTAGGATGGCCTCCTCTTTCGTATTTCCTGCTGCACATCCGTTAGAATGCCATTTGCCAAACTCCACACTCGAGGTTGGGCAGTGCCGAAAACAGGTAGAAAAGGGTAAGTAAACGGCTTCCTTATTGGTAAGAGACCATACCTGGCTCCATGGAATGGAGCTATCATCGTACTTTTTGGGAGATTGAGGTCTCAAGGATTTATCTGACGAATCATCGAATTTAGCATATTGGTTGTCACTGAAGGGGGCCAACTGTTGGTAGCTGTAATACCTTCCTTTCAACTCATTGGGCTGAGCTTCTGTGTAGGGCTCATTGCCATGATATAGAGCACCGTATCTTTCTAAAGCTTCGCACAACGCACTAGCTTGAGATTGTATCTCAGAAACTCCCTTTCCCATACAGGATTGTACAAATGAGGAGTTATCCAAGTCCTGCAAGCTCGCAGGCGAGGGCGTTTGAAAGAAAGCACTCGTAAATATCTTAACGGGTTGATTTTTGGTTGCCTTATGTTGATCCAGATGGGTGATCAACCCACAAATGGGACTAATAAAAGGCCGGATAGCCTCCACGGTCTCCTCTGGAGAAATACTCCGAGAGCCTCCATCTGCATGAAAATTATCTGGACAAGATTCTAGTATAACCGGTTGCAACAACTGATGGGTAAAGTCCCTCGTTGATTGGTAAGAAAGTTGAAGGGGGTGTTTCTCCAACTGATTAGTAGATACAGGTAAAACTAATAGACTGGAAGGATCATTGTTTAATTGGAATGAGAGCCCCTTTTTAATCTCTTTTTCAGTGTCTAAACTAAGTTCTTGGGGCTCTTCAAAAGGAAGAAAATGATCCTCTTCTGGAAAAAGACGCCTAATGAGTTGGAGAACGGGAGCATTGTGCAATATTCGTTGCTGTAGAGCTTTCCAATAGCGGAATGCTTGATTTCTGACCAACGGGCTTATCCAAAGATCCTCTCCGGTAACCTTCAATAGAAGAAAAGGCATTTCTGATTTTATCAATTCCTCTACTCTGGAATCCAACGGATCATCCGTAAGTATAAACAGCACTGGATTGGTGATCTGATAGGCAATGCTTTCTATCAAGTCTAACCAATGCTTCTGATATGCTAATGAAGTCCGACTTATGGATACCCATCGATGGTTACCTAAAGTACCTGATGAAGTTGTTAGACTTCGGTCCTTTACGTAGGTATGATGATTTTCTCCATGGGTCAATAAACCCTGCTTTATAAAGGAACTGATCAGCTGCCAGTCTTTCGGAGAATTGTTAGGAGATTTGCTGCCAATTCCCATCAAGTTAGGGTATTTGGCCTGAGAAAGAAACAAAGGAAGCTTTTCGCTGTTGAGCAAAACCCCCTGATTTTCAAGAGTATACACCTTGAATTTTGGATGCCATTGCAGTCGGCTAGGGTGCATCATACTCTCAGATCAATAGCGCTTGGGGATTCAAAGATTCCTCATCTTTAGCCATTTCTTGCCATCCCATCTTCACGGGTACCTCATACAATCTTTTGGCTCCAAAATAGGGGAAAATGTGGCACATTCCCGGTACCATAATCCGCGCAGTTTTTAGGTACATATCCGGCCTGGAGTAGTCATGTACAAGCACCTCTAATTTCAATTGGTCTGCTTTATTGACAATATAATTGATACTTTCCTTAATTGTAGGGAGGACAGGGTTTGGCATGTCACCAAGAGCCACCTCAGCTTCCATTTTTGGATATAGGTAAGTATCAGCTTTGATCTCATCGAACTGAAATGGGGAAACATTAAAATCTCGAATTTCAGTAATTTGGATAAGCTCTGTGAAGGCCCGCTGGGCCGCGATTGTAGGGTCAATATGACACCCAAAGCCAAATGAGTATTTTTTGGATTTAATATGCTGGGCTATAGCTGCTATAACTGGGATTCCAAAATCATGGGTGAGGTCCAACCCCCAATAGGTCCAAGTTTCCCCCAAAGTTTCCTTTAACTGGTCCAGTAGCAAAGGATCCATGGTGTTGCAGTCTACCAAAGGGCGAGCTATTTTGTTATACCACCAAATGGCTACAGCATCCCTTTCAATCAGTTCCAAAAGCCCCTGCAAAATGGCTTCTTCTAGGGTGACCCCTGCCGCTCCTCCGTTATGAAAGTAGCGGGCAAATCTACGGTCTTTGTGGGGAGTGTTCGCATAACATAAACTCAAGGGCACCCAATGTAACTCCTGGGTATGGAGAGACCACGCAATGGTCCAGTGCATGGGGCCACCAGTATAGTGGTCTGTCCCGTACAGTTTGTGTGCAGGAGTATCAGGATCCTCTTGAAATTCTCGGTATTGTTTTTGGCTGTAAGGCTGCAATTGGTGAGGCAACCAAAAATTTTCGGCATTGGGCACTACCTCCCAGCATATTTCATCACCCTGGTATTGAGCGGCTAGCCGTTCAACAGCTTCACTCAGTGCACTAGCTTGGGATTGTTCCTGGCTGATCCCTTTACCCATAGTTACATAAAAGTAATCATGAGTTTGCAGGTTAGGAGAAGGTTGAGGTGTTTGGTAAAACCCACTCCGAAATATCCGATTTCGATGCTCCCCATCAGGGGAGTAAGAGGTAAAATGATTCAGCAGTCCCGAAATAGGGCTTATTAGCTCCTTTAGTCGGTCTACCGTTATAGAAGCTTGTTGCACTCGTACTCCACCGTCTCGTATGGCTGTTGTGGCACTACTTTTTAATTCAATAGGGTGATTTTGTTGAATAGACATGTACTCCCCATTACTACAAGCAGGACACTGAGGCCGGTAAATAACTGGATGTTTCAGTGTGTCTTTTAAATATGGGTTTATTTCATAAAAAAAATCTAGGCCTGGGGCCTTCAGTATTTCGGCCATCCGATTTTTTATTTCCATCCCCCACTCTTCCAACAGTTGGCCGGTATCTAACATGGGGACAGCCTTAGGCCATGGTATCTCATTATTTACATGATCATGATAAAATCGAATGGCCTGATTGGCTTTCATACGATGATGTACACACTGCCAGCAGGCATGGCCAGGCTTACCACTAAATACCGGACCAACCCAAGCAAATTCACCGGTAAGCTTAAGTAATCCCCAGGAAACATTTCGCTCCTTAAAATACTGATTTACAGCACTTAACCTAGGATCAAGGTAGTCATCAACTAATACCCAGTGGGGGCCGGTTTTAGCAGAGAGGTACTGCCCTAAAAAGGAAATCCAGTGCTGAATTTGTTTACTTTCAGAATAAACAGTGAATCCTGAATCAAGAAGAATAGTAGGCGGTTGGTTGTTAAAATCTGGAGTAAAGTATTCTATTTCAGTATCAAAGGGTATAGGGTTTCGTTCTAACCAACCCTCCTGAACCCAGGTGTTACATTGATGAAAAGCTTGAACTCGTAGCAGTGGATCCTCATGAAAAAAACGGTCTAATGGCTGATGAGACTCTAGAAAATTTTCAATTTCATGGGTAACCGATAATACTTGCTGTTGTACTTCGGAAAGTAAAAGACACCGATGAGGCGATAAAGGGAGAACAGAATATCGGGGATGCCAGCGATAATAATTGGATAACATTTTGTGATGTAAAAATAGAAAGAGTGCACTTTAGAAAATAGTGCACTCCAAATAGGTTTACTCAGCAAGTAAAGGGGTATTTACTGTCGTCAATGTTGTAACGGTTTAGTGCAATAGGTGCCGCCTCCGAACTTGTAGGAGGATACGGACAAACCTGCCATAACTGCTGAAGAGGGAAACGAGGAGAAGGGTAGTATACATCTCGATGAAATTCAGGTTCCATCTGCACCTCATAATCTGCAATATTATGTACAGCTTGGATGAATGATTCTGTGCTGTTCAGGTATTCCTCTTCTACCTTAACCTCCTTATATCCAGTAGGTGACCATCCTTTGTATTCATCACCGTCATATTTCCAAGTCCACAGCCAGTCAATTAAATCTTCATTTGGTTTCCATACAGGATTATCCTCTATCTTTTTCTTTTTGTTATGGCTGTAAGCAACTTTTCGGCTGACAAAATCCGCTTCTTTATCCTCTAGGATCACGAAATCAAAGTGGAATGGATATTCATATCCCAATAGCTCGTTGATCAGAAGGACCGTCTGACCGGGCTCATATTTATGAATATCTTCTTCTTTGGTAATAACCATCTTCCACATCTCCTCACTATTCCAAATCAGAGATACCAGGTTGAGCATAGCGGCCCCAAAAGAAAGGTAAATGCTAGATGCATTACTTAGATCATATGAGGGATCGGGGGGGTTTGGAGCCAATAATGACTCGTATACCTCTACATCCTTTTTATATACCAACGGTTTACCTGTTTTTTTGAGGTAATATTCTTGGTATGACTTCATGAAATAGACGCTGAATTGTTCTACCCCACGAATAAAGAGTTTCGTCTGAAGCCCAAAGTAGTCTTCACTGTAAGTAAGGTCTCCAACACTACTAGCACCACTTACCTTATTGGTTAAGCCTGGAGTTTCAGACATAATGAACATCCAAGGAGATATTTGAGAGTAGGCCGCAATAGCCTGTGACAACCACCAGCCTTCTTGTTCTTTGGTCATACCCTCGGGGGTAGTGGGCCTTTTGGGCAGCTTAATCGCAATGGTATTATTCTGAAAAGGTTGTAGTACGTAACGTGCCCTTAGTTGATTGTAGTAAGGGACTGTCTCTAGCAGCCAGAATAGATAGGGGTTATCTTTTGGAGAGTCCTCCCCCTTGGTGATTTTCTTAGGTTCTACCTCACGATGAGGATATTTAGGGCCCACTCTTTTTAATACTTTTGCCCAATATTTCTTTTCAAGTCCGTAGTCAGCGGGATCTTCAAACCGAAAGTCCAAATCATTTTCGGTGCACTTTCGGATGAACTTTTCAATGCTATCCTTTTCATTCCACATCTCAGCATAGGACTGCAAATGCAGTTCCCGGAGCCTAGTTAGGGAATAGGTAATGTCCTTGGTAGGGGACTTATGAAAATCTATCATGGTGTTAACTTATTTGGTTAGAAAGTTCGTTTGTCCGTCTAGCGTAATGCTTTTACAGCCAATTTGAGATGCCAATTGCATCGCTACTTTTTCTTCCCCTTCGGCCTCTTCTCTTCTATTTGGAAACTCCTCACGAAGCAGAACAGATTTTCTGGCATGCAGATGAGGGAGATAATAGGATTCTTCCGCCTTTTTACTCAATGCAATACTATCCTCCAGCTTTTGGAGTGCTTTGTCATTTTCTCCCCTGCTCTGGTATACATAGGCTAATAATGAACCAAAGTAAGCTACAGCATGCTGAGAGCCTACTTCAAGTAAAAAGGAAATGTATCCCTCGCCCTTCGTATCGTCCCCAGTAGCCCAAGCCAAGGTGAGCCCACCGTAGGCCTCAAAGACAGGGAGGTTATACTTCACGCACATTTCTACCAGTTCGCCGGAGTGCTGTTTCACCTTCTCTTTGTTCCCATTATACTGGTGTACAATACTAGCATACATCAAACAGATACCTAGGGAGGGCAGATGGCCTATTTTTTTGGATTTCTCTACTGCTTTTTCAGCATGCTCAATAGCCTTTTCACGCTCGCCCAGGTCCCAGTATACACGCCCTAGTGTAGCCCAAGCCCATACTTGAGTATCCCAACCATAAATATTGAGGTGTTCCGGGTCATCCTGTAGATCCCCTTTTACAGCCCCTTTTTCTAGGAATTCCCTGCCTAGTTCGCAATTACCCCCAGCATATCGATAATATCCCAATGCAGCATAGGCGGCCACCTCATCTGGTTCCTCTACCATTGAGGCAAGTCCCTCAAGTTGAGGGTCGACAACGTCTAGTGTTTCTCGCATGGAACCTGCTACAATGCCTTGAAGCATTTGCCACCATAGAGACCGTGCGAGTCGGGTATTCAATTGGCTGTCATCACCTCCTATAGTTTCCAGAAGCTTCAATGACTTCTCAGTATAGTCTTTCACCTGGACAGATGCCCAACCATCCAGTTGCATATGGGCGGTAGTCAGAATTCCATATATATCCAATCGCACTTTTGCTTGCCCTTCTTCAGGAAGTTCGCCTACCCAAACGAGAATGGTCTCACCAGTAGCAATAGCCTCTTTTGAAGCACAAACTTCCATCGCAATGGTAGCAGCCTTGATTCCATACTCTAGTGCTTCAGCATATTGGCCTGATTCTGCCAGGTGGTAGGCAAGAATGAAGGGTGTCTGATTGGCTTTATCTCGGAAGTGATTTTTTAATGCTTGAACAATTCGGGAATGGTGTTCAACCCTCTCCTTATTACCCATACCCTCATAAGCAGCATCCCGAATCAAGGCATGGCGGAAGATGTAGCTATCGCCTTGTACCCGGCGCTGGTGGTACACCATATCTGCTTGGGCCAGGGTTTGTAAGTCAGCCTGAACAGAGGCTTCATCCCGGATAGAAGCCTGCACTAGCAGATTATAATCAAACTCACGGCCAATGGTTGCCGCTAATTGGGCAGTCTCTTTCGCAAAACCTAGCTTATCCAAACGAGCATTGAGCAGATCATTGAGTCGCACTGGAATGCGCGACATGTCACGGGTTTCGTCTAGCTGATAGGTATCGTCCTTTAGCACTAGGAATTCCCGATCCAGCAGCATGTGAGTCAACTCTTCGATGAAAAGGGGAACACCGTCGGCACGTTCGGAAACGTACTTTACCAGCTTATCATCTACGGATGGGTTGTCCAGCACCCCTTGAATCATCCGACGTGTACGGTCCTGATCCAGCGGCTGCAGCTCCAGAATTTGCAATCCGTGATACTCCCATGCAGGGGTAAATTCCGGCCGGGCGGTCTGCAGTAGTAGCAGGTTTGCCTCTTTAAGTTCACCAAGCATGGATTGCACCAGTTCCTGGCTCGTAGGATCCATCCAATGCAGATCCTCTACCACCAAAAGGTACTTTTTGTCCTTGCCCAGGTGTTTCAATAGTTGAAGCATCGCTCCCATCAGCATAGTCTTTTGCTGGTCAGGAGGAAGCTGTGAACCCGTTACGGTATCATCAAGCGGGATGGAAAGCCAAGAACAGAAGATAGGAAGCAGAGTATCGGTATCAGCCTCCAGGCTAGTCAGGAATTCCCGAATGCGCTGAATCTTCGAGGAAGTCTCGTCTAAGTCCAAGATACCCAAGTGTTTCTTGAGCATCTCAAAGAAGGGGTACAATGCGTTGTTCCGATGCTCAGGAAAGCACCGTACTTCTTTTACAACCGATCCTTCATTGCCTAGTTGGCGCTTGGCCTCGTGAATGAGTTTGGATTTACCTATGCCTGCCTGACCCCGTACCAAAATGGCCTGACCATGCCCCATATCTAACTTTCGCCATGCATCGGTTACGAGTTTCATTTCTGATTCCCGCCCAATCATAGCGCGGTTGGCACTCCAAGGACGCAAGAAAGAAAGAGCTTCTGACTGCCGTTCTCCCTGGAGGAAATAGGTCATCTCGGGCTTCCCGTGCTTAGATAGTTTTTTGGGACCCGCCTCGTCAAACTCTAAGAAGGGATCCAGGAGTGTTTTAGTAGTTGCACTCACTAATACTTGATCCGATTCTGCCTTGTTGAGCAGAGAGAAGGCCGTATTGGGAATGTTTCCTTTGGGTACGGCATTTTTCTTGAGCAAGACGGTACCACTGTGCATACCCATGCGTACATCCAGCTCCACTCCGTGCTGTTGCACCAGCAAGGCGCTTCGTTTCTGGGCCTGGCTAATAAGCTCCAAAGCCGTGCGACCGGCAAACCGAGCATCGTTTTCGCTCTTCTGCGGATAGCCGAAATATACGGTAATGGTATCGGCTACTGACCCGGCTAGGTACCCACCGTAACGGGTGGCTAGCTCTGTAGTCAGTGCCATTTGGTCTTCTTGCAGGGTATCCAGTACTTCCTCGTCTAGTTCGGTGTCTTCCGTTATCGCCAGGCTTAGCTGTATGCTGAGCACAGTGATCTGCCGCTTCTCGCTTTTTGCGGTGGTATATCCCAGGTCCGTTACGGAAGTAACATCTGCATCGGTGATCACCCGCTGGGGCATTTGTATTTGCCCTACCAGAGTCTGGAAGTTAATCTTGGTGAATTCTTCGGCAATCCGATGGGCATCGGCCGACCGGTGGAGCGGGTTTTTCTCCAATACATTGCGGAGCAGTTTTCCCAGCGGATGTTCGGCAATGGCCGAGGGCAGAGGTACTTGATTGGCGCTTAACTGCTGTTCGAAAACTTCTCCTACGGACTCACCACGCATAACCGGCGAACCGATCAAACACTCTAGCAGGATGAGTCCCCAGGCATACAAATCTGATTTGGTAGTGGGTGGCTCACCGCGCAATTGCTCAGGGGCACTATAGGCTGGTGTACCCAAGGTTTCCTTGGTTAAAGTCAGCATGGCATAGTCCTTTGGCTGAAAGCTAGCGGTGAAAGCACCAATACCGAAGTCCAAGATTTTAGCGTGAGATTTCAGCCCGGTTTTGGTCACCATAATGTTGGTAGGCTTCAGGTCACGGTGAACGATCCCTTGTGCATGAGCCGCCGCCAGTCCATCCAAAATTTGACTCATCAGATCACCCGTCTCCACCGCAGAAAGACCATTCTGCTCAATGATCATATCCTTGAGCGTTTGCCCTTCTACATGCTCAAAAACGGCATAAAGGCGGTTATCTTCAGTGGTGCCCTTGTCCAGCAGTTTTACAATGTGCGGATGATTGAGCTTGGCCCCCAATTGAGTCTCTCGTTCAAAACGAGCTATTTGGTGCTGTCTTTTTTCCTCGGGGGTAGTATCATCAAACTTGAGCACTTTGATGGCTACCGTCTGATCGGTACTTAACTGCTTTGCTCGGTACACTAAGCCGAACCCTCCTTCACCTATGATGTCAAGGAGCTCGTAATTGTCGAGTTTCATAAGGGTTTAGACCATTAGGGTTAATAGACTAGCCAGGGGGCATAGACCTTCTTTCAGGCTAAGGTAATATAAATGGTGGATTGGCAAATGCCTCACATACTCTCAAAAAACCAATGGATTTTTGAGGCTTGGATGTTTGGGTATTTTGATCCCTACACATTTTTTTGACCAGAAAGTGAAACAGGCTTTATCCCAGGAATGAAATATCTTTTCTTTATTGCGCTGGAAATATTTCATCGTATTTCATAGTCGCGAGTGTAGGCACCGACATTCCGATTAGGATGTTGATGAGAAAATGCCGCTTTTCTTGACAAGAAATGTGTTTAATCGGTATTTTTCTACCAAAATGTAGCGTATTCGGGCACGATTGTGCCATTATTTTATTCAGTTGTAGATCTTTCTATATAGGGTTAATTGAAGCATGGCAATCATTAAACACATAGCATCGGGTAATTTGGTCTACTTAAACGCTCGTCATGTGTTTGGCCGAAATGGGCAAAGCTCAAATACACACATTCCGGAAAAAGACGTATCACAATCTCATGCCACCATCTATTGGCAGGGTGATAACTGGTATATGCAGGACCACAGTAGGAATGGCACTATACTAAAAGGGCAACATATGCACCGTAGCACCCAACAACTTTCAGAGGGTGATCTGGTGCAATTCGGTAAAAGCGAAAGCACCCGATGGGAATTCGTAAATGATCAGTCCCCTACCAGTTATTTGCAACTACTGAAAACCAATCGCATTCTAGAGCTACGGGATGTGCACTTCCTACCGAGCGAAGAGAATCCTGAGGTATCCATTCTTCTGGGGGGAAATCAAAGCTGGGTGTACGAACGAGAGGGAGAGACTTTTTCACTCACCAATGGAGAGATTATTTCTATTGGGGTAGAGGAATGGCTTTTTGTAGACAATGAGCCTCTGGATGTGACGGTGGATTATGGACAGAGTGTTTCCAAAGCCTTTTTTTTGATGGATCTGAGTCTGGACGAAGAACAGATCGGGATCAAGATCATGCAGAATGACCGGGAAATGGATCTAGGTTTTCGCTCGCACAATTACCTATTGCTTGCCCTGTCACGGGCTCGCCTCACTGACAAGGAGCAGGGCATTGAACCGGACCATCAAGGTTGGATGTCAGTAGAAGCACTGATTGAGGATGTATCCAAAGAGATGCTAAAGGAGGTAGACGAGCACTATCTCAACCTGCTCATCTTCCGGCTACGAAAACAACTACGGGAGCTGAAACCCGACGGCAACCTATTTGTGAATGTAATTGAACGCCGGAAAGGGGTAATTCGCTTCTCACATCCTTACTTCAAAATCCAGAAAGGGAGCGAACTATTGGGTGAGATGATGCCCTAAGGAAGAGGCCCTACGGGAGCTAAGTCCCATATGAGGGGCATCAAAAAGTACACTACCAAGGAGATAATTACCACCGAGAACAGGTTGAGCAAAAATCCAGCTCGAACCATATCGGGTATTCTAAGCTCTCCAGAACCAAAAATAACGGCATTGGGTGCGGTAGCTACTGGCAGCATGAAAGCACAAGAAGCGGCAAAGGTGGCACCTACCATCAGGGTAAAGGGGTGCACCCCAATAGTGGTGGCTAAGGCCGCCAAGATGGGCAAGATCATAGAGGCGGTAGCCACATTGGAAGTGACTTCGGTCAGAAAATTGACCAGGGCCACTATCACCAAAATGATCAAAAAGAGCGGCCAGGTCTCTAAGGTCGCTAGCTGGTTGCCGATCCAGGCGGCGAGCCCACTGGTAGTGAAACCCCGAGCAATAGAAAGGCCACCGCCAAAGAGTATCAATACACTCCAGGGCAATTTCAGGGTATCTTCCCAGGTCATCAGTCTACCAGAACTATCACTCCTGGAGGGCCACAAGAACAATACGGTGGCTCCTGCTATGGCAATGGCGGTGTCATGAAGGCCGGGAGCGATAAACTCTCGGATATATCGTCCGCCTATCCAAGCACTGGCAATTAGACCGAACACCACCAGGATTACCTTTTCCTCTCGCTTTACCCGGCCCAGGGCTACCAGTTGCTGAGAAAAATCGGCCCCACCCGCTAACGAACGAGTAATCTTGAAAGCTACATGGGTAAGAAACCACCAAGCTGCTGCTATGAGTAATATGGTAATAGGAAAGCCTAGAGCAAACCACTCCGTGAAGCCAATAGAGATACCGTAGGTTTCTTCGGCTATACCCGCAAAGATGGGATTGGTAGGAGTACCCACCAAGGTAGCCATCCCTCCAATAGATGCACTGTAGGCAATACCGAGCAGGAGTGCCTTGCCAAAAGAGGATCCGGGTTGCTGGGCAGACATTTGTCCAATAACGGCTAGCCCAATGGGTAGCATCATCACGGTGGTAGCCGTATTACTGATCCACATGCTCAAAAAGCCAGTAGCAACCATGAACCCTAGCACAATCTGCTTGCCATGGTCGCCTACTTTACTCAAGATAGTAAGCGCTATACGCCGATGCAGATTCCACTTTTCCATGGAAAGCGCCAGAATGAATCCACCTACAAAGAGGAAAATCATGGGGTGTGCGTAGGCTTCGGTAGTTTGGCGTATGGGTAATGCGCCTAACAGAGGGAATAGAAATATGGGCAGCAAGGCCGTAGCAGCCATAGGCGCGGCCTCCGTCAACCACCAGCAGGCCACCCAAGCCGTGGTGGCCATCACTGCTACTCCCTCGGGCGATAGATCTTCTGGAGAGAACAGCAACAACACCAGAATAAAACTAATAGGTCCGGCTAGTAAGCCGATAAGTTGAACTGACGAATAGCCAACCAAAAATTTCCCACGATCCATGTCGGCAAAATATACGCAATTCAACCTTTACCAAAAGGGAATATGAGCCAGAATACTGGCCTTTCTGCAACGGATTGCAACGGCATTTGTTGGCAGAAAAGTAGTGTTGCCAACCTTTCTCCACATCCCTTTGGCAGTGGACCCTTTTCTCCTATTTTTGCACAAAAATTTTGACCCCCCCATGAGTGTACTTGTCAATAAAGACTCAAAAGTCATCGTGCAAGGCTTTACCGGCTCGGAAGGTACCTTCCATGCCGGACAGATGATAGAATACGGCACCAATGTAGTAGGTGGCGTGACCCCGGGAAAAGGGGGACAAACTCACCTGGACCGCCCTGTGTTCAATACCGTGGCTGAGGCGGTAAAATCCACCGGAGCCAATGTTTCCATCATTTTCGTGCCTCCGGCGTTTGCCTCCGATGCCATCATGGAAGCTGCCGATGCAGGTATTGGTGTAATCATCACCATCACGGAAGGTATTCCGGTGAAGGATATGATTTATGCTAAAGAGTACCTGAAAGGGAAAGATGTTACCCTGGTAGGACCTAACTGCCCTGGTGTAATCACACCCGGCGAAGCCAAAGTGGGCATTATGCCTGGATTTGTATTCAAATCAGGCAAAATCGGCATCGTATCCAAGTCAGGTACCCTCACGTATGAGGCCTCTGACCAAGTGGTAAAAGCAGGATTGGGTATCTCTACTGCCATTGGCATTGGTGGTGACCCCATCATTGGTACTTCTACTAAGGAGGCTGTGAAGCTGCTCATGGAAGATCCTGAAACCGAAGGTATCATCATGATTGGTGAGATTGGTGGTCAGTACGAGCCTGATGCGGCCCGTTGGATTAAGGAAAATGGAAACCAGAAGCCTGTTGTAGGATTCATTGCTGGCCAGACTGCCCCTCCTGGACGTAGAATGGGCCATGCCGGGGCCATCATTGGTGGTGCAGAAGATACCGCCGAAGCTAAAATGAAGGTGATGGAAGAATGCGGTATTCGGGTAGTGAAATCACCAGCATCCATTGGTGAGGCTATGATTGAAGAATTGGCAAACTGGAAGAAATAAGGTAATTTTATTTACACATACACCTATACCTGGAAAGAAAGGCCTGCATACCTATGGTAGCAGGCTTTTATTTTTACTTCTGTATTG
>DMST01000019.1:14780-35649 GCA_003454975.1 Cytophagales bacterium | reverse complement strand
AGTGGGTGCTACGGTCATCACCATGGGGCTGATCAGTCTGCCAGTGATGCTGAAGCGCGGCTACCGGGCCGAGCTGGCTACCGGTACCATTGCAGCCAGCGGTACGCTGGGGCAAATCATCCCGCCCAGCATTGTGCTGGTCTTGCTGGGCAGCGTGCTCAACGTAAGTGTGGGTAAACTCTTTAGCGCGGCGCTGGTACCCGGCTTGCTGCTGGTAGGTTGCTACTTGGCTTACTTGTTGGTAATGAGCTGGGTACGGCCTCAGAGCATGCCGGCCATGCCGGCCGAGGAGGTAGCAGCATTCCGTAAGTCGGGTATGGGCAAGCGCATCGTAACGGCCTTTGTACTGCCCTTCGTGCTCATTGCCATTGTGCTAGGTTCCATCTTTGCGGGTATCGCCTCACCTACAGAGGCAGCCGGGCTGGGGGCCTTTGGTGCGTTGGTGCTGGCGGCCATCCAGGGCAAGCTGAAGTTGCCCATGCTGAAGGAAGTAATGCGCGAGACCACCCACCTGACCAGCATGGTGTTTATGATTCTGATTGGGGCCACCGCCTTCACGCTGGTGTTCCGCGGTATGCGCGGAGAGCAGTTCCTCCTAGGGGTGATTGAGGCTTCTAACCTCTCGCCTTATGCTTTTCTGGCTCTGGTGATGCTCATCGTCTTCGTTGCAGGTTTCTTTATCGATTTCATCGAGATCATTTTCATCATTGTGCCCGTTGTGGCGCCGCTGTTCGCTAAGCTGGGTTTCGACCTCGTTTGGGTGGGCATTCTGCTGGCGGTGAACCTACAAACGAGCTTCCTTTCGCCGCCCTTTGGCTTTAGCCTTTTCTATTTGAAAGGAGTGGCTCCGCCGGAGGTGAAAACCGCCCAGCTCTATCGGGGCATCATCCCTTTCTTGCTCATCCAGGTAGCCTTTATTGTGCTACTTATCCTGTTTCCGGGCTTGTTGGGGTAAAGGATAGGCCTTAGTGTGACCATGGCTTCCTTACGAACATCTTCATGCCTACCCATTTCTACTTGACTGAATTATACCATTCACTCATCGTCTCATCATCCCATTCCTTCCGCTTTTCACCCTACAAGTTCCTTCTTCAAAAAAACACCCAGCATCCGCTTAATTACGTATATATTGGCGACTAACTTATTTGTTTTGGTATCAAGCGTTAAGGTGCTGATAATGAGAGGGAAGTAGGAGATAGGCTTTTGATTATTTGAACCTTCTCAGGATCTCTATCTGGAGATTTGGTACACACCGCGTGACTTTTTGCCAGTCCAAGCAACCTATAATGAATAGGACTTTTTGGGTGCAAAGACCAAAATAGCACAAGGCAGTCTTAGTTTTGCAGGCAGTAGTCTGCAAGCATAACAAATCGACACCCCTAGAATCGGCGCAAAGCCCATGATGGAATCCTACACGATGCACGTTAGTCCGTATCCGGAAGAGCTAAGAAATGCTGGGTATGAGTGGGTAGGTAACCGTGGGGGTGGCCCTGGCTATCGGGTGTTTGAAACCGTAGGACCTAGATCTGCCGGCAGTTTTTTGGTGTGGTGGCCTATTCATGACGAGGTATCCTTTGAAGACTGGTGGAATGATCTGAAGGCTTCTACCTTTTGGCTGGGTAATTCGGTGCCTCAATCGCTCCCAGGTTTGCAGAAAGGGTGGGCCCTTTCGTTGGATTCGCGCTGGCACTGGCTGCCAGAGCTATTAAACATCCGGCCGTTTCCGGTGGGAGAAGGCTTAGCCATTGCCGAATCGCTGATCGAATCCCTTTTGAGCTTGCACGAACTGGGGGTGCCACACGGGTATTTGCATGCAGGAGCCGTGGGCACCACAGGGGATGAATGGATGTGGTTGAACCCAGGAAGTTTGCCTACCTCCCTGGACGTAACCCAGCTCACCGAGTATTGGCCTTACATGGCACCGGAGCAAACCCCACGTTTGGGTGGTCACACCTATCTTCAAAGCGATATTTACGCCTTGGGTATTCTGTTTCACCAAATGCTGAGCGGTGAGCTACCCTATAATGCCGATGATTTTCCCGGTTGGGCTCACTTGCATTTGGCACAGGAACTGCCATCGGTACACTCGCCTCATGGGCCTGTGCCTCCAGCTGTATTGGCATGGCTCCGTCGGATGACGGCGAAAGATCTGCGCGAACGATACGCCAGCCTGGAACAGGTAGTAGCTCACCTGCGTATGCTCCGTGCCCAGCACGCAGCTGATACCCTGATGACCTTTGTGCTGCCCGATGTGCAGGTGCGGTTGGCCCAAGGGAAAAAACAGCAAGTGTTTCTGGCTGGGCGTGATGAAGAACTCACCGCCCTTCGTTCCGGTTGGTCACAGGCCCGGCAGGGGAATAGTTCGCTACAAATCATTTCGGGCCCGGCGGGCATCGGCAAAACCACCTTGGTCCAGTCCTTGTATCCGGAAGTGGAAGCTACCCAGGGCTTGGTCTTAACGGCAAGCGGCGATGCCGACGATCCTTTTTCAAGTTATGGGCTCTTTAGAAGCCTATTGCAGGAATTTTCGCTCTATGGGCAAGGGCTATCTGACCAGGAACTGGAAGCCCTGCGGGCTCGCTTGCAAGAGGGCTTAGGTCCCGGTGGACACCTGCTCGTTTCCTTTGTGCCTGAGCTTTCTTACCTGGTAGAGGGGCAATCCTTTGCCGCAGAACGCGATGCTCAGTCTATCCAGAACCAATTTCGCTGGATGGTGAAGCGCTTCTTGCAGAAGATAGCCGGACCCGCACGTCCCCTGCTACTGGCCTTGGATAATCTACAGTGGGTAGACGTGGCCAGTAGGGAGCTGTTGGAAGAGCTACTCAACTTTGGCGGGCTTAACCATACTTTTGTCGTGGGAATCTACCGCGAAGAGGGGGCCGAGGTGCGCTCGGAGCATCAGACCCTGCTGCAAAACCTCCAATTAGACGCGGTGGAGTCCGTAGAAGTAGGGCATCACGCACTCAAGCCACTCACCGTACCTGAGGTTCGGTTGGTGTTAGAGAACATGCTGGGAGGCAAGGTACAGGATGCCACCCGGGTGGCGGATAAGCTATGGGCAAAATCAGGGGGTAACCCTATGGCTTTGCAGACCCAAATATATACGTTGGTAGACCGGGGTAGGGTGGTACAGCAGGAGGGTGAAATACCGTTGAAAATTCTCAAGGGATCCATTCAGGAGCTACCTGCATCGGCCAGCGGTTCGGTATTACTGCGTGAAAACCTGGCCTCACTCTCGCCGCTTTCCCTCCAGCTGTTGCAGACGGCGGCTTGCATGGGTGAGGAGCTACAGGCTGCCGAACTTATTGGCATTAGCGGTGTAGAAGACCATAAAGTAGCCAAGCTACTGGAAGATTCTCTGGACGCAGGGATTTTGCTGCGCCCAAAAGGATCTGAATCCCAGAAGTACGGTTTCGTGCATCAGAGTATCCGGGGAGCAGTATTGTCTTTGATGGAAGTGGACCAACAGGCCCGTACGTTTCTCAAGATTGGGCGTAACCGGTGGGCGGAAGGAGCCACCGCTAAAGATGAGGTTGATTTTCAAAAGATAGCCAGCTACTTCCGGAAGGGTAAAAGCGCGCTGAGCAACTCGGGAGATTATTTGGAAGCGGCAGCGGTGTTGTATCGTGCCGGCGAACAGGCTTCGGGAATGGCCGGTTTCCAGGCTGCGCTAAGCCATGCAGAAGAAGGGCTTGCTTTGCTGGAAAATTGCGAGAAAATTCCGGAAGATCTTCCTCTACAGCAAGAACTATATAAGCTGGCCATTGCCAACGCCTATCATTTGCAAGAACCCGAAGTAGCCGAACGGTGGCAGCGGCAGTTCACGGCCATGCCCATCAATGCGTACGAGAAGGCTTGGGTATTGGCACAGGAGATGAACTACCTCCGCGGAATAGAAAAGTACGATCTATCCATTAAGAAAGGTGTGCAGGCGGGGCGATTGTTAGGCTTACGATATGCCCGGTCTCATATGGGGAATTTGCTTTGGCACAGCATC
The DNA here is from genome assembly GCA_003454975.1 of Cytophagales bacterium. Classification (GTDB taxonomy): domain Bacteria; phylum Bacteroidota; class Bacteroidia; order Cytophagales; family Cyclobacteriaceae; genus DMST01. The sequence continues at coordinate 31,652 of DMST01000019.1, read as the reverse complement.
CGAATCAAGCGTCGCCTCGAAAAATATGGGCTGGACAATCTTCCCCATTTACCACAGGAAGAAGGCCCTACGGGTGCCGCCCTCGAACGGCTAACCAGTGACTTATCGCTCAGCTATTTCCAGCGTTCTCCCATTTTTGGCCTTATTGCCACGGCTCAGATTGTCGGTCGATCGTTGAAACTAGGCATCAATCCTCAATCTCCGTTCACCATGTCGGCATTTACCCTGAATGCCGTCTTTATCCTACGCCAGGTTCAGTTTGGTCAGCAGCTCGACTTTGCCATGCAGCGGCTATCCCGGCAGCTACCTGAAGATCCCTGGATAGACGCAAAGCGGGAAACCCTACAGCTGATTTTTGTGCAGCCATGGATTAAACCTTTGGGCCAAATTTACCCACGTTTGGTTCAGGTAGGGAAAACCCTGGTTAGTTTAGGAGACTTCGAATTTGGCTACCTCAACCAGATTTCTTCCTTACCCGCAGGCCTGTTGGCGGGGGTGCCCTTGACCAAATTGGGGGCTGAGGTGAAGCGGATGGTCGGCATCCATCGGGATTTGCACCGGAGCGAGAAAGACTATTATGATCTGATGGTCAATGCCTTAACCATTGGGCGCTTCTCAGGAGAAAATACCTTGGTATGCCATCCCGACGGACGCCCCATCCGGATGGAAGAGCTGGAAGAAAGGCTGGTAGCACATGAAAGCAAAGCGGGGCTCTCCCGGCTTTTCTGGTCCTCACAGATAGATGCCTATTTGCGTGGAGATGCAGAGCAGGCACGCCATGCCATAAAAGGATGGATAAAGCACTCGCGGTACGATCCTACAATGGGCAACCTGATTTACGGTAGGTTTTTCCAGATTTTGCTGTGGGCCAAGTTACCGGAGCTAGGCTCCTTGCGCAAACGAAAGCAGAAAGTGAGCAGGGGACTGCGGTATTTGAAGCGGCAGGCGAAATCCTATCCCGATACACTCAGTGGGTTGGTAAAGGTGGTAGAAGCCGAACATGCCCTGCTACACGGTAGGCGAGGGCAGGCATTGTTGTGCTTAGAAACGGCCTTAGGAATCTTTGAGAAGGTAAGGCAATTGAGTATGATAGCCATCACGCACGAGCGGATGGGGGAACTGTACCACCAAGCCGAATTACCTGAAAAAGCACAGAGGTGTTTCACCCTAGCACAGGAGCAATACCAAGCATGGGGAGTGGTCTTCAAAGTAGAGTACCTGCGCACCGAGTGGCAGGTAAAACTACCCGAGGAGGAAACACCTTCCCCTGCACCTGAAGGCGATGCCATTTCTTTACTCAAGGGCTTGCGTACCATTACGGCCCACAACACTCTGGCTGAGCAAGGGCAGCGCATGCTGGAGGTATTGTCCGAGACGGTAGGCGCCCAACGGGCCTTGCTGTTGCTACCACAGCCAGAAGGATGGCAAGTATTGGGTGCCTCGGATGTGAGGCAGCAAGAAACTGACAAAGTAGCCTCGGTATACCCACAGTGGACCCTCACCTTTGTACAGCGAAATCCCGTTCGGCTGTTGGTATCCTCCCCGCAAGCGCATTTCACCTTCCGCCGCGATAGCTACTTTGCCTCGCACCAACCGCAGTGCATCTGGCTGGAACCCTTGGTACGAAACGATAAGCTGGTGGCCTTGCTGTATTTGGAGCATTATCAGCTGGCAGAAGTGTTTCCACAGGAGCCTACCGAGATCGTGAGCCTGCTATTGGCACAAATGGCCGTCACTCTAGAAAATAGGTTGTTCTTCACCTCTATGGAGGCTACAGTGGAAGCCCGTACCCAAGAGCTACAAACCCAGCACGACGTGGTAGCTGCCCAAAACGAGACCTTGGCACTCGCACAACAGGAACAGGAAGCCAGTTTGCGGTATGCGAAGGGCATCCAAAACATGTTGCTCTCTACCCAGGCTCAGCTCCATGAGGTGTTTCAGGATAGCTTGATGCTCTACAAGCCACTGGCGTTAGTAAGTGGAGACTTCTATTGGGTACGGCAGCGAGGGGATTTACGGCTCCTGGCTGTGGTGGACTGTACCGGGCACGGGGCACCCGGAGCCTTAATGTCCGTCATTGCCAATCAGCAGCTAGATGAGGTGTTTCAGCGCATGAAGGAATCCATGTCTGCTGGCCAATTTTTACAGGCCCTACAACACCGCTTCTCCCAAATCCTGGCAGAAGAATCTAGCTTTACGGCCAACGGCATTGATATCTCACTGGTAGTAATAGATGAAGCGGCCGGTACACTCTCTTTTGCCGGAGCCCGTCAAAAGATGCTGATTTTGGGCGAAGAAACACACGTTTTATCCGGTGACCGCCTCACCATTGAAATCGGGAATCCACCGATGCGCGAACCTTTCACCACCCATACCATGCCTATTCCTGCTCAGCCAGTGCAGGTCTATCTTACCTCAGATGGCTTCCCGGATCAGTTTGGCGGGGCTCAAAACAGAAAATACACCTACAAACGTCTCTGGTCTTTGCTGGAGGCCCATCGTGACCGTCCTCTGCCTAAGCAACAGCAACTGCTGGAGGAGAGTCTGCTGGACTGGATGTCGGTGAGCAATGAGGAGCAAGTAGACGACATCCTCATCATTGGTATCAAATTACCCGGACGGCTGAATCAGTAGCCTGTAATGTTACACCCTAGTATCGCTTATATACCCTATCATGTCTGTAGAAAATAATCCCACCTCGTCATACCCTAAGCAGGCGATCATGAACGCCAGCCGAAACGATTACCGCGTTACCCTCAAGATAAGAGAAGGACAGATTCCTGAGGATATTTATGGAGTGGTGGTGATGACCAATCTGGTGGGCTCATGCAACTCAAACGGCTTACCGTACAAAAGTCCCACCCATCAGCAAAAGCAAGAGGCTCGGCTATTGCCCATAGAGGAGACCGCTAGCCCGCTATTGGTAGGCGATGGGGCCATGTTGAGTATCGATTTTTCGCAACCTGGTACCGCCATGGCTCAAAGCAAATTGCTCATTCACCCCTCTACGCTGGTGGACGAAGCTACCACCTTGCAAACTAAGGAGGGACGTGTTTTGGCCAGAAAGCATCCGCTTTTTCATTATTATAATTTCGGTATTCTCCGCATTGCTTTTGGCTTGGGCCCGCGCAACTTGGTAAATACGGCCATCGTGCCCGTACGAATGCAGGGTGATACTGCGGACAGGGTACTAGTCACGGTGGATTTGGGTAGACCCATGGAAGTAGACCCTACCACCGGGCATTCGGTCACGATGCTGGGTAAAGTGAACAACTGGTGGCAGGCCAATCAACAGAAGCGAGCCTGGCCTTTTCCCATGATACAGACCACGGCGCACCCGGTGTTCGATCCCCACACACATGAGTTCTTCACTACCCTCTATTTTCGAGACGAAGCTTCCATGCGGCCGGACTTGTCTATGACTAAGTGGAAAAAAGTATGGAGAATTCTGAGGCAAGACCACCTGACGGACGCCTTGGACCGGGATGAACTCTATGACAAGGAGGGGATAGATGAGCGTAAGCTCCAACGCCTGATCAACAAGGAAGAAAGACGGCTCAATAAGATTGGAGAAAAACTGCTGGACAAGCTACGGATGGTAGGGGCCGAGGAGCTGGAAAAGGCTTACGATTTGGTGGAGGAAGTCTTCAAACACCCCAGCAGAAAAGACAGAATCCTCAACTTTCTGAAGGGCCTCATCAATCGGCTGGAACAAGTAGATACCGGGGATGCCCGAGTATGGTTGCGCCGCTGGAAAGGGGCCAAGCAGATGGAAGAGTGGCGGGTGGTAGTGCCTGGTGAGAAAGAAGGTGATTGGGAGGATATTTCTATTCAGATGAGTATGCATCAGATGCAAATTACCGACCGGTACATCGTCCTTTCCGATAGTGTGTTCAGCTTGGCGCTTTCGGTGATGCTCAATGACCCTTTTGAACACCTACCGGAGCTAGATGAGAAGTTGCGTCGCCTACTTTCTAAGGCTACTATTCCCTATCTGAGGTTGTGGCTTATTGATCGGGAAGAACTAGACCGTGTACCGGGACGGATTATTTCCTTTGATGATGACCAGAACATCAATTTGCAGGACGACCCCAGCGTGGGCGATGACCCGAAAAAGTTAGGGCCCCACACCGTAAAGGCTATTCCACTGCCTGTGGAATCTTTCGTGCGACTGCAGTCTACCCACTTTTCGGCTAACTATGATACCAAGGGCGGCAAGGAGGTGGTACTGTACACCACCGATACCTCTTCGGCTTGCGCCGCCGAGTGGATTCGAGAATACGATGAATTGGAGGCTTTCCAGGGCCAACCTTCCTTCAAAAGCCTTTGGGGCATGTACGCCATTGGGGCAGTAGATATTGGGAGTTTTAGCAAAGTGAAACTGCATGTAGATCCGGCGGAGCAGAAGATCATTGATAACGGGGACCCGGTACAGAACTTCTACCTGCAAGGCAATGTGGTGAGTAACGAGCAGTACTATGAGCCGGATACCCCTGATAGCAAGATTCCTCAGGCCCGTCTTACCACGCTTGCCCCGCATACCTGGATGATGGGTTTCTACACCTTCCGAGATATCGTTTCGGGTACCCATGCTGTAGGAGAAATCAAGTCAATCTACTCGGTTTGTTTCGGATTGGACTACCGACTGCTCACCAAGTACATCTATGATATGTATGCGGATGCCCCCAATCGGAAACTGCCTGCCGAATGGGTAAAAAGCCTGAGTGAGGGGATGCAGCCGGGTTGCCTTATTCGCATTGATACCGATAAAGTTTACGGATCCACCGAAAATCGACTGATTACAGATCTGAACTTGTTGGACAAGAAGGACTACTACCAATTTCCTTCCGATTACAACCCTCGTTCTCTGCAATTTGTGCCCGCCCAGGGGCAAAAGGAAGGGGTAGCTTGGGACCAACACGGGTATATTCTAGTGACCTTGCTCACCTGTGCGGAACCGCATGATGACATCGAGAAGAGATTGTATACGCCAGAAATCTGGCTTTTCGATGCCACCGACCTGGGCAAAGGGCCCGTTACCCGGATGTACCACCCGGAGATGACTTTTGCGGCTACCTTACACACGGCTTGGCTGGAAAACCCACAGCCAATTACGCAAAAGCCCGAAAATTATGTATCCGTAGAAGAAGACTACGAATCGTTCTTCAAAGAAGCGAGCACCATGCGAAAAAAGAAGGTAGAGCGGATTCAAGAATTCTTTGGCGAACACGTCTACCCCCAATGGAATGATCAGCTACCGGACGGGATAAAATAAGGTACCGGATTTTTAGTGCAGTGGTCTTGACTCTTGTTTCTTATGTCTTGATTCTGATTTAAGGTTAATGATTGTTTTTACTTACCAAGGGACTAAACGTATTTTCTGAGGATGAAGTGGGATGTCGGTTGGGACAAGACCTAGCCTTGCGGGATGAGTAGGTTTTTAACTGAGCGGGGTGTGTTTGCAACTTGCAGACGGAACAAAAACACCAATTTCGGTTAACAAAATGAAGACGATTTTTACCCCGCTAAAAGGACTTTTTTCGGTCTGTTTATTGACTCTTACATCGGTCTCTTTTGCACAGCTGGCAGCCATTCAAGATGCCCACGGCAATTATCCTGATCAGACAGGAAATGCCGATTTCGAATTCATCCAACAGATTCATTACCAAGGCAATGAGCGTTGGTTTGGAGCCGATGGCGGCTTTAAGGACGGCTATGGATTCGATGATTTTATGAACCCAACCTTTTATACCAAGGATGGGGAGGTGAACCACGTAGATAGCCTGAAGATTATCTTGTGGTACCCGATTTTTGACAAAACCTGGACGGGCTCAACTACTTATTGGAGTAAAGGCGGCCGGGTTTGGATCGACTGGAACCGAAATGAAAATTTCGAAGAAAGTGAGATGGTCTGGCAAACTACCGATGCCAATGGAGATCCAGATTTTACCAATCGAGGAACGATGTGGGCAGATTTTGACGTGCCCGCTAACCTGGATTGCGGAAAATACATCATGCGGATTGCCGTAGAGCACCGCCGGATGCCCGAGGCCGCCGCCGCTACCCGCCAGATCATTGACGGAGACGTCATTGATTTGGAGTTTACTATTGTGCAGGATTACTGCACACCCGTGGTACCTAGCAATTACGATCAGACTACGGACGACTGTACTTCTACTGAAATTACCTGGGGTACTTCCTGCAGCGCTAATTCTTACGAAGTGCAATGGCGTCAGCTAGGAGATTTTGTTTGGAATAGCTCAGGAACCTTGGCTCCTGATCCTCAGAACCAGAACGTAGCCAGGATCAACAATTTGGTGTCTGGCACTACGTACGAGTACCGATTGGCGACGAATTGCGACGGGTTTCCCACGGAATACTCTTCTTTAACCACCTTTACCTTCCAAGGCCGGTGCGAGGCCGTGCAGATGTCACCTACCCCCGTACAGAACCCCACTTGTAATTCGGCACAAATCACCTGGATCAAGCCCTGCGTCACCGATGGTTATATCTTGCAGTGGAAAGAAAACGATGATTACTGGAGCGCAAACATTCCTTTGGATGAGAATACTACCACCTACACCTTCACCAATCTACACGATGGTGACCAAATTGATTATAGAATAACGAATCTGTGTACTGGAAATCCGGTAACGGAGTCCTTGTTCGTGTTTTCCGGCAATTGTGAAGCGGCCATGCCTTCCTTAGTACCCTCGGCCAACACCTGTGATGCTGCCCAAATTACCTGGGACGAAGTATGCAGCGCAGAAGGTTTTCAAGTGAAATGGAGTGTAAACGGAGGCGTGTTGAATACTTCCAGTGTCCTTGGGGCTACCACTACCCAGTTTACCATCAATGGCCTGAACACCGGTGATGACTTGGACTATACCCTGGTAACGCTGTGTGCTACTCAGGTGCAAGCGTCTGGAAACTATACCTTCGCTGCCAACTGTGGAGTGGTCACGCCTACCGCAGATGTAGCCACCATGGACTGCGAGTCCATCGATATCACTTGGCCACAAACCTGTGGGGTGGAAGAATATACCCTGGAGTACCGCCAAGTAGGCTCTTCCAGCTGGACATCGATTGGCAACTTGGATGGAAACTCTACGGGATACACCCTCAGTGGCCTATCCACGGCGGTGAGTTATGAATATCGCCTCAACGCTGACTGTGACAACCCTGCTCAGTCGGTGCAAACGTCTGGTGTACAATCCTTTACCTTTGATGGTGGATGCATCAAGGTAACCCCCACGCACGTAGCCTCGGCCAATACGTGTACTACTGCTCAGTTGTCCTGGAATATACCTTGTGTTACCAATGGCTATGAAATAGAATGGCGCGTAGACGATGGTTCCTGGTCGGCACCGGTTATCCTGAATGCAACCACCACCCAATACACGCTTACGGGTTTGACGGAAGGAGATGAAGTAGAAGTTCGCTTCACCAATGTCTGCTCAACTGATAAGCAAACACTGATGGATTTTGTGTTTGACTCGGGGTGTGAGGCTGCAGTACCTTCTGTGGACGAAACTACCTTGGGATGTGGCTCGCTGGATCTGGTTTGGGACGAAATCTGCGGTGCTTCGGGTTACCAGTTGCAGTGGAGCAAAAACGGACAGGCCTTGCCCGCGCAAAACCTTTCTGCCAATCAGACTTCATTCACCATCATTGGGGTCTCCAACTCTGACCTGATCGAATATACGCTCATTACCCACTGTGCTTCTAATCGGTCAGCCTCCGGCTCTTATGAATTTTATGGCACCTGCAATGTAGTAACGCCTACGGCAAACGAGTCTACCCAGACCTGCGATGGCATTGATATAGACTGGCCAAGTTCCTGTGGACCTACAGGATATACGCTGCGCTACCGTGCCCAAGGGACCACGCAATGGCAAACCCAGAGTGTTTTTGATGGCAATTCTAGTGGTACGCATATAGACGGACTTTCCTTGAATACCCGGTACGAGTACGAACTGGAAGCTCATTGTGTTACTAACCAAACTTCTTCCATTAAATGGTTCGACTTTGTGGGGGGAGTAGAACAAAGTCCAGGCATTCCCACAGATCTTGACTATGGAACCCATAGTTGTTTGTCAAATACAGTAGCGCTCACCTGGACGGCACGCCCTGGCAATGAGTCTATCGTTAGCTACAATATTGTGGTAGAAGATACCTACTCGGGACAGCAATACACCACCACTTCCACTACCAATAGCGTAACGGTGCAGCTCAATACCCTGGTAAACCCTATCCAGTTTTGGGTACAATCTGTAAACTGCTTGGGCGATACTAGTAGCTATTCGCCTCGGTCATACTCGCAAGCCTGGCCAAGCTGCGGCCCTAGTGGCGGCGGATTGGAAGGCCCTGGTAACCAACCAGCTTCACGGGCAAGTACTTACGAGCCCAGCGGGCTGTTAGAAGAGAGAACACCAACTTTGGAGCTATTCCCCAATCCGGCAGGAGATGACCTATCCTTGCGATGGTCAGGTGAGGCCACTCGGTTGGAGGTTCGTAATCTGAAAGGGCAGTTGGTGATGGAACAATCCGTGAATGGAACGGCAGCTCAGGTTTCCTTGGTCAACCTGACGGCGGGCCAATACCTAGTAACGGTGTTTACTGACCTGGGGACTCAGACTTCCCGATTGGTTAAGAAGTAAAACCTTCCTGCATTATTACATGATAAAGGCCGCCTCATATCTTTTGAGGCGGCCTTGTTAAGTTTGCTGGGGAAGGGTTTGCAGGAATTAGGCCATCGCTCGTCTCTCCAGTTTCTTCTCTGCCCATTCTTCGGCGGCCTCGCGAGAACCTACTAGCTTGATCTTATTATTGCTACGGATGAGTAGCATAGCTCCTTGAATCATCATCCGAGAGATCACTGATTTTACTACCACGGCTGACCCTAAATAGCGATCATTATACTTTTCAATAAAGGCATCCGTTCGCTTGCCAATCTTCACCCGCATTTCCCCAGAAATGAATTTCCCTAAGGGTTCATTTATCATCACGAAAGGCCCTTGGTGCTCTTGTAGACCGGCCTCCAATTCAGTGAAATGTTCATTAATTGCCTCCAGCGTCAGTTCGGCATTGATGGTGACGTACAGCACCGGGAACTTGGAAAAATCTACATCTAACGGGCGAACGGGCATAGCAAAGGAGGTTGATGGTTAATTGCAATATAGCAATTACCAAGCGAAGAGGTAGCCCTTAAGGTTTTCTAAATTCGGTAGCGCCAGACAAATCCCACTTGTTCAGGGGAGGGCTTGCAAACAATTACCATGAGGTTCTAATTTGGTAAGTCTACTGCCGTGTGCCAGAAGCCAATCCTTTTGTAGGTATGGATAGCCAACGGCCTACATGCTTTCATTAGCGTACGCTTTAGCTATTACACCTCCTTGGATACCAGGGCCTGTTCTAACCATTGTTGGGCGAGAGCCTGCGCCCGATGAGGTGACTCTACTAGTTTTACTCTGCTCTTGTTACGCACCAGCAGCAAAGCTCCAGATACCATCATGCGGGTGAGGGTATTTTTAATAATAACGATGGAACCTAAATAGCGGCCTTCAAACTTTTCTACGAAACGATCGGTAAGTTTCCCAATCTCTGTACGCACTTCCCCTTTGATAAACTTACCCAATGCTACATCTATAATAACGAAGGGGCCACTGTGTTCGCTGGTTTTGCGTTCCATGGTTTCAAAGTGTGCCCGAATGGTTTCCAGCGAAAGTTCTCCCCGAATGGTAACGCGTACCACCGGGTATTCAGAAAAATCGGCTATGATGGGAGATGTTTCCATGACTTTGGAATGAAACAATATAACAAAAAAACTCGCTAGCCGGAGAACGACTAGCGAGTTGTTATGCTTTACCAAATCACTTTGGGTAGGTGCTTTTCAATTTCGGCACGTTTGGGTTCCTCCCAGTCGGGAAGTTTCAGTTCCTGGCCCAGGTACTCAAGGCCTTCATCTACCGGGAAACCTGGGGCAACCGTGGCTACTTCAAATAGCACTCCGCCAGGGATGCGGAAATATATACTGCGGAAGTACTTCCGGTCTTTGAACTCCGTCACCCGCATATTGTCTATACCCAGAATGCGCTCGCGAAGGGCAGCCTGCTCTTCATTGCTCTCTATACGGAACGCCACGTGGTGTACCGTACCCAGTCCGTTGTGCCCGCGTTCAGCGCCGGCGTCATTCCGCACATCTATCCAATTGCCTGGGCCCGTTTCAGCCGCACGAAAGCGAGTCAGATTGCCTTCGGTAGCAATTTGGGTGAAGCCCATCACATCAGTCAGAAACTGGAACGTAGGTGCTATTTCGGCAATAGAAAGCGTAACGTTGAAGAAGCCGCGGATGGCGTGCTCTTCCGGCACCTCACTTTTTACCCACGGGCCGCGGTCGTCATCGTCTCTACCTACCAGCGAAAGCTCTAGCCCACTAGGGTCCTGAAAATCAATGATGGCATCGCCAAAGCGGGGCGTTTCCGTGAAGGTCACGTTGGCCGCGCTTAGCCGTTCTTTCCAATAGCCAAAGGAGGCCATGGGTACGCTAAATGCGGTAATCATCACCTGGCCGGTGCCACGTACCCCCTCACGCACACCTTCGCCTTTATACGGAAAGGTAGTCATGATGGTACTGGGCTCTCCAGCCTCGTTACCGTAGTAGAAATGATATACCCGGTTATTATCAAAATTCACCGTCTTTTTTACCAGGCGCAAGCCCAGCAATTTGGTGTAGAAGTCGTAGTCCTCTTGGGCGTCGTTCACCGTAGCAGTAACGTGATGCAGGCCCGGAATGCGATATGCGCTCATGGTTTCCGTTGTTTTAGTGTTCCAACATCTATTTTAACGATGCTTAACAGAAACCTTCCCGGAAAAAATTGCGGAACCGTCAGGAAAATTGCGGGAATTATCGTCGGAGGGGCTTTAGTAGGTCCATGAGTCCGTTTACTTTGATCTCGTAGATGGTACCAAGCAGCATGCCCAGCTTGCCGTCTGGGAATCCTTGGCTGGCAAACCACTCCAGGTAGTGCACAGGTAGGTCGGCCAGTATGGTGCCTTTGTATTTGCCGAAGGGCATTCGCATCGTGACCAGATCTTTTAGCAGTTGGGGATTGGGACCTTGCATTTCCATCGCACAAATGTAGCTTCGATGATCCAAGTTGGACGGCCGAAGTTCGATTTTTCTACCTTCCAGCTTTGAACTTCTTTTGTCGCACCTCCAACTTCGATATTTATGTCCGTTTCTCGCCTACAGCACATGACCAAAATAGGAGTGGAGCAGATGGGTGACCTGGCCGATCAACTCCAAGATTCTCAGGTGCTCCGCCTGGAGAATTTGGATACCGATGTACCTCCTCCCAACCATGCACTAGAGGCTACCCGGCAGGCGGTTGGGCAAGATGCGGCCAATAGCTACTTGCCTTTCCTGGGATCCAACGCCTTGCGTCATGCTGCCACCAACATGGTGATGCAACAGACAGGATTGAACTACGATTGGAAGACGGAGTGCATCATCAGTGCGGGCGGTCTCTCGGGTATCCTGAATGTGCTGCTGGCTACGCTAGAGCCTGGCGACGAGGTATTGATGACCGACCCCATCTACGCCGGGCTGCTCAACCGTGTACGTTTGGCCGGTGGGGTACCGCGCTTAGTTCCGTTAGTCCCCGGTGCGGATGGCTGGCGGCTAGATCTGGATGCCTTGGCCCAAGTGGACCCTGCCAAGGTGAAGGTAGTGCTTATGATGAGCCCTTCCATGCCTACCGGGGCGGTACTGAATGCCAGGGAGTGGCAAGCCATTGCTACCTTTTGCCACCAAGCGGATGCGTGGCTTCTGAACGATACTGCCATGGAACGGCTCTTATTTGATGATCGCGACGTATTGCACCCGGCTGTATTGCCCGGCATGCGAGAACGAACCATTATGGTAGGGGCGGCCTCCAAGGAGTACCGCATGATTGGCTGGCGGATTGGCTGGATTGTAGGGCCCGCCGAACTGATGGCCGATGTGGCTCGAGTGAGTATATCCAACGTAGTGTGTCTGAGTGGCATCGGTATGGCAGGTGTGGCCGCCGCCGTCAGTGNNGCAGTAATCCTGACGATGGAATTGCGGCCTTCTGTGCCGTGCTACAGCAAAGGCGGGATGTACTACTACAAGAATTATCCGACTATTCGGTGATTGTGCCTCACGGTGGTTGGTCACTACTGGTGGACGTGTCGCCATTGGGCATGGATGGAGCCAGTGCCTCCCAACTGTTGCTCCAAAGGGGGCGGATTGCAGCCACGGCCATGACCCACTGGGGTAGCGATCGCGCCGCCAACTACGTGCGGTTGGTGTTCTCCAACGAACCGGTAGAACGACTGCGTGGGGTAGGGGAACGGGTCCACCATAGCCTGGGGACCTGAGGGCAAGAGGAATTTGCTCAGTGCTTTAAACCTGAGGTCCTTCGCTAAGTTGAGTTTCCGCCACTATTTCATGGATAACCTCATCCATCTGTTCGGCCAGGGGTTCTAGCCGGTCTACCAACTGAAGTTTGCCTTGGTGGGTGTCTTCGAGTCGTATAATGCGAAGCAGACCTAAAATAGAGGCTAGTTTCCCCCTGAGGTCATGGCTTTGGCGGGCGGCAATAACCTTAAACCTGCGGTTCTGATTTTTGATGTGCAACTCATTGCGCTTCTGCTGATCAATATTTACCAGGTTGACGGCCATACCAATCAACTCTTGAGAAGCATTGTATACCGGGAAACAGGAAGCCATGAGCCACCTCGTATCACCATTAATGGGAAGGGTGATTTCTGCCCGAATCGATCTTCCGGCAAGTACCCTCTGTGTAGCTATTTGGAAAGCACGCTGCCAAATACAAGGTACCTGCTGGAAAAGGTTCGATTTCAGTTCCAGACTCAAAGAAATGCTATCCCTTAACAGCTTGTGGGCTGCTTGATTAATATTGATCAAATTCCCATCCAGGTCTATATAGATGATTCCATCTTCTGTGCTATTCATGATGGATTCAAACTTGGCCCTTTGCGTCTCTATTTTCTTGGTACTTTCTTGTAGGGATTGAATGAAGGGCATATAAACGTACCGTACTTCAATAAAAATGATCACCATGGAAAGTACCAGCAGGCCAACCTCAATCACTAGAAAGGCACTCAATCGATTTCCTGCCTCCCGTTCCAATTGAAATACAATCCGGTCCATCTGATTAAGAAATCCGGTTAGCTTTTGGGAGATTACACCGTAGGCCATGGTACTATCTGGTAAACTTTCCACAGCATGTACTACGGATTGGATAGTGGGGCTGAGTTTGTCCAAATCATCATGGAGAGTAGCATTTCTGACCGGACCAATAGAAATATAGTCAGAGCCCTGTAGCAAAGCACGGTGGCCAGCCTGCCAAACGGTAGCCGTTGCCCTCACCAGTTCAAAGGAAAGGGAATCTAACTGGACCTGATACAGCTCCACCAATAGTTTTTGGCTCAGCATCCTTTGCCTACCTGCAATATTGATTTGAGTACCGTCCTCCCTTCTTTGGGTAAGCGAATGATGGATATAAAAGGCATTGATGACGAGTAAAGAAATGGCAATGATGACGCTTAAACTATAGCGCCTGTTGAGTGGCTTATTCGATCGGATGTTTGATGCCCAAGTACTGTCCCCACTGTCTTGCCTGAGCTCTTGCTCCATTACCTTTGGTCCGTAGTAGTCTTAGGTTTACTCTAAGTATTAAATATAGTCTCAGTATACCGTTATTATTACAAAGCATTATAAAAATTACACCAAACAGGGTATATATTCTTATAGATAGGTTGGATAAAATTAGTGATTACTGTTTAAGATTGGGGGTGAATTGTCCAACATTGTTCCAATTTGAAAGAATATTAGTTGGTTGATGCCGGGTGGTGTCTGCGTTTTAGGCGAAAGAGATAGACAGTATTTTAGCTGGCAGTAGCCCATTTTTGAGATTCGGCAACAATCTCATGAATCACCTCATCCATTTCATGGATGGGCTCCTTCAGCTTCCGTATAAGGGCTAGTCTGGCCGTGGCATCCTTTTCCATTTCAATGAGCTCTAGTAGGCCCATGACACTCGTCAGCGGACGGCGTAAATCATGACTTTGCCGATCGGCTATGCGGTGTAGTTGATGGTTTTGTTCTACCAATTGGTATTCGGTAGTTTTCTGTTCCTGAATGTCTACCATATGGATACCAACACCTAGCTGTCCGGCGCGAGGTCGAAATACCGGGAAGAAGGAAACCAGCACCCATCGGTCATGATTGCCTTCGGGTATTTTCCATTCCACCCTGGTTACGGTACCCCGCAGTGTTCGTTCAAAGCCTATCCGGAGCATCCGGAGCAAATCCTCCGGTAGGTATTCAGAAAGTACATCTCCGGGTACTAGTCTAGGGTCTACCAGCTTTTGAAGTATTTCCTGGGCAGGGCTATTGATGTTGAGAATGCTACATTCTAAGTCCAGGAGGATGGTTGCGCTGGTAGAACTATGTAGCAAGGCACGAAATTTGGCATTTTCGTCTTCCGCTATATCCCGGGTTTCCTTTATTGCCTTGTAGATGGGTACATACAGAAACCGAATTTCTAGACCCATCACGAATAAAGAAACCAATAGCAATACGATCTCAATCACAATAACACGCTCTAGTTTGCGTGTAGCATCGGCTTCCAGGATCGTCACCACCTGATCCATTCGAGCCAGGAAATCAGCTTGATGTGCCCCTAATTCTGCCAGGTTCGTTTTCTTGCCCGCCAATAGGTCACGAATCCATCCCTCAGATTTCACGATTCCCGATGTTAAGGCTTGCAATTGCTCCGAAGCTGACGGAGAAGAAATGGGTGAAATACCCCGTTGCGGATCTCCCAGTAGCAACGCTTGGTGGCTGTTCGTCCAAATGACCAGAGTTTCCACCAAGTCGGTAGAATCTGCATGGCCTGCCTGTACCTGGTAGGCATGCAGCGAGAGCTTCTGACTCAACATGCGCTGGCGACCCGCCAGATTGATCACCACGGCATCTTGGCGCTTTTGACGCAGAAAGTACTGGATAAATACCTGATTGATGAGCAGCACCGAAGCGGCCAGCAATATACCTGCGAAGAAGCGCCAACGCTGAGGAATAAAGAAGCTAATGTTCACTCGTCAATCTAGTTTAGAAGTGTTACTCGCAGGAAGAAAATCCATCCTAATTTTTAATACGGATAAACCGATAAAAACAGATGAACATCCGGCCTGAAATATCGACACAAACGCTTACTTACTAGCAATAATTAAATACTTGGCAAAGGTGTTTCAATTTTTGTGGGGTAGCTATTTCATCCGATTGCAATGATTGGAATCTGGCGAATCGATTTACCTTTGCTCCATCATTTTTCAGCGAAAACCATTTTTCTACTATGCTCACGTATCAAACGAAGGGAGCCACCCCTACTGGTACTGATTTGAATACCAAAGGGTGGGTACAGGAAGCTGCCTTGCGGATGCTGTACAACAACCTGGATCCTGAGGTGGCTGAACGGCCCGAGGACTTGATGGTGTATGGAGGTACCGGCAAAGCCGCCCGCAACTGGGAAAGTTTTGACCTGATTGTAAAGGCCCTCAAGGATCTGGAAGAAGACGAAACGCTGCTGGTGCAGTCGGGCAAGCCCGTAGGCATTCTGCCTACCCACAAAGATGCTCCTCGGGTGATCATCTCCAATTCTATGCTGGTGCCCCAATGGGCCCATTGGGAAACTTTTCGGGAGTTAGAAAAGCAGGGGCTTACTATGTACGGCCAGATGACGGCCGGTAGCTGGATTTATATTGGGAGCCAGGGCATTGTGCAAGGTACCTACGAGACCTTTGCTGCCGTGGCCAACCAACACTTTGGGGGTAGCTTGCGGGGTACGCTCAACGTTACCGCTGGTCTTGGCGGTATGGGCGGGGCCCAGCCCCTTGCCGTCACCATGAATGAGGGCGTGTGTCTGGCGGCAGAAATGGAGGAATGGCGCATTGACAAGCGCTTGGAAACCCGCTACTTGGATAAGAAAACAGCTGACATTGACGAAGCCATCGATTGGGCCCTGGAGGCTCGGAAGCAGGGGGAGTCTGTGAGTATTGGCGTGCTGTGCAATGTGGTGGACCTGTTGCAGCGAATGCTGGACCGCGAAATCACTCCGGATACCCTTACCGATCAGACGAGCGCCCACGATGCGCTGGTGGGTTACTTCCCCGAGGGGCTTACGGTAGAGCAAGCCAAAGTGCTGCGCGAGCAGAACCCCAAGGACTACGTGGAGCGTAGCCTGGACACCATGGCCCGCCACGTAAAGCAGATGCTGGAGCTACAGAGGCGCGGCGCCATTACCTTTGACTACGGTAACAACTTGCGGGGCCAGGCCAAGGACAAACGGGGCGTAGAGAATGCCTTTGATTTCCCGGGCTTTGTACCTGCCTACATTCGCCCGTTGTTCTGCGAGGGCAAAGGCCCCTTCCGCTTTGCGGCCTTGAGCGGTGACCCCCAAGATATT
This sequence comes from Cytophagales bacterium, assembly GCA_003454975.1. GTDB lineage: Bacteria > Bacteroidota > Bacteroidia > Cytophagales > Cyclobacteriaceae > DMST01. The sequence continues at coordinate 15,138 of DMST01000019.1, read as the reverse complement.
TTAGAATGTGACAAGGTGCTGCTGGAGCTGTTTCCTGAGGACAAGCCGCTGGCTCGCTGGATTGAGATGGCCCAAGAACGCATTGCCTGGCAAGGGCTTCCTAGCCGCATCTGCTGGTTGGGTCAGGGAGACCGTGAGAAGGCCGGCCTGGCCATCAACGAGTTGGTGAAAACCGGCAAGGTGAAGGCCCCCATTGTGATAGGCCGCGACCACCTGGATACAGGCTCAGTAGCCTCACCCAACCGCGAGACGGAGGCCATGAAGGACGGCTCGGATGTCATTGCGGACTGGCCCATACTGAATGCCCTCATTAACACCGCCGGAGGCGCTAGCTGGGTAAGCGTACACCACGGGGGTG
>DMST01000019.1:0-14746 GCA_003454975.1 Cytophagales bacterium | reverse complement strand
GGGGGTGGGGTAGGCATCGGCTATTCCATCCACGCAGGCGTGGTAATAGTAGCCGACGGCACCGAGGACGCCCACATACGACTCAAGCGGGTGCTACACAATGATCCAGCCATGGGCGTAATTCGCCATCTGGATGCAGGCTACGACATCGCTCAGGACACCGCCCGCAAGCATCGCCTGGACGTACGGGAGCGTTTGGGGTAAGGCTTAGGTTTATACTGAGCTGCTGACCTTTCTCATAGGCTGCGCAGAATAAGGACGCAGGGCTTCGGCTTTGCGTCTTTTTCGTTTAGGATTTCCTTACCAACATTGGGTATCGTACGCTGATCTCTGAATGGATATTTCGTTGATATCCCTGCCCGACCCGTCTCCTATTTCTTTATCGGTTCATCAGCATTCCATGTCCCACATTCCATTATTTTTGCCGCCATGCGATCCACGCGTTCCTTCCAGCACGGTCCCATCCAAGGTTTCACGTTTGGCTATCATCCCTTCCAAGAGCCCAAGCTGACGGTGAATGTCTACTTTGTGGACGGCCTGCTCATTGATACCGGACCGCGGAGAATGAAGAAAGATGTGCTAGATGCGGTGGGGCAACTGCCCGTGGAAAAGGTCATGGTTACCCACCACCACGAGGACCATACGGGCAACCTCAATACACTGCAGGCCTATTACGAAAAACCAGTATTGGCTTCGCGAAAATGCATGGAGCTGATGCAGGACCCGCCGCGGCTCAGTCTCATTCAGAAGGCTCTGTTTTTGGACCGGCCTCCGGCACAAGGCCTAACGGATGTAGGGGAGGTGCTTGAAACGGAAAACTACCGTTTTCAAGTGGTTCCTATTCCGGGGCACGCCTCTGACATGATCGCGCTGCACGAGCCCGATCAAGGCTGGCTTTTTTCAGCGGATTTGTACGTACTCAACCGCCCCCGGTACATGCTGCCTTATGAGTACGTAGGGGAGCAAATCCGCTCCATGGAGCGAGCACTCGCCTTGGACTGGGACGTACTGCTCTGTGCGCACAACCCGAAGCTGAAGGACGGGAAGAAGCATCTAAGGAAGAAACTGGACCTGCTTCAGGAACTTACCGAGAATGTTGTGGCTGGGTATGAAAAAGGATACTCCATACGGGCCATCATGAGAAACATCCCTGTAAAAGAGTATTGGGGCGTTCGGCTGCTTTCAGGAGGCTTGCTCTCTGCCCGTAATATGGTTGCCTCCATTATCCGTGATCATACATCCGGCAGTAGAGCCGGATAAAGATCCTTCAAGGGAAATTAGCAGGCAAAACCCTATTTTGGCCAATCCCTTACTGAAGACCTGACCATGCTTAATAAACTTCAAAAAATCAGCTTTTTGCTACCCCTGGTAGGTTTCGTATTTACCCTAGCCTGCCAAGCCCAAACCGATCCTGTTTCTGAGGATGAAATTCAAGATCGGGACCACCGATTTTACAATGTAGAAGAAGCCCTGTACGATATTGAAAATTGCTATTCCCTTTCACTGGATCTCCAAAACCATGGCGGAAAATTACCTGAAGGAATTGAGCGGCTGACTGAACTTCGACATCTCAACTTGCGAGGGAATCAACTGAAGAAATTGCCGTCCAGCTTGGCTAATCTTAAGTGGTTGCGGTACCTGAACCTGGAGTACAATGAATTGGAGGAAGTACCCGAAGTGGTTTTTCAATTTCCTCGCTTACAAACCTTGATCCTCAACCAAAACCAGATCACTGCACTACCGGAGGATTTGGGTCAACTCAACCAGCTAAAAAAGCTGGAGGCCTACGACAACAAGATTGAGAGTCTTCCCGAAAGTATGGGTAGGCTGGCGCAGTTGGAAGAGTTGAACCTGCACAGCAACAAGATTGCTGGCTTTCCCCGGTCGATAGGCGAACTGGACCGCCTGAAGACGATCATTATTGTTGGAAATGACATGGAAGTGATACCGGAGAGTATTGGGGATATGGATTCCCTGGAATATCTAGATATTGCCTGGAATAAACTGACTGCATTACCCGCCCGCATGAGTCAGCTTAATCAGCTCACCTTTTTCAATGCTAGTGTGAACCAGCTCCAGACGCTGCCTGACCTGAGCAACTGTTCTAAGATCGAGTATTTGGCATTCAGCAAAAACCAACTTGCGGAGGTGCCGGAATGGGTATGTTCACTGAGTAGCTTAGAAGAAATCTACTTTTCCTGGAATCAAATTACTTCGTTGCCCGAATGTTTGGGCAACCTAGAAGAAATACTAATGGCGGGTTTCCATGATAACCTACTTACTGAGCTCCCCGAGGGTATGGGAAAATGGAACAAGCTAGTGGAGATAGATTTGAAGAATAACCAATTGACAGCATTGCCCTTGGGCGCAGAGGATTGGGATTTAGTAGAAAAGCTAGACCTGAAGCAAAACCGCATTGCCCAATTCCCAGAGGTTACTTTTGACATGGACGCATTGCGGTGGCTATTTTTGGACGATAACCAGATCACTGAGATTCCGCCGAGGATTCGGGAGATATATAGTCTTAAACGATTGCTGATAGGGAATAACCAAATAAAGGAGTTGCCGGTGGAACTTATGGATCTTCAGCAACTATACTGGCTCCGTATTTCGGGCAATCAATTTCAAGTTTTTCCTGGTTTCTTGTGGGAGATGGATGGCCTGGAGGATTTGGAATGTGCGAGAAATCAGCTCACTGAGTTGCCCCCGGTGCCGTTTCGGGGTTCCCGGCTATATGCTTTGGATTTGGAAGGTAACCAGCTCACTCAGTTACCCGAGGGTTTCCAGTTTCTTACCCTGTTGTCCAATCTCAACTTGGCCAATAACCCTGTAGAGACCTTGCCCGCCTATCTGGAAAAGCTCCCCCGTATGCGCACCCTCAACCTGACCGGAACAGACCTTACCAACTTTGATGAGGACTGGCTCACCCGTATGGAAGATGTAATTATCCGGGATGAAAAGTGATGATTAGAACACAATCCCAGTTGTGTTACGACTATCATTTATCCAATAATAGATGATCCTGATATCTCGAGAACCCAAAAGACACTATGAGTCCTGGTACGAGAGAATGCCATTTTTATCACTCTGAAGGGTTCACTTGTATGGTTTTTTGGTAGACCAAGGGGTTACAAGGCTTAGGGAGTTGTAAGGGGTTTGATTCCAGGGTCGCGACCATGAAATCTTAGTTTGAATTTGAGACTATTCGGGGTTTTTGTTGCATTTTGTGCGCTGACATGACCTACGCCGAAACCCTTGGATACCTGTATCAGCAAATGCCCAATTTTCAGCGGCAAGGAGCGGTCGCACTGAAGGAGTTTAGTCTGAGCACCACCGAGCAACTGATGGCTGCCTTGGGCAATCCAGAGACGCAATTCAAATCGGTGCACGTAGCAGGTACCAACGGTAAGGGTAGTAGTTGCCATCTGATCGCGGCCGTACTGCAAGCAGCCGGGTACCGAGTAGGGCTGTATACTTCACCCCATCTCAAGTCCTTTACCGAGCGCATCCGCATCAACGGGGAGGAGATCTCTCAGGCTTCTGTGGTAGACTTTGTAGAGCGAAGCCGACCCGCTATTGAGGAACTCAAGCCTTCCTTTTTTGAGGTAACGGTAGCGATGGCCTTTGATCATTTTGCTTCGCAAAAGGTTGACATTGCCATTGTAGAAGTAGGCATGGGCGGCCGTCTGGACAGCACCAATGTGATAACCCCGCTGGTAAGCCTGATCACACAGATTGGCCTGGACCACCAGCAGTGGCTGGGGGAAACCCTCCCCAAGATTGCCCGCGAGAAAGCCGGAATTATGAAGCATGGTATTCCCACCATAGTCAGTCAGTACCAGGCAGATGTCATTGAAGTCTTTGTGAAAGTAGGAGAGGAGGTAAGTAGTCCCCTCATGGTGGCCCCGGCACAATGGCTGGTATATCGCACGCCGGCGGGTAAGTTTACCATTTATCGTCACGGGGAAATGTACCTGCAGGAAATCTGCTTGGGTTTACATGGGCACTACCAGCAGGAGAATCTGCCCGGTGTGCTGGCCGTGCTGGAGCAGCTAGAAGCCGAAGATTTTTGGATTGGCCAAGAGCACGTAGTGCAAGGTTTTGCTGAAGTGGTGGCTCTCACAGGACTGAAAGGTCGCTGGCAGATTCTAGGCGAGGAGCCACTCACAGTAGCCGATACCGGCCATAATGAACCCGGTTTGCGGGCTGTGCTAAGTCAAATCCAGGCGACACCCCATCGCCAGCTTCATTGGGTATGGGGTATGGTAGGAGATAAAGATGCGCAATCTATTCTGTCGCTTTTGCCACGCGATGCCAATTACTATTTTTGTGCCCCAAAAATTCCGCGAGCGATGGAGGTAGGGGCCTTAGGGGCGTTGGCCAAATCTCTCGGATTGGAAGGAGTGTCTCTCTCCACCGTGAACGAGGCCCTGACCCAAGCCCGAGCCCAGGCAGCCCCTGATGATCTGATCATGATTGGTGGCAGTACCTTCGTGGTAGCGGAGTTGGACGAATTGTAAGCGATGGCGCGACAGAAACAGAAGAAATTTGCTCAGGTAGCCGAGCGGCCCAACGTGGTTCAACCCGGCAAGCCAATCTTTGAAACCATAAAAGGCAATTGGCACCAGGAGTTTTTTAAGAATGACAATCCCATTACGCTTGAGTTGGCCTGCGGCCGTGGGGAATACACGGTGGGGCTAGCCCGTATTTTTTCTGAACGCAACTACATTGGTATAGATGTGAAGGGTGACCGCATCTGGAAAGGTTCTGGTATTGCCTTGTACGAAGGACTCACCAACGCCGGGTTTTTGCGCATCCGCATTCTGGATATTGAGCAATTCTTTCAGGAGGGCGAGGTAGACGAAATCTGGATTACCTTCCCGGATCCTCGTCCGCGTGACCGCGATGAGAAACGCCGACTTACCTACAGTCGCTTCCTGGACATATACAAGCGCCTGCTGCGGCCCGGCGGCACCATGCACCTCAAAACGGACAATACAGGCCTGTTTGACTATACCGTAGACGAGGTATTCCCTAGCCGGAAAGACATTCAGGTGAACATCCTAACCCGCGACCTGTACCACAGCGAGTACATGCACCTGCACCACGGTATCCGTACCCGCTACGAAGCCAAGTTCCACGATGAGGCAGGTGAGGATATCAAATATGTACAGTGGCAATTCCTGCCGGAGGCCGAAGTGCAAAGTACCAGAACCGGGGAAACGGATTGAGAAAGAAAAGGGCAATGAAAGGAAAGTGATCTAGTCTTAATGCTAGGTTCTGTCACTTCCTTTCATTTTCAACCCTTTGCTGCCAGCCTTATTCAAAAGCTGCCATCAATAGCGCCTCCCGCAGGTTGGTAGGGTCGCCAAAGGAGTCGGGATTGAAGGCTGAGTTGTTGCTCAGGATAATCAAGGCGAAGTCCTCTTCCAATCCGCGGACCAACACACAGTTGGCACCCAGTATGCCGCCCCTGCGCTCCATAAGCCTGGGCTTCGAGGCTACAAAGGGGTACTTGTAGGTCCATACACTGTAGGCCGGGCACCCCCATTCCGGGTGCATTTTGTACAAGGTTTCTTTACTTTCATTGCTTAGCAATTGCTCCGATCCTAGTGCTACATGGAGCTTCAGTAGATCTTGTGCCGTACTGTACATATTGCCTGCGGCGTAGAAGTTTTGCCAATAGATGACAGGGTCTGATTTCAACGTACCTGCCCGTGATTGTGAATACGTTTTCACCAGTCCTTCCGGATGGTTGCCCGCCTGATGAAAACCTGTTTGGCCCATCTTCAAGGGCGTTAATATTCGCTCTTGTACCTGATCTGCCCATGGTTTGCCCGTTACTTCTTCTATGACCTGGCCTAACAGCAGATAGTCCACGTTGTTGTAGCGGAACTGCTCGAAATCTGTTGATACATAACTTTTAGAAAGAGCCTTTGAGAGCATCTCGGTGGAAGTGAGTGGCTTACGGTAGGTCCGGTCAGACTCCTTTTTTAGTCCTGATGCATGCAGCAATAAGTGGTGAGGAGTTATATATTCCGAATGTGAGATATCCCAGGCGGGTAATATCTGGGCTACCGGAGTATGTAAATTGAGTTTGCCTTCTTCCACCAATTGCATGATGACCAAGGCAGTGAAGAGTTTAGTAACCGAGGCAATAGGATACTGGGTGTCAAGCGTATTTGGGGTGCCGATTACCAGATCGGCTTGGCCAAAGGAGGCCTCATAAGTTACCTGACCTTCTTGGGCAAGAAGGATAGTTCCGGAGAAATTCCGCAGCTTGGCGTGGGCCTGTCCAATGCTGTCAAAGACCGAGAGTGGAGCCTGAGCGAAAGCGCCTAGGTTTACAAGTATACAAAGTAGAGGAAGTACCTTTTTCATATTGGTAGGATTTGGTTCCTGAGTTTCAATTCTTGGGCCATTGTGGAAAGTGGTTGATAATCAGTGGATTGTAAAATGCAAAGGGAAAGAGTGTGCCTTTTTGATACATTCCGAATGTGCCACCCTAATACAGCTACTTCAAAATATTGTATTTTGGTATGCTTCCGCAAGGTGCCAAGCCCCTTTGCAATACTAATAAACTTGATTTTGTAAGGTGTTGATTATCAGAGTGCTGTCATTAATGTCGTAAAAATGCCGTGGATAAACCGCTAACGAATGCCTGCTGGAAAGCGTCTCTCTCCAAAAACAAAAAGTCCAAAACGTATGGATCACATTGGCTCTAAGATTGCTGAGGCCCGACGCCAGCAAGGCTATTCTCAAGAAGCCCTCGCCAACCAGGCAGGTATCAATTTGCGTACCCTCCAGCGGATAGAATCCGGCGACAATGAGCCCCGAGGGGCTACCCTTCGTCTCCTGTGTGAAGCTCTGGACATTCGGATGGAAGATTTGGTAGAATACAACCGCAAGGAGGATCCTTCCTTTCTTCGGTGGTTTTACCTGTCTACCCTGTTGGGCTGTGTCATCCCGCTGGGTAACCTGCTCATTCCGCTCATATTATGGTTAACCAACCGTGATCGTGTGCTCGGTTTGCAGGAACATGGCCGTACCCTCATCAACTTTCAGATCGTTTGGTGCCTGGTCATTTACGGCGTCCCAATGATCAATGCTTTCCTTCTCATTTTTCACGTGTCTCCCGTTCCACTTGCCTCCTTGGCGTTGATGGTAGGCGTGGTATTGTTGGGCTTTGCCATTAATTTTATCATGGTATTTATGGCGGTATATCGCATCAACAGTGATGTTTCAAAAACCGTTTTCCCTTCCATTATTTCATTCATTCGGGCATAATTGCCCTAGGTGCCGTAGATTAGGTGCGTGACAACCTCGAAAAAACGTTTTTGGTCCGGCGAACGGATATTGAGTCTATCTGCCATGCTTGTGAGCTTGCTCACCCTGGCCGTATTCATGTACCAGACTAACCTGATTCGGCAACAGCAGTATAAGTCTGTGTATCCTTATTTGGAGCTATCCAATGTGGGAACCGGGTCCATGCGGTATACCTTCATTATTCGTAACAACGGAATTGGTCCTGCCTTGATTGATTCTATCCGAGTTGTAACCGAGAGTGGCCGGCAGTATGGTACTATTCTAAGCTTCTTATACGACTACGAGATTCCCCGTGATTCTATCTGGTGGGTACACTCTACCCTCAACAAGGGCTCGCTTATTGCCCCGGGAGAAAGCCTTGCCTTGGTCCAGTTGGTCAATTCCGAATTACTGGCCACTATGGGGATTGCCGATGTGGAATCTGGGGCCCAGAACGATTTATCGGACTCTCGTACATTACATGGCCTGCTGAACAACGATTCGGTGACCATCCAGGTCCGCTACCGATCTATTTATGACGAGACCTGGGTAACTACCCTAGGGGAAGTGCCTCCGGTGAGAGAAGATTGACTTTACTAGCCATGAGAACTTTCCAATTCGATTATCAAACCCACGACTACTGGTCTGTTTTTATGACCATACAGGAGTTTTATCCCATCGGTCTGGACCCAACTTCTCCTTCTTTGCAGAGTAACTTTCCTGGCGCGCAAGCCCTCGATGCCCGAATTCGAGAGGGTATACTTGGCGAGTTCGGCCAGGTTTGGGAGCAAAAGGGGCAGGATTGGGGGCGTCAATTGGGTTTGCCATACCATAGTGCCGTCCAGCGGGTTGCCCCAGCGTATTGTGGGTATTTCCTGCTGGAGCAAGGAGAAACAGAAGATGTGCTTTTCGAAAAGCGGTTATACCTTGCTTTGAGCCTGTTAGGCCCATTCTTCGTGGTGTTTGGCCGAACGGTGGACCGGACGTCCTATCCAGGTCCCAAGCAGATATATTACGGAGAGTTTATTACGCCCGATCGGCAAGAGATCACCCGTCAAGCCGTGATTTCCCCCATAGGTGAATACCAAGAGACCTTCCGAGCGCTGGAAAAGCTAGTTAGGACAGAGCATCCTCAGCACCGCTTTGTCCCCTTTGATGTCTATGCCCAGTGGATCGACGGTCTGGCTTTGCACTACACCGAAGGTTCTACCCACACGGTATATCATGCCTTATTCAACCAGGAGTTCGACTTTCAGGCACGCGCTATACTAGGTGATATAGATTATGGTAGTGAGGATTGGAAGCTTACAGAACCCAAACCTTAACCTTTTCTAGCCAATGGACCTTCACTTGCTCTGATTCTCCATGAATACCTTTTCTTTCAACGCAGATACATACGATTACTGGCTCGTATTCCAGGCTATCCAGCGATTCTATCCCCTGGGCTTAGCCATTACCACGGACAATATCGGTTTGTACATGGACTACCCCGGTATCAAAGCTTTAGAGAAGAAGGTAGTAGCCGAATTCCATGGAGATAAGTACGATGTATGGCTTCAACCTACCCAGGCTTGGCAATCGGCGCTGGATGCGCAATTCCTATGTACCACGAACGGCCAGGCTCCCGGGTTTTCTGGCTACTTCGAGCTGGAAAAACACCACACCGAAGATCGCATACGCGTAAAGCAGCTTCACTTCGCGGTAAGTACGCTGGGGCCTTTTTTTACCCTTTTTGGGCAAGAAATTGAAGGTGTACCAAGGCGTACGGTGGTGAAAGACCGAAAGGGGGCCCCGTTATACCTGGCAGGTGGAGCTCAAACCCGGCAGGCAGTGGTTTCCCCTTGGGGCGAATATGAGCCACCCTTTCTTCAGCTGGAAGACTTGGTACGTACTCAGTTTCCAGAGTTTCGATTCGTTCCTTACGCAATGTATAGCCAAGTGATAGAGGGCCTGCACGTTCGGTACCGCGACGACTGGGTGAACACGGTTTACCACGGCTTATTCAATGAAGTATTTGATTTTGAGGCTTTTACCGTAGTGGGAGATGCGGATTATGGACAGCAGGAGTGGAGTAAGGTTAGAAAAAAATAGATCTGTCTTTTATCTAGAAAAGCGTAAATTTTAGAGTGACTTGATAAGTTATGAATATACAATATAGAGGGTACTGAACTCAGTAAGAAAAGAAGATGTACAATTGATAAAGAATCCTAAGATATAATTCTTTATGGGTTAACAGTCAATGTGTTAACTTGAATTGTATGCATTCTCTCAATTTGATTTCTATCTATTTCCCCCAGTATCAACTTTAGAATCTTCTTTAATGTGATCGATGGACCAACGAAGGGTTATCCTGTTATCACTCCTCTTACTTAGTTCTTTTTCTACATATTCAGGGATACGATATCCATAAAAGATCAATGTGTTTAATTTGGGTAATCTGGATAGTAATTCAAGTTCATCTTCAAGTTGAAATTTGTTGTAACTCACATCTAAAGTATTCAACTTTTTTAATTCATATAAGCATGGAGGTAGTCTTTGTAGACCCAGATAGCTGATTTTTAGAAATTCTAATTCACTAAATTTACATATGCCTTCCGGTAATTCACTAGTAGAGTCAGAATAGTAAAAACTAGCATAGCTTTCTGCGAAGGAAGCATAATCAAAAAATATTAATGATTTCGAATTTGATTCAAAACCTATGCTAATTGAATCTGTATATGGGTTATTTATCAAGGTGTTTTGGAGGAAACTCTCCAATTCTTGAGGAGATTTCATCATAACCTCTTGTCCGAAGGTGAGCGTCAACCTGAATATTGTGGCAAATGCTATTAAAATTGATCTAGTTACATCCATATCCAGCAGTGCTTATTGGGATACCTCCACCACAAGTATGCGTACTCAATGTCGAACCTGGGTAAAATTCTTGTAGTAATCTTTTTATCTCTCTTTTTAATTCTTCTCTCACAAATGCCCCCGTCAAGTTTGTTTGGCTCTGAATGGTTGGTCTTACATTCCGGTGTGCTTGATTGTAAATTTCCGCAAATGCTTCTGCGGCATCGTATTTTGTGCCAAAATACCTTGGGTTAAGCCCTACACAGGTAGTGCCAAATGCCCCATCTATGGTCCTGTTTTCGGTGGGGTCAATCACTAGAATACCTAAACCGTCGATTTCTGCATAGAAACCCGCATGGGTTAATTTGAAATTGAGTGTATTAGCACACAAATTAAATTGTTGATAAAAGAATTCTGGCTCAAAAACCCCCACTGAACCACTCCCTCCAGTGCTGCCTCCTGAGCCGGGACCATCAACCCCAGAGCCATCCGAAATATCACATACCTCAATGATATTAGCGACGGACATGTCTGTAACCGAGCAATCTCCATTAATACACACCTCGGTGACGTCGTATACGACGAGATATTCACAGCCGGCGGCCCTTCCTTGGGTGCCCTCTTTAGGCAGAACAGGATTGCCTTTGGTATATTGGGTCTGGGCGAGCATGTCCCCTTGCAGGCTAGTCCACGTGATTTTTCCTGAGAAAGTAGCCAATTCGAAGGGATGCTCCGCATCAAAGGCTACATTCGGGGTGAAGGTCGTCCAGTAGGGAGGCTGTGGCTTTCCTTCAACGATTTCAAGGATTAAGTTGCTGAAGGAGGTGTTGAGACTGCTGTAGGGGGCAATGGTGTAGGCAATTCGTTGTTGATCAGGATCTTCGTATTTGTACACATGATCAAAGTTGAGATGCGAGAAATCAGTGCCTCGGCCTGCCAAGGAGGTCTTTATTAAAGTATTCCATGTATGGGAGAGAACCTCATCTTTCTGAATATTGGTGAAAGATCGTGAGACTCCTATCCTGGGCTGAACGATTTCTTCGTGAGTACACCCACAAAAAATTACTATGAGTAGTATAAGCAATATAAAGATATAGCGGTTCATAAGTGTTTTGCATTAAAAAGTATGTGAATTTATTTTGCTGCAACTGATATCCAAACAGATTTGTAGAGAATTTTATCCATCGTTTAATTTAATTATACATATGAAATGTGGCTATCAACCAGCTTGTGTATTATTGTTTTAATAATTCAATGTCATTTGACTTAGGTCGTCTATCGTTCGTGTTGGCAATGCTCTTGATGAGGTAGTTCTATACAATCGAGAGTGTTAAATAAAGCGGGAGGATTGAAAAGAGTGTATTGGTCTTATGTAGTCATCAGGAAACTCATAACTAAAAATTCACCATTAATAACTCCCTCACCATTCCTCCCAAAGCCCTTGCAAATCCTAGCTTCCTTCGGCTGATTGCGAAAAAACTACGAATCGCATGCACATACTGAAGCGCCTAGGGGTAGGCCTGATTTTTTTAGGTAGCACACTTGGCTACGCACAGGACGCCTCACAGCTTACGCTGGATAAGATTTACAACTCCCGGGAGTTCTCGTCGGACTGGATGGGGCCGGTGCGGTGGATTGCCGATGGAGAAGCTTATATCGCTTTTGAATACAGCGAAACTGGCCTGGAATTGGCAAGGTATACTTCCGAAGACCAAACTCGCAGTGTTTTTCTCTCGGCAGCACAGCTGACCCCAGAGGGGGGCAACGGACCGCTTAATCTGGAAGACTTTACCCTCTCGGATGATGAGAGCAAGGTGCTCATTTTTACCAATAGCAAGCGGGTATGGCGCTCCAATACCAAGGGCGACTATTGGGTGTACGATCTGGACCGTCAGGTGCTATCGCAGATTGGTAAAGATCTGCCCGAATCTTCGCTGATGTTCGCCAAGTTCTCACCCGACAATAGCCAGGTGAGCTACGTAAGTGATTTCAATCTGTACGTTGAGAATTTTGCCACGGGGCAGGTACGCCAGCTCACCGAAGACGGTGACCGCGATATCATCAACGGTACGTTTGACTGGGTATACGAAGAGGAATTTGGCGCGCGCGACGGTTTCCGTTGGTCCGGTGGAAGTAGTCATATTGCCTACTGGCAGTTGGACGCCTCGGAGATCAAGAATTTCAGCATGATCAACAACACCGAGAGTATTTACCCGGAGATCATCCCTGTACAGTACCCTAAGGTAGGAGAGGACCCTTCATCGGCTCGTCTGGGTATTCTGGATGTAGTAACGGGTGCGCAGCACTGGATTCCAGTACCTGGCGACACCAAACAAAACTATCTGCCAGGCATCCAATGGGTAGATGATAATACTCTGCTGATTCAGCAGCTCAACCGCCACCAAAACCACCTGAAGATATACGCCTACGATGTATCCACAGAGGACATCCGGGTGGTATACGAGGAGAAGGAAGAAACTTGGGTAGATATATCCTACCCTGACTTGTCGGCCAACGGTTGGGGGGATAACCACCTTACCCTGGTAGACGATGGCGAGGCTTTCCTCAGAATGACCGAGAACGATGGCTGGCGCCATGTGTACAAGGTTGCGTTGGCGAGTGGTGAGAAAACACTTTTAACTCCGGAAGACTACGATGTAGCCTCTATGCAAGTGGCTACCGGAAAGCACCTCTACTACATAGCTTCGCCTGACAATAGCACCCAACGCTACCTCTACCGGGTAGATTTGAAGGGTAAGGGCAAAACGGAGCGCTTAACTCCAGACGAATTTGAGGGAGTGAATACCTACGATATCGCTTCCAACGGTAAGTATGCCCTGCATACCCATACCAGTGCCTTGGTCCCCAACTCGGTACGTTTGGTAAGCTTGCCAAAGCACAGCACGGTGGCTACTATGATGGACAATGCCCGGCTGAAGCAAAAATTGACAACGCTCAACATGCCAGAAGTGGAATTCTCTAAAGTAACCACTTCGGAGGGGATTGAGATCGATGTGCGGATGATCAAACCCACGAACTTCGATCCTTCGCAGCGGTATCCGGTACTATTTCATGTGTATGGCGAACCGTGGGGTCAGGTGGCTACCGATAGCTGGGTAGGGGCCTGGAATGTATTCCTGGCACAGCAGGGCTACGTGATCATCGATATGGACAACCGCGGCACGCCTTGCCTGAAGGGCAGCGAATGGCGCAAGAGCATTTACCGCAACATTGGCCGGATCAACATCCGTGATCAAGCCTTAGCCGCGCAAGAGGTGCTGAAGTTATCTTATCTGGATGAAGACCGCACGGCAGTTTGGGGCTGGAGTGGTGGTGGCTCTACCACCCTCAACCTGATGTTCCAGTACCCCGGCGTGTATAAAACGGGCATGGCCGTGGCGGCCGTAGCCAACCAGCTTACCTACGACAACATCTACCAGGAACGCTACATGGGCTTGCCTCAGGAGAACCGCGAGGACTTCGTGGCCGGTTCACCCATCTCCCACGTAGAAGGCCTGGAAGGCAATCTGCTCATCGTGCACGGCACGGCCGATGACAACGTGCACTACCAAAACCAGGAGATGCTGATCAACAAGCTGATAGAGGCGAACAAGCAATTTGATATGATGAGCTACCCCAACCGCTCACACGGTATTTACGAGGGCCGCAACACGCGTCGCCACTTGTACACCATGCTCACGCGCTACCTGATGGAGCACGTGCCTACGAATGATGCAGAAATCAATTGAGAAGTTTCTTTGAGTACTGAATTCAAAAACCCCGGGATCACCTGGGGTTTTTTATTATGTGTTGCATCTGCTTACTCCCAGCAGACCGTTTGCAACACGGCTCCGGTACCACTGGCTTGCAGGGTAATGACTTTAACTTGGGGTGTTTCAGCATAGAAATCGAAGATTCCCATGCCTTTCTCCCAGTACACGTCGATGGTTTGTAATGAATTCCCCTCTAGGTCATAGGCAATGGCCGTCATTTCGGGGCCATTGGGTATTCTGAAAATCTCTAGCGTACCGCGGGTAGCGCCCTGTGGCAATGTTACCGTCAGCAGACCTTCTTTTATCACTAGGCCGGCGGCTTGGCCTTCCAGGCTGGAAATGCTTAGGTGCGTGGCTTGGTTCTCCCAAGCCAAATCTACACCGTGCAGGGTGGCTTCAGCTTGTTGAGCGGAGCCGTGCTCGGCAGTTTTGAGCATTAGGCAGGAGCCGTTGTCGCCCAGCATCTTTAGGAGTTCGGCGTCAAAGCTTTTTTGGGCGAGTAAGAGTTGAGGCCAGGACATTGCCAGGAAAATCCCTCCCATGAGTAGGGTTGCTTTCATATGATAAAAATACCCGAAGTTGAGGGAGATGACAAGTATCTAACTCAAACCGCTTCCTCAGCACAGGGAGTTGGGAATTCATCTCCACAGGCTATTTCCGACTTATCCCTATGCCAATTAAAAACACCCCCAGACAAGCCGCAGTGCCCACCAGATTGACGGATAGCAAATCGCCGTAGGGAACCTCCCACCAGTGCAGCCAGGTGGGTATCTGGTTGATGGCTAGCAGGATACCCAGGCCTAGGCCGATGCCAATGGCGGCGTAGAACGCCCAGC
>DMST01000224.1:7178-7382 GCA_003454975.1 Cytophagales bacterium | reverse complement strand
GTCGGGGGGTGTGGTAGGGGCTGGAGGTGCCGCCGGTCCACTACGCACTATGGTAGCGTAAGTCTGTTTTTTCCAGCGCACGCACAGCCAGATGCCCTCCTCTGGCGCACTAGGGTGGGCAATGCACACAAAGTCCGTATTGTCACTGGGGTGGTTCTCCATAACCTCCAAAATGGGGTACGTACCCGGCTGCACTACGCCCGC
>DMST01000224.1:0-7123 GCA_003454975.1 Cytophagales bacterium | reverse complement strand
CGCCCGCCTGGGTAGACCGGGTATCGGGCTGCATAAAGCCCTTGAGCGCCTGCTGTACCTGTAACTGCTCCTCAGGTACTTCCGGCATGGGCGGCTCTTCGGCCGTGGGGGCCGCTACCGCACCACCGTGGAACACGGGACCCTGGGCCTGGCTCAGGTCTATCTCCGAATGGAAGTTGATGGGCGGACGGGCCGACTCGGCCTGCTCAGTACGCATGGTGGCGTACACCTGGTCTTTCCAGCGGATACAGATCCAAAGGTCCTCATCGGTATCGGGAAGGTCTAACTGCACAAAGTCAGTATCCGGGTTCGGATACTGGCTCATGATCTGGAAAAGCGGATACTCACCCGCGGGCACTTCGGCTACGTAAGCATTGGGATCAGGGCCGGCAAAACCTTTGAGGTTTTGAGTAAGGGTTACAATATGATTGGCCATTGTCTATTTCGGGTTAGGGGATTTGCGATTGGATTTGATAGAACGATAGGGTCCTTTAGTCTGGCAGAATATCACCCAATTTGTTCATCAGGCCGGGCGCTACCTTGTTGCCCAAGTTGCGCAGCTTGTGGAACACAGGACCTTTGGCACTGCCCAGGTCTACATCAGACAGAAAGTTGATGGGCGGCTGTTTATCTTCGCCTTCTTCCGTACGAATGGAGCCGAACACCTGGTCCTTCCAGCGGATACAGATCCAGAGGTCCTCGTCCGTATCCGGAAGGTCTACCTGCACAAAATCATACTCGGGTGAGGGATGCTGTGTGAAGATCCGAAGCAAGGGATAGTCATCGGCCGGTACCTCCGCCACGTAGGTTTGCGGGGCGGGCTTGGCGAAGCCTTTCAAGTTATTGGGTAAGTGAACGATGTGTTTCATGGGGCTATTGCATTGGGTTCAGGCTGCTTTACCACCAGGAAAGGAGCGGAACCATGGGTTCTAATTCGAATGCAGTTTAGCCCGGTACCAAAGCGTACCCCATGAAACAGCCGATATTTTCAGGAAGTGGGGGCTGGCAGAAATTGGAAGATGATTTTTTCAGAATCCTGTAAAGAGTCCTCTGATTTATGAAATGCAGCCGTTTTGGAGAGGCATCGAACCCGGAAAAAATCACCAATGCACTCCTAAAAGGTGTTTTTGTGCTTGCATAGAGAAAAAAGTGGTTTCTCCTGTGGCATGGCATTCCATTTACCGATGGCTGGCGGAAGGTGGCTCTATCAAGAAAGTTACGAGAGGTAACCGGTTCTCATTCTCGCGATGGGTAGCTGTGGGTAAGTGGAGTAAGCTAAATCCCTGGAAAGTTGAGTAAACTAGTTGGCCTTCTATCTTTGAGCCATGGAGCAAACCCAAGATATCCGTTTGGCAGTGGATGCCGTGGTATTTGGTTACCATGCAGAAGAAGGGCTACAGGTACTGCTGATCAAGCGCAATATTGAGCCTTATCAGGATGTTTGGGCCTTGCCCGGTGGGTTAGTGAAAAACAGTGAGAGTCTGGAGCAAGCCATTGAGCGTGAACTTCAGGAAGAAACAGGGGTAGCCATCAACTATCTGGAGCAGCTTTATTCCTTTGGTGCGCCTGCGCGGGACCCTCGAAACCGAGTAGTTTCTATCGCCTATTATGGCCTGGTGAAACCCGAGGTATTCGATCTGCGGCCGGGCACGGATGCCAATGCTGCGCAATGGTACGATACCCATGCCTTACCTGATTTAGCCTTTGACCATCAAGAAATCATACACTATGCCTTAAAGCGCTTGAAGGGTAAAATTGTCTATGAGCCGATTGGCTTCGAATTACTCGACGAGCTATTCCCCTTTTCCGCCTTGGAAAAACTGTACAGTGTAGTCTTGGGCCAGCCGGTAGACCGACGGAATTTTAAAAAGAAGATCATGAAGTTTGGCTTTCTGGAAGAAACAGACCAGAAGCAAAAGCTAAAAGGAGCGGGCCGTCCGGGGCCACTCTTCAAATTCAATAAGGAAAAGTATTTCCAGCTAAAGAAAGAAGGCATCAACTTCGAGCTGTGACGCTGGCAGGGGTATTTTCCATACCGCCTCTCATTTTTCATTAACCCAACCCCTTCAAAAAGGACCAAGCAAGATTTCTGGGGACAGAACTAGGATAAGAAATGAATGCCGCAGTAGTCAAGGTGCTTAACTCGAATCTTTAATGCTATACTTGTATTATTAAGTGATTGGATTTCAGTGCTTTATAATGCTTCTGTATTCTGAATTCAATGCCAGGGAGTCTGCTATGGTATGGGTATAGCCTTCTGAACTAGGTGTCCATAACTTTCTTGCTTGATCCCTCAAAAACAGACCTTTAAACAATCCTCTGTTTTATTTGCGTAAAAAACATGCAAATTATTTTGTGTAATATTGACGCATATCTATATTTGTGTCATTCAAACGCAAATAAGTTATGTGTACCGCCGCTATCATTGCCCGATTTCAGACGCCCTATCTTCATGCTGGGCATTGCCAGCTTTTGGATGAAGTCCGTACGCATCACCACAAGGTAGTGGTAGTGCTGGGGGTGAGCCCCGTGACGGGAGCCCGTAGAAATCCGTACGATTTTGCTACCCGGGAGCGGATGATAAAATCAGCGTTCCCCGAGGTGGTAGTACTCCCCCTCAGTGATCATCCTTCGGACGAGGTGTGGTCGGCTCAGATTGACCAGCTCTTGTCACTTACCTTTCCTGCCGATCGCTTTTTGCTGTACGGCGGCCGAGATAGCTTTATCCCCTATTACTCCGGCCGATTGGCCACCCAAGAGCTGCCCGAGTATACCCCAGATAGCGCTACCGAGATTAGAGAGCAATTTCAGGACTTGGTGTTGGATTCAAAGGAATTTCGGGCGGGCATTCTGTATGGCCTGCACAACCAATACGCGAAGGTGTACCCTACGGTGGATGTGGCGGTTTTCCGCCATGAACGTAGCCAACTCTTGCTGGGGCAGAAGCCCGGTGAGCAGGCATGGAGACTGGTAGGAGGTTTTGCTGATCCGAAGGATGCTTCCTTTGAGGCGGCGGCGATGCGCGAATTGCATGAGGAGGCGGGGCCCCTAGAGGTATCACCCATGCACTATGAGTGCTCCTTTCAGGTAGATGACTGGCGGTACCGGCAAGAGACCGACAAAATCATCACCAACTTGTATAGCTGTGATTTGATATTTGGTACTCCCGTAGCAGGGGACGATTTGGCAACTCTGCAGTGGTTTACTTGGGAGGAGATAGATGCCCTCTTGGCCAAAAACCAAGTGGCACACGGACATGTGCCCTTGATGGCCTTTCTAAAGGATGCGTACGCGTGTGTAACTAAGTTTTAATCTGATCAACCCATGAAAAACAATCTGATATTACTCGCCGATGCCTATAAATACAGCCACCACAAGCTGTACTACCCCGGCACTACAACTATATATAGCTACATGGAAAGCCGTGGTGGCAAGTTTGACAACACGGTATTCTATGGCCTGCAGTACTTCCTCAAAGAATATCTGGAAGGTGCAGCTTTTACTCAGGCAGACCTGGATGCGGCCGAAGGTGTACTTCAGCAAGTATTTGGCCGCGACGATGTGTTCGACAAGGCGAACTTCCAGTATATACTCGACACCTATGGGGGCAAACTACCTGTACGGATAAAAGCCGTGCCCGAGGGTACGGCCGTGGGCACCAGCAATGTGCTCATGACCATCGAGAATACCGACCCCAAATGCTTTTGGCTAACCAACTTTCTGGAAACCCTACTAATGCAAGTGTGGTACCCCTGTACCGTAGCCACCATCAGCCGGGAAGTGAAAAAGGTGATCTCTCAATACTTCGAAGAAACGGCTACTCCCGGTGCGGAAGCGGGTATCGAGTTTGTGCTCAATGATTTTGGCTTTCGCGGGGTAAGCAGCGTAGAAAGTGCGGGGTTGGGGGGTAGTGCCCACTTGGTCAATTTTCAGGGCAGTGACACCCTGGCCGCCAGCATGCTGGCCAAGCAATACTACCAAGCCGAAAAGGCCTACGGATTAAGCATCCCCGCTACGGAACACAGCGTGTGCACCCTGCTGGGTGAGCAAGGCGAGCTGGATATCTTCAAGCATGTGCTGGATACCTTCCCCACAGGCTTGGTGGCCTGTGTAAGCGATAGCTACGACATATTCCGCGCGGCGGGTGAGTATTGGGGCGAGGAGTTAAAAACCCAGGTACTGGAACGAGAAGGCACCCTGGTCATTCGCCCTGACAGTGGAGATCCTATCCAGACCTTGCTGCGTTTATTCGATATTCTGTTCGAGAAGTTCGGTTTCACCGAAAATGAGAAAGGGTACAAGGTGCTACCTCCTCAGGTTCGGGTAATTCAAGGCGACGGCGTCAACTACGATAGCATCCGCGATATGTATGCCGCTTTGAAGGCCGCCGGCATTAGCGCAGAAAACCTAGTATTGGGCATGGGAGGGGCCTTGCTTCAAAAACTGGACCGGGATACCCAGAAGTTTGCCATCAAGTGCAGCTATGCCGTAGTCAATGGGGAGCCTGTGGTCGTGCAAAAGAGTCCGGTAGAGCTAGACGCACAAGGCAACCTAGCCCCTAGCTTCAAAAAGAGTAAAGGCGGCCGACTCAAGCTCGTGCAAACTGGCGGTAGTTTCACTACCATAATGGAAGGAGAAAGCCCTGAGCTAAAAGACGAGTTGGTAACCGTATTTGAGAACGGCGCCCTCACCCATGAGTGGACCTTTGAGGAGGTGCGAGAGCGGGCTGTGGTGGTTTTTAAAGGCTAAGGGTTTACGTTTACACCTCCTCCTAGTCTGGCAATCTATAATTTAAGGATTGGTATGAATAAGAAAAGCCCACAAGTACAGCCAGGTGGGCTTGGTAATACGCGTGCCCCTATTTTGGGCTCATTCCCAGAGTAACTCCAAGGTTATGCGAATCCCTGCATCCTCATTGGCAAGGGTTACTTCATTAGGAAATTGCCCTGAAGTAGGGAGTAAATCAGGCATATACAACACTACTCCTCCTAGATAATCGTCATCACTAAACGAGTCATAATCCCACAAGCCTAGCACAAATACCTTCGTCTCCCAATCAGGCAATTTGTAGGGCACAGAGAGGCCCCAAGAAAAGGGGACATTAGCCGAAGTAGCATTTTCCTTTCTAAGGTCTGTATCCAGACTCGTCAGAATATTGAAGCTTTCCGAAGATTCTATGTACTCATACAATACCCAGTAAATATCAGGATCGAAACCGTTCGTGAAGCTATCCCAGCTATAACCTGAGTTATCAGAAGGTGGGAATTGTTCTACCCTAACCCGACGAATGGATACCTCCTCTGGATCAATCGTGCAGGTTTGTGCTGTGTATTCCGTTATACCACCGGTAGCAAACAAGCTATTGTCCAGCAAGTACCGTACTGTATAACCGATGGGCAATCCTGCATCTAGGTTTTGAGCGTCCACCTCCAAATAGTTCTGGATATTCTGGAGAATTTCCAGAGCATTATTTCCGGCACTGAGTTGCGAAAGAATATCCGTACTGCCTCCCAGTACAGACAGCTCAACCGTGCTACTTTCCAGGACTTGCTCCAGTTCTGTATCAAAACTAAAGTTGACTCCCACCAAGCCTTGGCGTAGCCCTGCTGCCAATTCGTTTCGCGTTAGCGAATTGGACGTACTGTAGGTGATTTTGGCAATCAGCATCCGGCCATAGGTTACCTGTGAGATGTATCCCAAAGGATTATCCGAGCTCATCCTACTGGCCAGTTGGTCCGCAGTTACCCCCTCTGCAAAAAACGCTGAAGGAGTACCAGGGTACTCCATGCTGACCGTATGGTAGCTTTGGGCAAAGGATACCATCACGGTCCGCTCTTCTACACTTTCGCTTACAGATAGCTTATTGGCTACGGACCCTGCCAGCCAATTAACCTTAATACCCAGATCGAGCAGGGCCTGCTCCGAGGAGTAGGCCTCCACGGCATCGTACACAAAGTTCGCGGGCACTTCCCCGTTAAATTCCGCCTCCATATCCGCAACAGCTTGAAGGGCCCCCTCGGGCAGGACCGTTTTAGTGGCTCCATTGAGTGCCGAAGACTGGAGCGTAATTTCAGGGCGCGTTACGTTTCCAATGGAAGTAAGGATATTTTCATCACCTAACTCGCCCAGGCGAACAATGGAGCCCGGATAAAGAGCCGCAATGTTTGGATTGGCTATGTCAAACGCGGTAGCTGTGAATGACTCTAACCGTTGGGTAAGCTGAAATTCCTTCTCGTCGCAAAAGTAAGTAGCCCCGTTGGCTTCCACTTCTACCCCATTTTGCTCTCCAGTGCTTACCAAGCTGTACCCTGGCGGGTCCGATAATTTACCCGCATTCACAAACAAGGAATCAATGGCGGTAGAGAAATCAATAACATCCGGCTCGGGCTCTATATCATCAAAAATACATTGAATGAAGGTTAATGGAATTAAAAGGATGAAAAGTCCAATCCAAACAATATTCCGATACATAATTAAGTGGTTTTTTGGATTACAATAATCCCACTAAAAAGAACAAATTTCAATACTCAAGACAAAAAGAAAATGCACGCTGAAGTGTCTATTGGTTCACAAATCGGCCAGCCTTATTGCTTAAGGGAATTATTTGACGGTTGTTAATTTAGTAGGTAGAGGTTCGCCGTCAGAGTACCGCTGAAACCTGCTCGGTACAGCTAGGCAGAGAGGCAAGGTGCAATTGCTCAATAGTCCTTAACTTCATTCAGGGGCACAGGATAAAGGGGGGGGATTTATTTGGAATCTTCTGAGGCGAATGGGCAATGAATCTCATAGAAGCCCCAGACAGGAAAACTCACTAAGGTGGTTTGAGGGACGTTTTCTCCAATCCTCTTGATTTTCCCACCGATTTGAATCGAAACGAATTTACACTGTTGCTACTACATCGAGTGGAAACTGGTTCAACACTCGGTAGGACTGTTAAAAGCGTTGTTCCAATGGGGGTATAACTGGAACACGAAAAAATTAGGTTGAATGGTAGCCACTGCTTGATTTTAGGGCTACCCTAGCCGAAGTCGTGCGCCCCCAACTCTTACTCAGCCCCACCCCAACCTTCTGATCCGCTATTTCACGCATCAACTAAAAACAAAAAAGGTACTGTTATAGGAAT
>DMST01000303.1 GCA_003454975.1 Cytophagales bacterium | reverse complement strand
GGCGCAGTTCCGTACGGTGGTCACCCTTATTCTGCCGTCGGGAGCTCAGCATCAGTTTGAGGGTATTGCCCGGGGTTGGCTTATTGAGGCTCCTACCGGGGAAGGCGGATTTGGCTACGATCCCATCTTTGTACCTGAGGGCTATGACCGCACCTTTGCCCAAATGACCGGCCCAGAGAAAAACGCCATCAGCCATCGGGGCATCGCCATTCGGAAGTTGATCGACTTTTTGCAGGCCACCGAGTGGTAAATCACAGGTATGTATTAGCTTTGCAGCCATGAATTCGCCATTTACCATCGGCATTTCCGGGGGAAGTGCGTCTGGCAAAACCACGTTCCTGAATGCGCTGATGGCCCGGCTAAACAGCGATTTGGTCTGCCTTGTTTCGCAGGACAACTATTATCGCCCTCGCCACCTACAACCCACGGACGACAGCGGTGTCCAAAATTTTGACACGCCCAACTCTATCGATTTTGAGCAGTATGCCAACGATCTACGCACCTTGCAGTCAGGCAAAACCGTAGAGCGCTCAGAATACACTTTCAACAATCCCAACATTGAGCCTCGCCTACTGCAGCTCAATCCTGCCCCTATCATTATTGTGGAAGGTATCTTTGTATTCTACCTCCCGCAAATTAGCAAGCTGCTAGACTTCAAGGTCTTCATTGATGCTCAAGAGCATATCAAACTGTCACGGCGTATCAAGCGAGACCGCGAGGAGCGTGGCTACGACCTTGAAGACGTTCTGTATCGATACGAGCGGCACGTGGCCCCCTCTTATCAGCGGTACATTGAACCCTTCAAGTTTGAGGCGGACGTGATCATCCCGAACAATGAGTCGTTCGATCAGGCGCTGGATATGTTGGTGACGTACATCAAAACTAAAATCAAGTGATCAATAAATTCGCCGTCATTGGCTTGGGCCAATTTGGTACCTCCATCGCGCGCACTCTTAGCTCACGAGGGGCAGAAGTATTGGCTATCGACCTGGAACTAGACAAGGTGGAGGCTATGAAGGATGAAGTGGCCTATGCGGTTGCGTTGGACAGTACGGACATCAAGGCCCTGAAAGCTCAGAACATAGAGGAAATGGACGCGGTAGTGGTGGCAATTGGGGAGAATTTTGAAGGCCTGCTGTTGACTACGGTGCTGTTGCTGGAGCTCGATGTAAAACGGCTGATTGCGCGGGCTGCCAATGCTCAGCAACGCATGATTTTGGAAAAAATGGGGGTTACAGAAATCCTGTCTCCAGAAGACACGGTAGGCCAGACAGTAGCGGAGATGCTATTGCATCCCAACATGAAATCATTTTTGCCACTACCGGATGACTACGAGATTGTGGAGGTAAACACCCCCGGGCGCATTGTAAATAGCACCGTGGGGGAAGTAGGCCTGCGTGAGCGTTGGAACCTCAACCTGATCACTATCAAGCGGGTATATGAGGAAGAAAAGAACGGCGAAAAGGTAAAGGTGGAACACATCATTGGGGTGCCAAAAAGTGATACCGTTCTCTACGAAACCGACATTATTATCTTGCTAGGCAAGGCACAAGACGTGGATAAGTTCATTGAGGTGAATAAATAAGTTGAACTTTCTGGGAATTCAGCTACTTTTGTAGCCCAAAATATGCAAGTACCCAATATCATAACGTTTTGCACCCGACTCCGTTTTGCCTTCGGCCTCACCTTGGCTTTTGGCATCTTTGGCGGGCAGTTAGCAGCGTATGCAGCCGATGATGCAGATAGCTATGAGGTACCACAAGAGCAGGATCAAGACGGTGACCAAGAGGAAACTGTGTTGCGCAAAGCGCCTGAGGCTACCCAAGCCTCATCGGCCAATATCTTGCCCGATTTGGATCGGCCCACTTGGGAAGTATCGCTACCTCAAGCTACGGTAGACTACCCAGTTTACTCGGCCACTCCACTCCAGGAACAGCACTTTTTCCGTACGCTATTCCGGCAAATTATTTCCCCCAACGCTCCCTGAGCCATTTCTAATTGTACTTGAAGTAGATCTTATTTCAAGGCATACTGGGATAGGTACGTCCATCGGTAGGTGCTTATGTCCCACCCAATTCCATTAGAATTTCTTGGTGGTCATTGCCACCACTCCATACAATCGAATCAAAGTAAAAACCATTTTAAATAGACAGTATCATGCGAGGAAGAGGATTTGTAATCTTTCTGACGATCATCGTCACGCTGCTGTCAGTGTACTTCTTATCGTTCACGATGGTATCGCGGAACGTAAAGGAACAGGCTAATGCCTACGCCACTGACGCAGACGGAAACCTGGACTACAATAAGCGTCAGGATTTCCTGGACTCGGTACGCTACCAGACCGTGTACAGCCCCTTTGGTGCTATTGATTACACCTACGAGGATGTACAAAACGTGGAGCTCAACCTAGGCCTTGACTTGCAAGGCGGTATGAGCGTAACCCTTGAGATTTCTCCTGTAGAGATTATCAAAGCCCTGAGTAACAACAGCCAAGACCCTACTTTCCTGGAATCTTTGGAAGAGACAAAGAATCGTCAGGCGGCCAGCCAACTGCGCTTTGTTGATTTGTTCATCAGCACCTTCAATGAAATGGCTACTGATGGTAAAACCTTGGCGAGCATCTTTGCTAACTCACGTAACCGCGACCAGGGTATCACCATGAGTAGCGCCGATCAGGAGATTCAAGAGCTGCTGACACGGGAGATTGACGAAGCCATTGACCGTTCGTACACCATCCTGGAAACCCGGATTAACCGTTTTGGTACTTCACAGCCCAATATCACCTTGCTGGAAGGTACTAGCCGTATTCAGATCGAACTACCCGGTGTAGAAGACCAGGCACGGGTACGTAAGCTGTTGCAAGGTACCGCCAAGCTGGAGTTCTGGGAAGTAGCCGAGATCAACGAGATCATTACCGAGCTACAAGCCATCAACACTTTGTTGGCAGAAGAGAAGCAAGCTGAGCAGGCAGATTCTGACTTGGCCGATGCCCTGGGTGGAGGTGATGCCGGTACAGCTCCCGTTTCTGACGAGGCTCTGGCTGACATGTTTAGCTCTACTGAGGTAGACACTACTGGTGGTGATTCTATCAGCGCTTTGGAAGACGCCTTGGCTGGAACTGATTCGGCAGCTGTATCAGACTCTTTGCTGGCTACCGTTTCTGATCTGTTTTTGCTCAATGTAGACCCTCAAGGTCTTGGCTATCGGGTAGAAGATACCGCCAAAATCAATGCCATTTTTGCTCGCCCAGATGTGCAAAACATCATGCCAGGCAACATCCAACTGTTGTGGGATGTGAAAGGTCGTGACGTAGAGTTCCAAGACGGATCTTCTTCCAACATTATGGCGCTGACCGCTATCCGCCAAGGCCCCCGTGGTGAAGCCCAGCTTGCTGGCGATGTAATCAACTCAGCACTGGCCACCTTTACTCAGAACGGTTTGCCTGCCGTACAGATGGGCATGAACGCCGAGGGTACGCG
Organism: Cytophagales bacterium; assembly: GCA_003454975.1. GTDB lineage: Bacteria > Bacteroidota > Bacteroidia > Cytophagales > Cyclobacteriaceae > DMST01. Next base: position 18,092 of record DMST01000303.1, on the reverse strand, counting down.
TGCTTGGCGTCGGATCACTACTGACAACGTAGGTAAGCGTTTCGCCATTGTTCTGGACAACTATGTATACAGCGCACCTGTAATTAACGAACCGATCCCTAACGGTATCTCTCAAATTTCCGGTTCGTTCACCATTGATGAGACCAAAGACCTGGCCAACGTACTGGAAGCCGGTTCACTGCCTGCCCCTGTACGTATTGTGGAAGAAGCCTTCGTAGGACCTACGCTGGGTAGTGTAGCCCGTTCGCAAGGTATCAACTCCATCGTAGCCGGTTTGGGCATCGTGGTGTTGTTCATGATTTTCTACTACGCCACGGGTGGTTTGGTAGCCAACATCGCCTTGTTGTTCAACATCTTCTTCATCTTCGGTATTCTGGCGCAGTTGGGTTCTGCCCTTACCCTGCCAGGTATTGCAGGTATCGTACTTACTATCGGTATGTCCATTGATGCGAACGTGCTGATCTTCGAACGTATTCGAGAGGAACTTCGCAATGGGGTAAATTTGAAAGCAGCGATTTCTGAAGGTTATAAGAAAGCCTTTAGCTCCATTCTGGATGCAAACGTTACTACCTTCCTTACGGCCATTATCCTGTTCGTATTGGGTGCTGGACCTATCAAAGGTTTCGCCGTTACCTTGATGGTAGGTATTGCTTGTTCGTTCTTCTCAGCTATCTACATCACTCGTGTGATTGTTCTGTGGATGACCAGAAAAGGCGACAAGAGCAAGTTCTCGTTTGCGACACCTTTCTCTAAGAACTGGTTGGCCAACCTCAACATCGACTTCCTGTCCAAGCGTCGTATTGCCTATTACTTCTCTGGCGGTTTCATCGCTATAGGTATCATCCTGTTGTCCATCGGTGGTCTCAATTTTGGGGTAGACTTCAAGGGTGGCCGTTCTTATGTGCTCAATTTCAACGAAGCAGTTTCTACTACTGGCCTGGAAGAAAACCTGGACGATGACTTCCCCGGTGCTTCTCTGGAAGTGAAAACTTTCGGAGCCAGCAACATTGTGAAGATCACCACTACCTACTTAGTAGACGATGAGTCGGCTGAGGCAGATGAGGAAGTACTGCAAGCCTTGGTTGGTGGAGTAAATGACTATACCGGTCTTACCTACGCTGGTCCGGGCCAGAGTATGGAAGGCGACAAGTGGCAGGTAGCTAGCTCTAGTAAAGTAGGGGCTACCATTGCGGACGATATCAAGCGTACGGCTACCCAATCGGGAATCGTGGCCATCATCGTGATCTTCCTCTACATCCTTATCCGTTTCGAGCGCTGGCAGTTTAGCTTGGGTTCTATTGTGGCCCTGCTGCACGATACCTTGGTGGTTTTCTCGGCTTTCGCCATTGCCAAAGCATTCGGTAAGAGCTTTGAAGTCGATCAAGTATTTGTGGCGGCCATACTAACTATCATTGGTTACTCCATCAACGATACCGTGGTAGTATTTGACCGTATCCGGGAAACCTTGGGCATGCGCAGCAAGGGTGATACGGTGCAGACCTTCAACATGGCTATTAATAGCACCATCAACCGTACGTTGATTACTTCGGTTACTACCTTGGTAGTAGTATTGGTACTGCTCATCTTCGGTGGTGAGGTGCTTCGGGGCTTCTCGTTTGCCCTACTGGTAGGTATCCTGGTCGGTACTTATTCGTCTATTTTCATCGCTTCGCCGGTAGTGATTGACTTCACTTCCAAGAAGATTGAGAAGAAAGAAAAGGAGAAGGCAAAAGCATAAGCAGACTCCTAAGCGATAAAAAACAAACCCCTGCTCGGTCTCCCGGGCAGGGGTTTTTATTTACTAAACGTTTTGCTGCAAATGTACCCTTCCCCGCTTCATGGGGGAACTATTGCCAGAGACCTATTCCATTGATTTTGGAACTGGACTGGGAGTTTCGATCGTGAATCAATTAATTCTGATCGTACACGTAGGCGTACATGGAGGAGGGTAGTTCCTGGAACACCAATTCCGATTTGGTGTTTTTGCGGAGATCATGGTAGTGCATGTTGCAATGCCCTGGGCTCATCAGCAGACTGGTGGTGCTGATGGTAGCTACGCGGTTTTGCCGATTCATCCGCATCGCATTGTAAGGGTCTTCGGCTCCTGCCTCGTAGTGGAATTTCATGATGTTCTCCTGTGAGAACTCCGGTTTCTCATCCAGCCATTCCTTAAACCATTTCTTGCGTAGCTGCTGGGCATGCTCATCGTATAGCATGTTGGCCGCCCAAATGTGAGGCGAGGCCGGATGATGAAATTTTTGCCATTGGTTCTCACCATCCCAACGCATCTCCATTACAGCACGCTCCCGATCATCATAGATCATCAGTAAAGTGAAAGGTTCTACTCCGCTGAAATCATAATTTTTTACAAATTCCTGAGGGCGAATACACTCCAAGGCATCTACCAATACTTGCCCACGACTCATCCGGTACGGCGGACGCCTGACATGGGGTGCGTGAGCCCCGTTCATAATTACGGCCGAAAGCCCAAAATCAGTAGCGCCTATCCAACTTCCTCCAGACTCGCCATCTTGAGGGTAGATAATTTCTTTGCCGTAGACCTGATGGGAGTAGGGAAATTTTACCGGTGCACGGTTGGGACTTTCATCCCGGTTGGTCGTAAGAATATAACCGCCATTACGTAGAGGCAAATAGGTAACCGTGCACATACTAATAGTGATACCTGAAGATATACGAATTGGAGAGGAGAAAGGGTTTAGAGCATTTCCCCGAAATAGTCTTGATTTTACCTTACGCTTATGTAACTATCCCGCATCGAGCATTTAATCTAGTCAATTCTAGAGGGTCTCCCAAAAAAGATAGGGGCGAACTGCCTAAGAAAAATCATAACTAAACCGGGACGGGTCTGGATACTTGTACGTGAACTGAAGCTGCCTCTGAGTTTTTTCGCCTAAAACCACATGACCGGTAGCAGCCGTACTTTCCTCAAAGTTGGGCAATGCCCACCCTCCTTGTATAGCGACAGCTGCGTATACTGCTTGTCGGGTGGCGGCCACAGGAGCTACTGCATGTAGTACCTCCCCCCAGTGCTTTCCTTCTATTGTCCTAATTATCAATTCTATAGCATCGTCACGGTGTACAAAATTGACCCGATCTTGAGGTTGGCGCAGGGGCTTGGTGCGAACCATCTTTCCAGGTATGCGATCATAACCCATGAGGCCACCAAACCGCAAAATGGTAAGCCGGGAATTGAGATGCTCGCGTAAAACGCCTTCTGCATGCCCTAAGGCCTGGGCGCGAGGTTGTAAGAGTCGGGGTAGGGTATCTTCATTCACCGTTTCCCCACTATGATCTGCAAAAACCCCCGTAGAGCCGGTGTACAAAACCTTGACTTGCTCGGGCAGGTGTTTGACTAGTTGGCGCATTTGTTCGGGGTGATAATCAGCTCCCATTTTAGCCACTTTAGGAGGTATGCTGACAATTAGAAGGTCGCTATCAAGGAACTCTTCCCAACCCTCGCCGGTCAAAGTAGGGGTAAGCGCCAGCCGGAATACCTCCAAACCTTCTGCTTGTAGCCGATGGGCTTTTTCTTCCGAAGTAGTAGTGACCCGTACTACATGTCCTCGCTGCTTTAAGGTATGGGCCAAGGGGAGGCCTATCCAGCCAGCTCCTAAAATACTTACCGATGGTTGCATACGTTTATTTCAAGACGCTAGCTTACGCCAATGTTTCGAATTCTCCTGATAACCTTATTGATTTTACCGAGCAGATTGTGGAGTCAACCGGCCAATGATAGCATTCAGCACCGGATTCTGCTCACTCTGGATGGAGAATCGGTCAGTTCTAGTACTACCGGTGCCACGGTGGAATGGGATTGTGTGGATGAATCTCTAACTGGAAAATGCATACAATATCATAACGACCAATGGTTCAGTTTCATTCCACAAAGCGCCAAGACCATTTACCTCAACCTGTTTAACCAAAACTGTAGGGATCAGCGGGGGGTGCAGGTGGCTATTTTTACCGGAGAACCGTGCCAGCCCCACACTTATATTCCATGGGTTTGTTATTCTACGGGCACCCGAGAAGACATTTACCTTTCCCTGGATTCACTTCAGCCAGGCATCGAATATTTGGTCAATTTGGACGGATATCTCAACGACGGTTGCAGCTTTGGTATAACGCTGAGCACAACCCCCAGAGGGATGCCCGCCTTCCCTAAAACAATGGAGACTACGAAGCCTGAAGTTGTGCTTGACTCTCTCCTATTGCTGCGTTGGACTTTACCTGATCCGTATGCATCTGAAATAGAACAGTTTACTGTATTACGACGGAGTGTGTATGAGGCCACCTCTAGCGTAGATCGTGAGATTCCTATCGCGGTAAACTCGGTGGGCGAAGTTCGTCGAAATTATGGTTACCTCACTACCTTGCCAACAGGACAAGGGGCATGGGTTTATCAGGTTTGGGCGATGCCTTCGCAAGGAGATCCGGTTTTGGTAGGCACCTATCAGAGCAAACGAAAGTATGCAAGCTCCAACTATTGGGAGGGAATTCTGTATTACCCTGAAGAAGAACATGTTACGCTAAAATTGTATGGCCCGGAAACGGGGAAAGTATTGAAGGAAGAAGCCATAGTTTTAGATGAAGGCTATGCCCAATGGAGTATTCCCCTCAATGGATATCGTAGCCAGGGAGTTCCTTTTCTAGGGGTGAAAGTGTATAACTCAGCTGGACAGTTGCTTGCCGAATACTTCCACTCCTTTTGGTAGTATTCAACGAAAAAAGTGACTTGGTAATAGAATTCACTAGGCTTAAATAGTATTTTTATTTCTCCTAACAACACCCAGGTGTATGGCTGTAGATTTTTGGAACCCTACTGATCTGAGCGGTAAAGTGGCCTTAGTTACCGGTGCCACCCGCGGCGTTGGTAAAGGCATTGCATTGGTGCTCGGCGAATGTGGAGCCACCGTGTATGTAACCGGCAGAAGCCAAAATCAGGAAACAACTACGGAAGGTTTGCCCGGTACATTGGAACTAACCACTCAGGCGATTGAGCAGGCAGGGGGCAAAGGCATTGGCGTAGTTTGCGATCATACCCAAGATGAGGATGTGGAACGTTTGTTTGCCCAAATAGAGAAGGAGCAAGGCAAGCTTGATTTCCTGATTAATAATGTATGGGGTGGTTATGAAAACCATGATGACACTTTCGAAGCTAAATTTTGGGAACAGCCTCTCTGGCGTTGGGAAGGAATGTTTACGGCGGGTGTGCGCGCACATTTTGTAGCAAGTCAACATGCTGCCCGGCTCATGGTGCCCAAGCGAAAGGGAGTGATTGTCAATATTTCTGCCGGGGATAATCAGAAGTTTCTACACAACACCCTCTACGATACGGCTAAAAATGCGGTGGACCGAATGGCCTTTGGCATGGCCCAGGAGCTGCGCAAGCATCAGGTGACTACCATGGTGGTGTACCCTGGTTGGGTACGCACCGAACGGGTACAGCAAAACCTGGGCGCAGACGCTGACTACAGTGCTACTCATTCGGTGTACTATGCCGGACGGGCCATGGCCTCCTTGCTTGCAGACCCCAATATTTTTCATCGGACAGGCAAGATTTTTACTGTGGGTGATTTGGCCCGTGAGTTTAGCTTCACCGACGTGGACGGTAGACAAATTGCGCCGTTCGAAATACCTGAATATAGCCCCTGAATTGGGCCTAACGTATACCTATGACTGCTGCACACTATCCTGAAAACGAGGAGGAACGACTAGATGCGTTGAACCGATATGAAATACTAGATAGCCCAGAGGAGAAGGATTTTGATGATCTAGTAAAGCTAGCCTCTCAAATTTGCGGAACGCCCATTTCATTGATCACTCTGGTAGATGCCCAGCGGCAGTGGTTCAAAGCTCGGGTAGGGTTGGACGCTCAAGAAACCAAAAGAGAATATGCCTTTTGTGCACATGCTATCCTGGCGGATGCGGTGTTTGAGGTGGAAGATGCCTTGGAGGATGATCGGTTTTTTGATAACCCGTTGGTTACGGGCAATCCTGATATTCGCTTCTATGCTGGGGTGCCCCTCCGTACAGCAGACGGTTTCAATCTTGGTACGCTCTGTGTGATTGATGAAAAGCCTGGAAAATTGACCAGTGATCAACGGTTTGCACTGCAGGTGCTAGCCAAGCAAGTTATCCAGAACCTGGAATTGCGACACCGGATGAACATCCTGAAGGAGACGGTGACGTTGATGGGTGAAAAAAACGAGACGATAGAGCGACAGCAGGATCTTTTAGAGCATCGTCTACAGAATATAGAGGGCGGTTTACGCTACGCGAAGCATATTCAGGATAATGTGCTTCCTGCGGAACACCTTTTCCAAAGAGTATTTGCCGATTACATGGTGTACTACCGGCCTCTCAATACCGTAAGTGGCGATTTTTATTGGTTACGAGAGATCGATCATCTGGTGGTGTTGGCGGTAGCCGATTGTACGGGCCACGGGGTGCCTGGTGCCATGCTGAGTATGGTAGGTCATGGTTTGCTCAACCAACTAGTGTCAGAGGATAGGGTTTTGCAGCCTAGAATGATCCTGGAAGGCTTGCACAATGGCATTCGTGAGTTGTTTAAAGCAAGCCCCCTCGGGCATCGCGATGGGATGGACATTTCCGTAATTGTCTGGAACCGGGATTCGGATCGGCTGGAGTTTTCCGGAGCCAAGCACCGCATGTTTCTAGTGTACGACCAGGAAATCAAGGAAGTACGGGGCGATAAGGAATCCGTAGCAGGTATTCAGAGCGAAGAAAATCGAAGTTATACCAACCGCTCTTTTACCTTACATAGAGGGGCTAAGCTTTATCTGCCTACTGACGGCATCACCGATCAGTTCGGTGACAATAAGAAAGGGAAGTTTGGCGTGAAGCAACTAAAGGCTTTGATTGTAGAACACGCCCACCTACCCATGCCACAGCAGCTGACCAAGGTAGAAGAAGCCGTGGCGAGCTGGAGGGGAACCCAAAAGCAAATTGACGATATGACTCTTTTGGGAATAGAATTCTAATTGAAATACAAAAATATCCTTACATAAGCACAATTTGGCACGCGGTTCGCATATCTGAGGGCAACGCAACAACAAATTTTTACTCAGATGAAAAAAGGAATTTTACTCTTTGCCCTTTTGGGTATTTCCCTTTCCACCCTAGCCCAAGAGGCTGAAGCACCTATCAGTACTGGTTTTCACGAAATTGGGACTACCCTCTGGAAATTGTCTCCTCTTAGTGAAGGAGTGCTATCACAAGAGGTGATTGGAGATGGCCGCTTCATTCGCCCATTTACGCGCGCTACCAACTTGCAGTACAAACATGTTCAAAACCGCACAGCGTTCCGTGCATCTATAGGTTCAGTAAGGTCACGTGCTTCGCGGTTTGGAGGAATACTGGATGAATGTAATGATTGTTCTTCTGCTTCTGGCGGTTACAATGGCGTGGCCGTTTCCGTAGGGGGTGAGTACCGCTATCAGTTTGGCAATGCTGTGGTGTACCCATTCCTTGATATTACCACCCAAAGTGGCCAAGAGGAGGTTGAGTATTTTGAAGGTTTTGGGGGCAATACTCAAGAGCTGGACAATTGGTTGTGGAGCTCGGCCCTTTCGCCTGGTGTGGGTGCCCAGTATGAGGTGCTCCCGCACTTGAAGGTGTTTGGTGAAGTATCGGTGATGGGCGAATACTTCTTCAATCGAGGCTCCTTAACCAACAATGCCGACGAGATCATTACCAACCTGGACAATTCCGGTTTCAAAGTCCACGCTATCCCGACATTCGGGTTGGGGATTCGTGTGGAACTTTGATCCGTAAATTCACCATTTGTCACTACGACATAAGGGGGCTCCAACGGTTGGCCTGAAACTAGGGTCACCCGAAGGTGGAGAAGCACAGGGTTAGCTAGCCCAACCTCCATAGGTTATCCCACGCGGTGGTGCGCGTGGGATTTTTTTGTTCACACAAAAGAAAACCCCGGCCTGCTGTAGCAAACCGGGGTGAATTTTATCGCCTGGAAGACCTCACTCAATCTTCTCCCAAGAATGGATAGCGATAGTCTTTTGGTGGTACACGGGTCTCCTTGATGGTGCGTGGGCTCACCCAACGTAGTAGGTTCCACACCGAACCAGCCTTATCGTTGGTCCCCGAAGCACGGCTACCACCAAAGGGCTGCTGGCCTACCACAGCTCCGGTAGGCTTGTCGTTGATGTAGAAGTTACCCGCGGCATGCGTAAGCTTGTCTGTCGCCAGAGAAATGGCGTAGCGGTCTTGGGCAAATACTGCACCTGTGAGGGCGTAAGGGCTGGTCTTATCTACTAGCTCCAAAGCTTCCTCGTAGCGTTCTGCTTGGTATACGTAGATGGTGAGTACGGGACCGAAGATTTCCTCCTCCATAGTCACGAACTTAGGATCCTTCGCCACAATCACGGTAGGGTCGATGAAGTAGCCTTTCCTCTTATCGTAGGTACCCCCTGCTACTATCTCAGCCATGTCGGAATCCTTGGCTTGCTCGATGTAGCCAGAAATTTTATCGAAGGCCATCTCGGTAATCACCGCATTGTGGAAGTTGGTGAAGTCCTCGGGCACACCGGTTTTGATGGTGGCGAGATCTTCTAGCATGTAGCCTTTCACTTCTTCCCAGATGTTGTCGGGGATGTAGGCACGGCTAGCCGCCGAACATTTCTGGCCTTGGAATTCGAAAGCACCGCGCACCAAGCCGGTAGCTACTGCTTTGGCATCCGCAGATTTGTGAGCAATCACAAAGTCCTTACCGCCAGTTTCTCCTACGATACGAGGGTAGGTCTTGTACTTATTGATGTTCTCGCCGATGGTCTTCCACAGGTGCTGAAATACGCCGGTAGAACCAGTAAAGTGCAGGCCAGCAAAATCAGGATGATTGAAACACACATCGCCCAGAATGGGTCCGTCTACGTAGACCAAGTTGATGACTCCATCAGGTAAGCCGGCTTCTTTCAGTACTTCCATGATGACCTGCGCTGAGTATACCTGAGGGTAGGCGGGCTTCCATACACACGTATTGCCCATCAGCGCAGCTGAGGTGGGCAGGTTGCCCGCAATGGAGGTAAAGTTGAAGGGGGTGATGGCCAATACGAACCCTTCCAACGGACGGTATTCGATGCGGTTCCACATACCGTCAGGGCTTTCGGGCTGATCCGAATAGATCTGGGTGAGGTAGTGGGCATTGAAACGGAAGAAGTCGATGAACTCACAGGCCGCGTCAATCTCTGCCTGGAAAGCATTCTTGCTTTGCGCGAGCATCGTAGAAGCGTTGATTTTTGCGCGGTAGGGGCCTTCCAGCAGGTCAGCTGCTTTCAAGAATATACTCACGCGGTGCTCCCAGCTTAGGGCTTCCCACTCTGCCTTGGCACCTAGTGCCGCATTGATGGCCTGCTCTACGTGGCTGGCATCGCCCTCATGAAAGTAGCCCAACGTATGCTGATGGTCATGCGGGGGCGCCATTCTGATTTTGGTATCGGTGCGCACCTCTTCACCCCCGATGTACATGGGAATGTCTTTTTCCTGGCTGCGCATATCAGCAAGCACCGCTTGCAGTTCTGCACGCTCGGGCGACCCGGGCGCATAGCTTTTTACCGGCTCATTGGCGGGCATATCCACCTTGAAAAAACCTTTCAGCATATCGATTGTAGTTAGCAGTTTTTCAAATGCAATAGCCCCATGAACAGTGCTCTGCTCTGGAGCGTTCCGAAATCGTGTGCAAAGGTAGGAAGTCCCGTCAGCTAGAAAAACCTATGAGCAGGAATTACCAGGATAGCTCGTTAGTGATCCTTTGTCAGAGCCCAAACCAGGCTGGGAGGCACAAAGTATCAAATCAATACGGGGCGGCCTTTGAGCAGGTCGCTGATCTCCGGGGAGGGACCTAAGAAGTCATCTCGAAAGCGGTTCCACTGGTCCATAGTTTCATTGCTCATCAGCTCCATGATTTGCTCCATGGCCATACCGCCCACCAAGTAGGGAGGCTGCCCGGGTACCAGGCTGCTGCCTTGGCACAAAGCGGCTATTTGGTACTCTTCCATCTGCGAACGGCGTTCGCCGGTAAGGGCGCAGCGGTCCATCAGGTACTCCAAAGGTACTGACTCTGAATGCTGCAAATGTTCGGCAGGATTGAATCGGTCCGTCCAGTATTCTTCCATGCGAAACATGCTCTCGGTAGACATTTGCTGGCGCTGCTTTTCTGCACAATCCATGCAAATGGCGTATTCGAAGACTACATCTTCTGTACCAAATTTTGGATACCGACGAATGGCCTTTTCGATGATGTAGGGCTTGTCGTAGGTAATCAGATCTCGATTGCACACCTGACATTGCTTGAATGGAGTCCCAGAATCAAATAAGTAAAAAAGCTTAGGGATCGGCTGTTGAAAATCCATAAAGGGTGTGCTAAAAGTGGGTTCGTTGTCGAACGAGTAGTCAAATATGAAAACGAGAGCGTTCAAGAATACATTCTTGACCTATTTTCAAAAATAAGAAATATCCGGGTAAATGGGATGCCCGTTTTACATTGCCCACTGGGAAAACATACACTATCAGGATCACCAGGTTTCTATGGAAGCAATCCGGATTTCATCGGGGCGTAAGGACTGGTAAAGCCGTTTTATTACTTCAGAGGTGGGTTCGGAAATGATCCGAAGGGTTGCAGGCCGCTGCCGGACCAGGGGCCGTAGTACGGATAGTAAGAGGCCCGGCTCGACTGTCTCTTCAGATATAGCCACGCTAACCAGTAGGTCGGTAGCCTCGCCTACGAAAGTTTTCGCGTAGTGTACCGAGACCTCGTCTGAATCTGCATCCAAATCAAAGAAGGCTCGGTCAGGCCACTGTTGTCTGGCATGCAGTAGCCAAGGGTTTTGGTAGGGATTGCCCGCCAAGGGGCGCATTTGAAAATGAAGGAGTGCTTCCAATTTATTCTACAGTATGGGTATGTAGTAGGGCTTTCTTTTTTCGTGTGAGGGATTGAGCGATTTGTTTGAGCCCGCCGCAGGTGGTGCGCTGGCAGGCGAGTAGCGAAAGCCCGGCCCCCTACTCGCACCCTGTTGTTTCTTCAGGGTGCGGGTAGGGGGACACACCCACACGTTGGGTTCTGAATGCATTCTTATGGGAATTTAATCACACTTCGGGATTGGCGTCGGCCGTCGGCCCAAACCAACTGCACTGCATAAAGACCTTCCGGTAAGGCGCTAAGATCGAGCAAAACGGGAGCCTGGGCTTCTAGCGTGCCTTGCTCAAGAATTTTCCCTTGGGTAGTTACTAGCCAGTACTCGGCGGTTTCGGCTGATCGGATAGATAGCCGACCTGCAGTAGGGTTAGGATATACTGCCCAGGTGGGGAACTCTGTTGCAGGACCCTCGCTCAGGGGCCTGTACCACCGGATGCCTCCGCCGGGCAAGCCGACACAGAGGTAGGCTGGTTTGCCTAACTCCCATCCGATGAGGGAAATTTGAGTATTGGCAGGGAATTCCAGTGGGGCACCGCTGGCATCTACCAGTGTTTGAGGCGTACGAATGCTGGGCGTATTGATGTCGGAGAACCAAATGACCTCTCCGCTCTGTGAAGTATACAGTAAATCGGGTTCGCCATCGGCATTCACATCGCCGAAGACGGGACGCACAAATACCCGGTTAGCATCGTTTCCTAAGCCCAGAAACTCCGACTCCGTTTCTTCCCATTCTGGTTCCAGATTGGTACCGTTGTTCTCCAGTAGCCGGATTCTGCCGGCGGGTAGCCCGATAACGGCTTCCAGAAGCCCGTCGCGGTCGATATCTGCCAAGTCCATGTTCTCGCCATTGAAGAGGGTGAAAGACCAAGGCACCCAATTGATGGGTTCGAAGGCGTCATTTAGCTCTGCGTAAAAAAAGATATGGGCTGCACTGTTGGGGTTTCTCCCGGCCATAATGATTTCCGGCTTGCCGTCTTCGGTCAGGTCTGCTACCCAAACCTTCCAATTTCGTAGGCCGGCATTGGGCAAGTAGCTTGGTCCCTGTACCAGGGTAGGCTCATCCAGCGAGCCTTCGTTCCACCAGATGTGTAGCCCGTCGCCAAGGCCTGCTTGGGCTACTAGTAGGTCCGGGTCACCGTCCAGATCCAAATCGGCCCAAGTAGGAGCGGCCTCTGCCCCTACATCTAGCATGTCCTGCTGCAGCCAGTTGTCCTCTTGTCGCTGCCAAGTGCTCCCTTGTCGGGTGTAGCGGTGCAGAGTATGGCTGAAATCTACGGTTCGTAGAGGGTTCTCGCTCAAGTTTGTAGAGAAGACCAGTGTGTCCTGACCCAGGAAGTACCCAGCCGGGAATAACAAGCTTTGCCAACTGGGCAGGGAATCGGTGAGGAATTGCTCTTGGAGCTGGGGAGCCAGGGCATTGCCGGTATTGTCTAGCCAAACGGGTTGTTCGCACAGCTCGTCACCAAACAGAATGCCGGGCCCGGTGGCCCCGTTAGGCGCCAAAATGGTTAGGCTCTTACCACCCGCATGTTCCACTGCGGCAGGGCGGCACATGATAGAATCCAGGGCTACGGCTCCACATCCACAATCACTAAGGCCTCCCCAGAAGTTGGTTTCTCGCTGGAAGGTGAGCGCCCCCATAGTGCCGGTGGTTTCTACACTCGTATTGCGGTAATAATTGATGGTAGTACCGGTGCTAAAGTTGAATACCCACAGGTCCTGGTCGCCATCACCATCGGCATCCCGAATGCCAATCACATCAGCGCGGCTTACCTGTATATTGACGAGCCCGTTTGGAGACTCTGCCTGCAAATAGGCTTCGTTGAGAGCAGTGGGGTAGTGCATCCAGCCTACCGAACCGTCTGGCTGTTTTTCGTAGGCGTATACCTGTATGCCGAAAGGGTGCGCGGTGAGCAAATCGGCGTTGCCGTCACCCGTAACATCAGCGAACAGCACCCAGCTTTCTACCCGGTCTAAAAGGGGAAGGGCAAATTCCGGCTGCCAACTCAAACCTGAGTCGGTCTGGATCAGCGTATGTACCAAACGAGCGTAGCGGTCATAGATCACAAGGTCCTCCCGGTCATCGCCATTCACTTCGGCCTGGCCTATTTGTGCACTGTTGAGGCCGCCCGTCCAGGGCATAGTAAGGGAACGGCCGGAGGCATCGGTAACGGGCATGAAATCCGACATGAGGGCGTATTCCAGATTTTGTGCCTGGCTGGATGAATGAAAGGCCCATGCGGAAAGGAGGAAACTCCCCAAGGCATGAGCCCACCGGTTGGGTATGCGAAAGCGCTTTTTTGGCATATAAGGTTACTCTACAAAAATCATTCCCCGCCGTATTGTTTGGGTATGGGATGGGCTTCGGTTTCGCCAAACCAATAGATGGAAACAATCCACCAGCGTTCGCCATCATTCAAAAGCTGAATGCTGTTGATGCCCCGCACAAAGGGTTCTTCGGACGGATCATGGCGTGACTCGTAGGTGCTGAACACGTGCATAATGGGTCCGTAGCTGTCAGTTTCGCGGTGTAATTCGGTTTCATAAAAGCCCATACCCATCAGGCGTTCTCCGGCAAAAGATGCGTAATCGTCCGGACTCCACACGCGCATGCCGGTCACGCCGGTTTCGGGGTTGGTGCCGGTGGGCATCAGGCGAGCGCCTTCTACGAACATAGCGCGAAAGCGGTCCCAGTCACGCTCATAGCCTTGCGGGCCAGAAATCACTTCGTATAGTGCAGTCAATAGGGCGTCTACACTTTCGTGGTCTTCAGCGTAGGGATTGTCCTGGGCCTGGGCACCGGCCCCTGCCAGGCCACAAAAAATCAGGGCAAGTAGGAATTTCTTCATCATAGATCAGGTTTTGAAGGAAAGTTAGGGCTTTCCCACGTGCAGGGGCTGAACTTTCCACCAGCGGAAATGTAAGCCCCCAAGGAAATGCATGGGCAGGATTGGGTAGGCCGCATGGCTTCGCTACTTTCGCAAAAAACACTACCTATGGCCTGGTTGGAATCGTTGTACAACAAGTTTTTAGAATCAACCGGAGTGAGCACTGATACCCGTAAAATGCAATCGGGCGAACTGTTTTTTGCCCTCTCCGGCCCCAACTTCAACGGAAACACCTTTGCCCGGGCCGCTTTGGAAGCGGGAGCCTCCTATGCCGTGGTGGACGATCCGCAGGTGGCTACCAACGACCGCTTTGTGGTAGTGGAAGATACCCTGGAGGCCTTGCAGGCGCTGGCACGGCACCACCGGCGTACCTTCAGTATTCCCTTTATCGGTATTACCGGTTCTAATGGGAAAACCACTTGTAAGGAGCTGACCCAGAACGTGCTGCGCCAAAAATACCGGGTGCATGCCACAGCGGGAAATCTAAATAACCACATTGGCGTACCACTTACGCTGCTCAGCATGCCCCGTGATACCCAAATTGCCATCATTGAGATGGGGGCAAATAAGGTGGGTGATATTGCCGAGCTTTGCGCCATTGCGGAGCCCACGCACGGTTTCATTACCAATATAGGCAAGGCCCATCTGGAAGGCTTTGGCGGGATAGAAGGGGTAAAGCGTGGTAAAAGCGAGCTGTACCATTGGCTGATTCAGCACGGGGGAGATGTGTTTATCAACGATCAGGACCCCATTCTGAGCAATATGGCCAAGCGTTTTCAGGACGATAAGGTCCATTTCTTCCCCAGTCCAGGTTCTTATCTGCGGCTAGAGTTCGTGTCGGCTGATCCGTTTGTGAATTTCCGTAATGGAGAGGGGAAAGAGTACCACTCCCACCTGGCGGGGCCTCATCACTTTGGCAACCTGGCGGTAGCCATGGCGGTAGGCAAATTCTTTGCGGTGCCCGCTGAGGAGGCCGAACAAGCTGCGGCCGACTATCTGCCGACCAATAACCGCTCCCAGTTGGTGTACCGTGGGGAGACTACCCTGATGCTGGATGCCTACAATGCTAATCCCAATTCTATGGCTGCGGCACTCGCCAACTTGAAAGCTATGGATGCGGAACGGAAGGTGGTCATTTTAGGTGATATGCTGGAGCTGGGCGAGGAAGGTCCGCATGAGCACCGGATGCTGGCCGATCTGGTGCAGGCGGTAGGTCCCGAAAAGGTGATTCTTGTGGGAGAGTTGATGCGTCACTTGGCAGCGGTGGTTCCCGGTGCTCATAGCTTTGCTTCTCGGGTTGAGTTGAAAACGTGGCTAAAGGATAACCCATTTGGCAAGGCTACTGTCTTGATCAAGGGTTCTCGAAGTATAGGTCTGGAGGGTATCTTGGAAGTGATTCCTGAGGCATAATTAATCCAGCCCTCTGGCAAAGAGGGAGGGGTATAGGGGGGATGGTTTCAAGCCTTATCCTGCAAAATGGACCCACGGATAATGCCCCATAGTCGATTGCAGTTCACTATTTTGATAACATAGATAATACACCAAACCCCAACACCCATGCATTTTGCTTCTGCGCTAGATTTTCTGGCTGATCTTCAGGAAAATAATCATAAGGAATGGTTCGATGCGAACCGGAAAACCTACGAGGCGGCTCGCGATGAATTTAAGGTCACACTTAAGCATATCTTGGCGGATCTGGCGCGTAAGGAGGAGGAAATGGCTGGGTTGGAGCCCAAAGACGTGATGTTTCGCATCAATCGGGATATCCGCTTTTCGAAGAACAAGAACCCCTACAAAAACAACATGGGGGCCTTTATGGGCCCTGGTGGCCGCAAAACGGAGCAAGGTGGATACTACCTGCACGTGCAGCCTAACGGGGAGAGCTTTGTGGCCGGTGGCATCTACATGCCCCCGCCTGAGAACCTGAAGAAAATCCGCCAGGAGATTGACTACAATCCTGTGGAGTTGAAGAAGATTTTGGAGGAGCCCATCTTTGCGGAGACATGGGGCGCACTGATGGGGGAAACGTTGAAAACAGCGCCCAAAGGTTATCCCAAGGATCATCCGAACATTGAGCTGCTAAAGCACAAGAGTTTTATTGTGATGCACAAACTCTCGGACCAAGAGATGCGTTCGGACGGAATCGTTGAACAGCTCTTGGGCTATTTTGATGTGCTTCGTCCCATGAATGCTTACTTCAACGTGGCAGTTTCTTAAGGTAAACGTTCCTGCCCAACGTTAGGAAGGTTGCCCCTTGGGCGGACGGGGTATATTCAATGGGGATCCAAATAGAAGTACTCCGCTAATCTTTGCTTTTCGTTTTTTGCTCATGACTACCCAAGACCTCACCACCGTTTTTCAAGTTCCCGTTCAGGGCCTCATTAGTCAGCCTTTGGAGATCCGCCGATGGATGATCGACAGTAGGGAGCAGGTACCCACGGAGGGCACGGTATTTTTTGCCCTGGTGGGCGACCGGCACAATGGGCACGCATACCTAGCCGATTTGTACGCTCGTGGCATCAGAGCCTTTGTGGTGGGCCAGCCCCTGGCCCAAGCAGAATTTCCTGAGGCGGTATGGTGGCAGGTGCCTGATACCCGGCATGCCTTGCAGCTGCTTGCGGGTACATACCGAAGCCAGTTTCACTATCCGGTGGTGGGCATCACGGGCAGCAATGGAAAAACTATTGTGAAGGAGTGGCTGAGCCAGCTAGCAGGGAGCGCCTATGCCGTGGTGAAGAGCCCCAAGAGCTACAACAGTCAGGTGGGCGTGCCCCTTTCGCTCGCGCAAATGCGGCCCTGGCATACGCTAGGCATCTTTGAGGCGGGTATCTCACAGCCAGGTGAGATGGAGGCCTTGGCTGCCATGATTCAGCCCACATACGGCATTTTTACTACCCTGGGTACCGCCCACGACGAGGGTTTTGACTCCAGGGAACAGAAGCTGGCCGAGAAGCTAAAGCTTTTCGGTTCGGCCAAAGCGGTAGTGTACTGTGCCGATGATCCGCTAATAAAGGAAGCCATGGAGTCCCGACTGGAACCGGAACAGCGCTGGGCTTGGTCTTGGCAGGATGCTGCGGAGATCCAAGTGCGACATAACAATGGCCAGCTTACCATTGCACAGGCGGGGGACACGGCCACGTTTCAGGTGCCTTTTCAAGACCCGGTATCGTTAGAAAATCTCACCCAGGCCTTGGTATTGCTAACACAGCTGGGCGTAGTGCCTAAGGTATTGCAGCCGGGACTTAGCCTGCTGCGCCCGCCAGGCATGCGGCTCTCCCTCAAGGACGGTATTCACAATTGTCGCCTCATCGACGACACCTACAACAATGACCTGGCTGGGTTAGAGGTGGCGCTCCATTTCATGGATCGACAGCCCCAACGCGGTGGCAAAACGGTGATCCTCAGTGATATGTCCGAAACGGGGCGAAGTGCCCAGAGCCAGATGACTTCTATTGAGGCTGCCCTGGCGGCCCAGGGAGTTCAGCGTTGGATTGGGGTGGGGCCTGCCCATGCCGACTACCAACCCGCTGCGGGGCTGGACTATGTGGCGTATGCCAGCACGGAGGAGCTGTTGGCGGCGTTGCCTAGGTTGGTATTTCAGGAGGAGCTTATCCTGATTAAGGGGGGGCGCAGTTTTGCTTTTGAGCAGATTGTGCAGGCCCTGCAGCAGAAGGTGCACGGCACGGTGCTGGAGGTAAACCTGGAGGCCCTTACGCACAATCTCAATGTGTATCGTAGCCGCTTGCAGCCAGAGACTAAGCTAATGGTGATGGTGAAGGCCCTGGCATACGGTAGCGGCAGCGAGGAGATTGCTCACTTGCTGCAGTTTCATCGGGTGGACTATTTGGCGGTTGCCTATGCGGATGAGGGGGTCTATCTGCGCGAGCGGGGCATAACCTTGCCTATCATGGTGATGAATCCTTCGCCGGACAGCTTTGCGAAGCTCCATCAGCACCAGCTGGAGCCGGAGCTGTACAGCTTTCGCATCTTGCGGGGCTATGCAGAATACGTGCGCGACCACGCTGAGGAAGTAGCGTCGCCCATTCACCTGAAGATTGATACGGGGATGCGGCGCTTAGGCTTTGAGCCCCAAGAGGTGCCTGCTTTGCTAGAGGTGCTGGCGGAGTATCCTGAGCTGCGGGTAGTTTCTGCCTTTAGTCACCTGGCCGGTGCGGACGAATCGCGCCATGCTGATTTTTCCCGCCGACAGGCGGAGCGGGTTTCTGCCGCCG
>DMST01000452.1:9449-15744 GCA_003454975.1 Cytophagales bacterium | reverse complement strand
GGTCCACTACCGCTGATTAGGATGGCCGCTGCCACAGGAGCATCCCCCTCGGGCAGGGTTAGGGTACCTGCCAAAGAGAGTCCGGCCGCCTCGTTGGGGATGGTCACCTCCTCAACGGTGTAGGGGAAAGGCCCCTTGGGCTCCTGGGGTCGCTCCAATTCTGGGGCTGCCTGCTCCTCGCGCGTCAGATTGAGCGGTTCTGAGACTGGCCCTTGATGGAAAGTACCCGCAATAAGCTCGTCGCCTTGGTACTCCCCTTCGTAGGTGATGCCTGCGCCGGAGAATCCCAGGACAATCTGGTTGTCACTGACCTCTACTTTGTCCAATGGCAAGCCTTTAGCCCCTTGGGTGGGTACATCCATGGTACCAGAATATCCATCTTCAGTCTTCTTGAGGTTAAAAAACACCTCTAACTGCATGCTGCTTATTTCCAATAAACCTTTCCAGGTACCGGACATATCCTGGGCAGCCGTAGTGCCTATCAGGCCTACCAAAAAAATGACGAGTGTTGCGGTTCGTTTCATATCCTTGTTTTCGAATTGTATCACTATGTCTGTTTAGTATTCACCTGAGGCCATCCTATTACAGGGTAAGGGTGAAAAAAATTTCCCTTTCAGTAGAAAGATGACTTGGCATCGTTCCATCCTTCCCCTACGGCTGTGGCCAATCTCGGTGATGATTCAAAGGTGCTATTCCCATTTGGCACATAAAAAGAAGTGTGAAGTAGGTGCCTTTCAGGATGACCAATTATTAAAAAAACGGGACGAACGCCCTTGGTCACTCTTTGTTGGAATTAGCACCCCACCACCCCAACTTGCACCATGGCTTTTTTTCGCAAACGGTGGGTATATCATACCCTAACTTGGCTCATATTGTGGCTGGTACTGAGTTACCTTTCCGCCAAATCGTTACCCACGCCCAATCCTTGGGATTGGTACGTAAGAGGAGCCATCACCATTGCAGGACTAGCCTTGGGCACTTACTTACAGTTCTACCTCAAGCGGCGCTACTTCGATACCCGCCAATACCGCAAATACGCCCTGCTAGTCATTCTGGGGCTGATTGTGAGTGCTTTGGTTAGCTATGGCCTCCACCAATTGTACCCCATTACCCCCCATAGCCTTCTCCAGGATTTCATCAACATGGTATTCACAGCCCCCATCGCCTTGGGAATCCAATATCTGAAACGAGGCGTCATCGGCCAATTTCAACTGCAAGAGCTGAAAGCAAAAACTGCCCAAACGGAGCTAAATCTGCTCAAAGCACAGATTAACCCTCACTTTTTGTTTAATACCCTGAACAACATCTACGCTACCAACCAAGAGGACTCAGAGCGGGGTTCGGAAATGATTATGGAGCTGGCCGATGTGATGCGCTACCACCTGCGATTCTCCAAGCTGGAGCACGTTACTTTGGAAGAAGAGGTGGAACTGATTCGCTCCTACGTAGCCCTGGAAAAACTACGCCTCAGCGACAACTGCCAAGTAAAACTGGAGGTACTTGGAGACCTCAACGGGGCCACACTCGCGCCCCTGCTCCTGCTGCCCTACGTAGAAAACGCCTTCAAGCACGGCACCCATTCCACCGCCTCCTGCTTCGTCACCATCCGCATACAGCGCGAACTCAACGCCATCCGGACCACCATCGAGAACAGCATTGTGGCCAACAAACGCACCGTTAAAACCCATGTGGGCATGGAGAACGTGCGCCGCAGGCTCGAAATTTTGTATCCGCAGCGCGATACCCTCCAAGTCACCGAGCGCTCCGGCATCTTTCGTGTACAACTCCACTTACCCCTATGAAGCCACTTCGCATCCTCATCGTAGACGACGAGCCCCTGGCTCACAAAGTATTGGAAGGCTACCTGGAGAAGATGCCCGAAGTAGTACTGGCTGGCAACTGCTATGACGGCATTAGCACCCACAATTTCCTCCAAAACCACACGGTGGACCTCATCCTGCTCGACATCCAAATGCCCGACATCACCGGGCTGGAGTTGCTCGACATTTTACAGCAGAGTGCGCCCAAGATCATCTTCACCACCGCCCATACCGAGTATGCCCTGCAAAGCTTCAACTACGATCAGGTAGTGGACTACTTGCACAAACCTATTCGGGTAAGCCGCTTTATGAAGGCCATGGACCGGGTACGGAAACAATTGGTTCTGGAACAAGATTTTGAGCAGCGAGCTGAGACCATGCCGCCCGCCGCCGCCCAGTCATCACCCACCTACCTCAGCTTCAAGGACAATAAGGTCATCCACAAGGTGCCCATATCAGACATCCTCTACATCCAAAGCTGGGGCAACTACCTCAAGGTATTCCTCGAAAACGAGGACATGAAAATGATGCGCATGCCCATCAAATCCATCGAGCAAGAGCTAGAGGGCACCGGTTTCGAGCGCATCCACAAAAGCTACCTCGTCAATAGCCGCAAGGTAACCAGCATAGAGGGTAATCAGGTGCGCCTTCCCGGAGACATCCTACTGCCCATTGGCAAAAGCTACGCCCTCACAGCCAAGCGGAACATCACAAAGCGTGGATGAGTTGATGAGACAATGAACCAATTAGGAAATTCGATAATGTGCTAATCCGGTAATTTTACAATGTGTACATAATGGGGTGTGCCCCCGGCCCGTCGTCCGCTATCGCGGCCTTTGGGACCGGGGTCGTGCTATCGCTACTCGCCTACCTACGCACCAGCCTGCGGCGGGCTCAGACAAATAGCTCCATCACTCACACAATAATCACCTCCTCCATTCTACAATCGTACTTCGTCCCTTATACCTTATCGGAGGCCTCGCCTTGGATTAGCTCACTTCGCTACTCCTGTAGTCTTTGATAGAGAAGACAAAGGGCTCTAGCGCATCTATGGTCACGTGATCCATCACCACCACCTTGTACCAGCTGGGGTTATCGTGCTGATCAGGGACCAAGCCAAAGTCCCTGGCGATGGCATCAGGAATATCCTCGGCGCGCATGGTGAGGATATTGCTCGCCTCCGCCTTGTAGTACCGAATGTTCTGCTCATCTAGCTGCTTCGCCAACCATTCCGTGCGCCGGCGCAGAATATCCACCTTCTCAAACCAACCGTGGGGGCCGTAGGTCATCAGAATCATCCAGACCGCTACCGCGTTGGCACCGCTGCGGCTGCCCACCAGGGTAGTGTCCTGCCCTTCCACGTACTGCGCCTCCCCCGTGTGCACATAGTGCATCAGGCCCTTCCGGGCCAGAAATACTCCCGTACCGTAAGGCGCTTGCAACATCTTGTGCGCATCCAGCGTGATGCTGCTTACGTGCTCGTTGCGGAAATCATGCGTCGGCTGCGGATTCGATACCGGGTAGAAAAAGCCACCGTAGGCCCCGTCCAGGTGCAGCCGGAAGGTAAGCCCCGCCGACTGGAAAGCCTGCACGTACACTTCCGTATCGTCCACTGAGCCAAACATTGTGGTCATCAGATTTGACACGATGATTACGTATTTGCGGCCCTCCGCTTTGATCTGCTCGGCCACCTGAGCCAGGGCCGCAGTATCCAACGCGCGGGTGGCATCCTCCACCGCCACCGGATAGGTAGCTAGCTGTAGCAAGTTGGCCGCCTTCGGCATGCTGTAGTGACTATCTGCGGAATACACCAGCGCTATCTCGTCTAGCGTGGCACCGTGCTCCTGCATAAACTCATTTCGGTACAGCCAGATAGCCTGGGTGTTAGCTTCCGTACCGCCCGAAGCGATGTAGCCGTCAATACTGTCGGCCTCGGCAAACAGCAGATCCTCCGCCAGCACGCGGATCACCTCCCGTTCCAGGGCCTGGGTACCCGCAAAAAAGTGCTCACTGCTGCCCGTGGTGTGCAGGCCAATGTGGTTGGGGTTCTGTACCAGCGTAGCCAAATAGGGGGCGTCTTTCAGGAAAGGGGCATCTGCATAAAACACCTTATCGTCCAGATGGCTGGCCGGTACCCCCAGTACCTTTGGGTCGCGAAAGTCTACGTTTTGGTTCAGTGCGTCAAATACCCGCGCTTTGATTTGAGCCGGGGTCAATCTTTTCCAATGATTCATGTGTATTTTCAGTTTGAAACTATGTTTTTAAAATCTTGTGCAGTAGGAGCCCTTGCGGGCCGAAGTTGGAGCTGGGCAGGCGTTCCAGCTCGAGATTCGAAGCTCGATGGTTCTGATTCCACTCAAGCCCGCGTACATCTTGAGACGCAAGCACCATCCTCTGGTCGCCGTCACAGGGCGACCTTATACGGCCAAAAAGGGGCTATTGGGTTGGATTGGGGGCGAATGACAGCAATAGATTTAGCACCTCGTAGCGAGCGGAACGCTTGCAACAGGTAGCCCATTCGTCAATCCAAAATCGTCAATAAACTAGTGGTGCTTGTGCCCATGGTCATGGTCCCGAACATGATCATGGACTTGCCCGCCTTCACGCATTTTGCAGGGTTGGTGCTCCATTTCGGTAGCTACCGTGAAGTGGGAGAGGTCAAATTTGCAGAGCTTATCGTGAATCGCTTGCTCAACCTCGGTCAGGTCTTCCAGCGTTTCCACATTACAAAGCACGGCGTGGGAGGTAAACACATGGTGGGTGCCGTCTAGCGACCACAAGTGGGTATGGTGAAGCGAGTCCACCTTGGGCAAGGCCAGCAGGGCTTCCTGGATGTCCTCCAGTTCCATATTGTCCGGGCTACCTTGCAGCAATATCTTGAGCGTTTGGCGTAGACTTTTCACTACCCCAAACAGAATGTAGGCGGTTATCAGCAGGGAAAGCAGCGGATCCAGGAAGTACCAGTCTACAAACAGCAGCACGATGGACATCAGCAGTACCGCCACCCAGCCCAAGACGTCCTCTAGCAGGTGCAAGCGCACCATACGCTCATTGAGCGAGTGCTCGGAGCTTAGCCGCAACACGGCCGCACCGTTCACCGCAATACCCAGTAGGGCCAAGGCTACCATTCCCGGGGCGTAGCTCTCCTCCGGCGCCAACAGGCGTGGAATGGCCTCGTAGATCACGAATACAGAGCCCCCAATCAGTATTAGGCTATTGATGAGCGCCCCCAACAAACTAAACCGCTGTCGGCCAAAGGTAAAGCGATTGGAAGGTCCCTTCTTGCTCTGCCCCTCCAGATACCAGGCTATGCCCAGCGCCAGGCTATCGCCCAGGTCATGCAGCGCATCGGACAGAATGGCCACGCTATTTACGTACCAGCCACCCACCGCTTCTATCACCGTAAAGCTCAGGTTGAGCCAAAAAGCAACACGGATATTGCCTCCACCATGATGGTGGTGGTGACCGTGATGATGGTGATGGTGGTCATGACCCATGCCGCAAAGAAAAGGAAAGATGAGCGAATGAGCGGTTGAGATAAGGAGATAATTTGAAATCAGAGAAGACAGAAAATGCCTTCGGCAGTCCTTCGGGCCAGAATTCAGAAAACAGAAGAGAAAAATGAGTTGATGGGTCGATGAGTGGATGGGCTAATGTGGTAATTCGATACTGAGACAACCCATGCGACAATATGGAAACAGTGTACGGTCCAAAATCCAACCCTGATGTATAGAAGATGAAGAAAGAAACTTCTTGCTTCTTGGCGCTTGTGTCTTGGCTCTTTTAGCCCAAACCAATAACTCATAACTCCCAAGCGCCCTTGTCAAACTAACTGAATTGTCAATTATCCATTGTTCATTATCAATTCTAATTTCGATCTTACCCCACCCTAAAGCACCCTGGTATATGTCAGAAGCCGTCCCTACCCTTGAAGCCCGATTGCAAAATCCTGAGTCGCCCCACGACCGAGTGGACATTCTTAACCAACTAGCCTGGGAGCTACGCCGGAGTGATGTGGAGCAGTCGGTGGCGTATCATGAGCAAGCGCTCCAACTACTGCAAGGCCTCGATTACGACAAGGGCACGGCCTACGCCAAAATAAACTCGGGCTTTTACAACTACAGCAACTACGGGCAGATCGGCGAGGCCATCACGGACTTTCAGGGGGCCATCCAGATTCTGGATTCCTACAAGGACTGCGGTGGGCTAGGGACTGCCTTTAGTTTTTTGGGGTATTTGTATTGGTCGGGTGCTTCCTACGACAAAGCCTTTGAATTGGTCAACGAGGCCCTGGGGCATCATCAGGAGGTGGGCGACCAAGAAGGTATTGGCTGGGACCAGCACACCTTGGGGGGCTTTTATGAAGAGCTAGGGGAGCTGGAAGACGCCCATCTTTATTACGGCCAGGCCCTGGATACCTTCAAGGGCATTGACAATGCCTTTGGCACCGCCACCGCCCTCAACGGCATTGCTTA
>DMST01000452.1:9231-9408 GCA_003454975.1 Cytophagales bacterium | reverse complement strand
GCTTCGCTATGCCTGCGCAAAGGCCTGTACGAGGAGGCACTGGGCCTACTGGAAGAGAGCCTGACCATCTCCGAAGCCAACAGCCTGGGCGACTCGAAAGCGGGTGCCCTCATGCAAGAGGGCGATGTGTACTGGGACCGTGGCGATCACTCGGCCGCCTGTTCGTATCACCTCAAG
>DMST01000452.1:8296-9162 GCA_003454975.1 Cytophagales bacterium | reverse complement strand
GACGTGCTGGGCAGCCTAACGGCCAAGCTAAAGCTGGCCCACTTCTACTACATGGTAGACGACTATCAGGAGGCGCTCCGGTACCTCAATCAAGTGAAAGAGGAGGCCCCCGCTATCCAGGCCAACAACAAAATGCTGGAAGCCTACAAGCTCTGCTCGCAGGTACACGAGGCCTTGGGGCAATACAAGGAGGCTTTCGAGAACACCAAGTTTTACTCTGAGCTAGCCGAACGCACCATGGGCGACCAGCGCAAAACGCAAACGGAGCGCATCCAGGCCATTGCCCAGGCAGAACGGGCCCAGGCCGACGCGGAGATTGAGCGCCTGCGCAACGTAGAACTCAAGGAGGCCTACACCCAGATAGAGAAGCAACAAGAAAGCATCGTGTCCAGCATACGCTATGCCAGCCGCATCCAACAGAGCATTCTGCCCTCTCCTTCCTTCCTCACGGAGCACTTTCAGGATTCCTTCTTGCTCTTCAAGCCGCGCGACATCGTAAGCGGTGACTTCTACTGGTTTACTATGAGCCAGGGTCGCTGGGTGGTAGCCGCCATTGACTGTACCGGGCACGGTGTACCGGGGGCCTTCATGGTGGTGCTGGGCAACACGCTGCTGGCTGACATCGTGCTGGAGCAGGGCGTGATCGATCCGGGGCAGATCATCCATGCCATGGACGAACGCGTGACCAAAACCCTGGGTAGCGGCGACACCCAGGCCAACGACGGCATGGACGTAGCCATGGTAGTCTACGATCCGCAGGACCGCAGACTGGCCTTTGCCGGCGCCAAAAACCCGCTGTACTACGTACGCGATGGCGAGATGAATAAAATCAAAGGCTCCGTTTCCGCCATCGGCGGCCAGCGCCT
>DMST01000452.1:1724-8263 GCA_003454975.1 Cytophagales bacterium | reverse complement strand
GGCCAGCGCCTGGGCAGCAAGCCCAAGAAATTTGAGACTCACTACCTCACGGCCGAGCCCGGCGACCGCTTCTACATATTCTCTGATGGCTACCAGGACCAGTTTGGCGGCGGCAACAAGTCCAAGTTCCTCACCAAAAACTTTCGCAACCTGCTACACCAACTCCACGCCCTACCTATGGCAGAGCAGCAAGCCCAGCTGGACAAAACACTCACGGACTGGATGGGCGAGGAGCGCCAGACGGACGACATCATCGTGATCGGGATGCAGATTGATTAGTTCGAGGTTGGATTTTTCTCACAACTCATAACTGCTAACTCAAAACTAATAACTCCTCTTCCGGCAGAGCAGGTTGTAACACAATGATGACTCCGATTTCATCAATTTTTCAGCCTCAAAACTTGCTAATTGAATCTTTTATACATGGATTTTTTATTAGACAATTTTTAGCGAGTTGTATCTACAAATAATCGAAGATTTATAGACCTTCGCAGACCGAAAGCAATGCTTTATCGGAACGTCCGTTTTAGGAAAAAATCTATGCTGAGCTTTGAGGAGAATCACGAAAAGCAGTTATCCCTCCTCGGGTAAAAGCATCACCCCGATTGTTAATACATATGAGAAAAATTACCCTGTTGGTGTTCGTTGGTTGTAGCATGTTGGTAGGTTGCAGCCCTCTCGGTTCTTATCAGTCAAGCCTCAAAAACTCTGATGAGCTGATGATGTACACAGTTATGCCGACACCCACGGCTCAGGAGAGCCAGACCAACCAGAATAACTACCTCAACGGTTACCAAGTAATGAATCCCGTTTTCCTGGCCCGGTACGAGCAGGACCGCCTGCGCCAGGCGCTCAGCCAACGCGGTTCCATTGGAAAACAGGACCAAGAAGATTGTCCCTTCATCGCCAAGTACGGCGTGGTGATGGACGACGGTACTGCCCTCGTCATAGGCAACTACTCTTGCGGAGGCTCCGGCATTAGCATTGCCTCCAAGTCAGGGAAGAATGAGCTGTATTCCCTTAGCAAAGAGGTAGAGGATGCCCTCTCTAGCCTGGCCTACACCAACTAGAAGGGGCTAAAGTCTAGCGACTAGAAATCCCTTTTATTAATCAACATTGGGCATCTATCATCGATGTTCGACACTACTTTCAAGCACGAGCCCATGGTTCGTGCTTTCTTTTTGGGTTCCTTCCGAGGGTATTAAGGATGGGTTTCTTAATCTCCCCAAGTAGAGATGAGAAGAAGGTTATCTCAAGCATCATTAGAAGCAACTACCTATTCAGCCTACAAAGCACGTCAGAACGAATTGCTATTAAACTCCTTGTGGTGATTTACTAGGAGGTTTAGGGAAATCATACTCCACACGCCGATTTTCATTTTTCCCCTTAAACTTAAACTGTCTAGGGTCCCAATGTCGACAATTTGATAGTAATAGGCCAGGGCTAAAGAACATTACTTCTTTTCCGTCCCTAACTTCAAAAGCAGTATGCTTAAAAGAGAAATACTTAGATCGATAGTTTTGGTATAGCTGCCTGATTTCCTTAAGATTATCATAACTGACAACCCATTGATATCCGGACACTTCAGTTATAGCATTACGAACATCCTCATGGTCTTGCGGTTGGTAGTGGTTAAGATATAAAGAACAAGCCTTATTAAAGTAAGGAGGGTCAAAGTATATTAGGGTGTCTTGGTTCTGTCCAGAAGGCAACTCTTTTATCAGATCAAGAGCATCCAAATTTCTAACTTCTATACAGTCTTGGCGAGCTGCAACATTTATTATTCTTCCTATTAATTCTTCCTTATTAAATCGACAATCTATGGGATATTGACCAAGCTGCCCTCTTCCACCAATGATACCTCCGAGAATTATACCAGATCTATTGGTTCGATTCATAAAGAATGTAGAGAATCCTAGATCGAGTAACTCAACAGTGTTTTTTATTGATTGTATATGTCGCTGTCGATCCCATTCTTCAACCGTAACAGGAGTAGTAATAATCCTTTCGATTAACCTATCCGTCTCGTGTATTAGACTATACCAAAAAGCATAGATCGATCGATCTGCATCATTGATTGTAATCTTATTAACATATCCCTCTAATAGTAGACACAAGGCAACTGAGGCACCACCTGAGTATGGTTCTATATAGTGCCCATTAATTTCATTAACCTCACATAGTTTAGCTATAAACGCAGCAATTTTATTTTTCCCGCCAGGGTATCGGAGTGGGCTATAATGCATATTAGAGTTGAGAAAGCTCCAAACTACTTAAAAAATCTTCTTCTTCTTTGAGTAAGAATTCAATTAACGGAAGAAGATTATCACACATTCCTTGCGCATTTTCAGATATACCACCTACCATATAATTATGAATTATTTGATGAGGCAAATCTAAGTCGAAGTTTTCAAAGGCTTTACGCACACCGGTATGGATAACCAATTCAGAAAATCTCTTTTTAAGAATCTTAAAATCCGTGTATTCTTTCCTTTTGTGATTTTTGGTAAAAAAAGCATCTCTAAAGTGATTTGATTTTGACAATGGATTTCCATTAGCTTTTTTTGTTTCATCAAGAACGTATTTCAAAACACATTCAAAGGAAATTCGGATCAGAGCAATCTTACCATTTGGGTATTCCTTTTTCGAGATTTTGAATGTCTCATCAATCAAGGATTTGATATTTGGATTAAGATTATGTCGCCCTATATCAGGAGATGTTTTAACCCTCTCCTGTTGAGGAAGAGCAGTTGATGTGTTTGGACCTATTGATAGAGGAGGTTTAGTATTGTCAGATAAAGGATTGGCAGAAGGTGTTTCAAGTGTATTTCCACCTACTAAAGGAAACAAAGGAGTACTTTCTTTAACATTAGGCTTTGAAGATACAACCTCAGTTGAGAGGTTTTCATTTGTTTCTTTAGGGATAAAGCCAAAATCCTCTAATTCCTTTAAATACTTGTTTTTCTTTTTATCGAAATCCTTGGCAGTAATTTTTGTATCGTCATGCCTTAAGTAAGCAATCATTGAATTTATATAACTTTTAAACACTCTTCCATCTTCTACATTTATTTTCACCTTATCTCCAGACGAAAAGTTATATCCACACTTCTTACGAAAGTGAAAAAACCGCTCAAATATTATTGTTTTTCCGCTTTCTTTTCCTTTTCCAGGCCTCAGCAATTTTTTGAACTCTTCCCCACCAATTCTTGAAGCACGGTAATAGAACTGAGCAAGCTTTAATAAATCCTTTGGTTTCGAATCGATCTCAGTTAATTGATCAATAGTATCACCTTTACTATAAAGCCTATACAATTCTAATGCCTTCGCTATCCTGCCCCATTGTCTAAATAAGCTACTTGTATGTTCTAACCTGATACGCTCAGATACATCTTTTTCGTCATGATATAAAAGGACTGGTAACTGGGTTAGTTCAAGTTTGGGTAAATCCAGACCAAATTTCCCTGGAGATCTAAGAGCCTTTACTGAAGCACACCTTCTATTTCCATCTCGAACAGTATAACTGTCGTTCTTTTTAACAATCCATAAGGGTCTATCTGCATAAAACTCCCCTGCTGTCGATATGGCTTTTGCTATATCGACAGCAGCTTCTGTATATAACAGATAGTTAATAAGATCATTTTCATCTTTGCTATCGGTATATAGCTCTGCAAACCTAGGGTTATTTATATCTAACTTTAGTTCATCAATTGGAATATTTGTCTGAATATACTTAGGCTTCATAGAGAGGATTTATCTTTGATATACACAAAGGTAATACTTCTTATACAAGGATTAATATCTTGAATTACTCATAGGTAAAACAGAGAATGTACTCCAATCCGTAGTTTACTTGATTAATTTTGCTCTAGTCTCATTTTTCAACAGTTTAGAGTGGCACAAAAGTCAAGGATGCAGGTACATAGTCGGAATTGCAGCTACCCATATGAGGATTAGTACTAGTTTAAGTATGGACTGAAGTCCGAGAGAAAATAGATTATTTTGAATAGGTATCGGGGAGGAGTTTCAATTAACTATTGTGCTTCCTTCGTGGTAGAATTTGGATAGGTGAACACCTAGTCTAGAGCCTTACAAAATAATTCTTGGCTCTGTCAGTTGTTTGCCGATGGATCACAAATCTGTTTCCATTCGAGAGCAAAGGTAGGCGAGGAACTCAGAAATCCTCCCAGGTCCGCATTAGCTTCTGCACTTTCCCCAACGCCTCATACACAGGAGCTTTTGATCGATCACGTGATTCTTGATTAATATGGCTTTTTGATTCTTGAATCCAATGCAAAGACCATTTGAGTGAATTAATAATAACGTCTAGATCTTTCTTTTCGAGTTCCAGCATGAGCTATGATGATCGGATTAGTTGTTTTATATTCTAACTCGAAAATAACTATGAAAGTACAAGCAGGCGAACCGTTGCGATTGAAGTTTGAGAAATATAATTATGGCCCCTATGCAGTGCAACTAAACCACGTACTGCAATACCTGAATGGAACCCACCTAAAAGGCTGAGCTCAAAATACGGCCGAACCGTTTGAAAATTTGGGTCTACAGTATTATATGAGGTACAAACGTACGTTAACACCCAACTGAGCGCATAGCGGCGGAAGAGTTTGTCGGCAGTCACGGAATTGATGCAGGGTTTTACCTCCTCCTATACTATAGATGTGCTGGCTACCGCAGCCTACTTATGGACCGAAGACCAAAACAACCCCTGCCAAGGCTCTGCGGCTAGTCGATCCTTTTCCCAAAACTACCTTTTCCCCTTGTGCACCTTGGCTTTAGCACCACCGGTGCTCCAGAAAATCTATTCCCGTGCACACTCACCGTCCAGAAGCTCTTCCAGGGTGGGGTTGTAGCCGTTTCGGTCTAGGCCCCAGTCTACAGAATCGAGGGCGCCGATGGGCTCGGTAAGTCCGCACAGGTCCACCAGGGCCAGGTTGCGGAAAAAGCGCACGGAGAGCGGGTCGGCAAAGGTGACGCCGCTCAGAGCGTCCACATTCTGGACCAGGGGTAGCTCATTCAGATTGAGCCAGGGGCCCGCGGCCTCTAGCTGGGCCAGAGGGTCGATGTTCTGTAAGCTATCCAGAAAGAAGAGACTGAGGCCGTCTCCAATGTGGGTTAAGGCCTCCAGGCCTTCCAGGGTTTGCAGGCGGGGGAGGTTCCACAGCTTAAGGAGCCAGAGCTGGGTAATGGACCGCAGCCCCGCAAGGCTGGTAAGCTGCGGATTGTCTTGTATGATAACGGAGCCTGCTTCGGTGATGCTCTCCAGGCCGTCCAGGCTAGGCAGTTGGGCGTTGCTCATAACGGACACGTTGGAAACCACGGTGGTGAGCTGGTCCATACCCCCCAAGGATATCAGGCTGTCGTTGTCCACGATGGTTAGCTGACTGCCAATGCGCTGCAAACCGCTGAGGCCTGCCAGCGACTTGAGCCGTTCGGCATTGGAAATGTTGAGGTTGGTGCCCACAACCTGGAGGCACGCTAGTGGGGAAAGGTCGGTAATGTTGCTAGGCTCGCCGTAGAAGTTACCAATCCAGAGCTGGCCCCCGGTGTGGGTGTAGCCGGCATCGGCAAAGGCCTGCACCTCTTCTTGGGTGCGCAGCACCACCAAATCTTGGTGCAGACGATAGGGACATATTTCTTCGGGAACCTCCTCTACCGGAGGTATTTCCTCCCGAACGCAGGAAAGCGCTACACTGAGGGTGAGTAAGCTGAGTAGAGAATTTTTCATGTCCCAAAATTAAGGTTTTCTACCGACCAATCAAGCATCTTCCTTTCCATCAAAATGACTGGGTGGTACAGTAGTGTTTGATGTGAGATCGCTTCGCTGGCGGCGCACACGCCCCCTAGCGACGTAATGTGTATCTCGGTAAGTTAAGTAATTAAAAAGTGGGTTGGCAGTAACAAACGGGTTCCCTCGCTCCGCTTCGGGATGACTATTCGGCGAGCGTGAAAAAGTCATTTCGGTTGGCCGCGCAGGCTTTGTGGAGTTGGGCCCCAAGTCTTATAGCTCGTGATGACCTGTGGAGGTATTTAACGGTCCATAATCAGTCTTGGCTCTTGTATCTTGACTCTTTGTCTAACAGCGCAGCGGTCTAGCATCTAGTCTCTAGCATCTCCTTCTCCGCTGCTCACGACGTACATCCTCCTCCCCACCACATTTGCCTTTCGGCACTATTTTGGTCTTGATCATTTTACATTGGGCAATTCCGTGCGTCAAAGGAAAACACACGGGGCGAGTTAGGCCCTTCCCTCCTACGCGTATTGGCAATGGAGAACACTACTTTTACTCACGCTCATGAAACAATTGTACCCTTGGGCCCTGCTGGGCCTCCTTTTTATGCTTCCCGGATCGGTGCTGGCACAGGGCATTATCCTGCGGGGCCAGGTGGTGGAAGCCGATAGTAAACAACCGGTGGTAGGGGCTACCCTCAAGTTTATGGACTTCCGTGATACGACCAACGTCACCTACGCCATTACAGACCGAACCGGCTTTTTTCAGGTAGAAGATATGCGCAGCCGGGGCT
>DMST01000452.1:1532-1683 GCA_003454975.1 Cytophagales bacterium | reverse complement strand
CCGGCTGGTAATTACCTCGGTGGGGTTTGAGCCCATCCGGCAGACGGTGCGCGGAGGGTTTGACCAAGACCTGGGCATCCTGGAAATGAAGCAGAGCACCACCTCGCTCCAAAATGTGGACGTAACGGGCACGGCGGTGCGCACCGAGCAG
>DMST01000452.1:947-1430 GCA_003454975.1 Cytophagales bacterium | reverse complement strand
CGGTGTACAACGCGGATGCCTACACCACGATGCCCGATGCTACGGCAGAAGAGCTGATCCAGAAGATGCCGGGCATAGTGGTAGAAAACGGCAGTGTACAGGCTCAAGGAGAGGACGTGCAGCAGGTGCTGGTAGACGGCCGCCGGTTCTTTAGCACGGATCCTACGCTGGCCTTACGCAGCATGCCCGCAGAGGTAATACAGCGGATAGAGGTG
Source organism: Cytophagales bacterium (assembly GCA_003454975.1). Classification (GTDB taxonomy): domain Bacteria; phylum Bacteroidota; class Bacteroidia; order Cytophagales; family Cyclobacteriaceae; genus DMST01. The sequence continues at coordinate 1,215 of DMST01000452.1, read as the reverse complement.
TTTGACCAGCAGAGCGAGCAAAGCCAGTTTACGGGCTTTGATGATGGCAACGAGCAGAAGACGCTGAACCTGGTAACGCGGGAGAACATGCGCCAGGGGCAATTTGGCAAGGTATACGCCGGGTACGGTTATGAAAATAAGTACAAGGCCGGGGGCAGTGTAAACTTCTTCAACAACGACCGTAGGCTAGCGGTTATTGGGCAGAGCAATAACATTAACCAGCAGAACTTCAGCAGCGAGGACATCCTGGGCGTAACGGGCAGCACCG
>DMST01000452.1:595-873 GCA_003454975.1 Cytophagales bacterium | reverse complement strand
AGGAGGCGCTGGCGGCGGTCGGCGCGGCGGTGGCGGAGGGACCAGCAACTTTCTGGTAGGGCAAACCGGCGGAGTGAGTACCACGCCCGCGGTGGGTATCAACTACACAGATAACTGGGGCGACAAGACGGAGGTGGAAGGCACCTACTTCTTCAATAACCGCGACAACTTCACGGACCAGCTGCTGACGCAGACGTACCTGGCCGGTGCGGGCGAAGGGCAGGTCTATGACGAACAGTCGGTAACGAACAGCCTGAACTTCAACCACCGCCTGACGA
>DMST01000452.1:0-560 GCA_003454975.1 Cytophagales bacterium | reverse complement strand
CCTGACGGGCCGGGTGGTTTACTCGCCCAGCCGCACCAACTCTTTTGTGTGGCGGCCTACCCTGCGCTTGCAAAGCAACGAGCTCGACGAACTGCTGACGGGCAACACCATGTTGCTAGACCAAGAGCTGAATAGCACTACCTCGGATGCCTACCAGGACCGAACGGGCTTCAACTATAACCAGAGCCTGCTGTGGCGGCATCGGTTCGATAAGTTTGGCCGCACGCTGTCCGTCAACTTTAGTGGTGGCGCCAATACGAACAACGGTGGCTCTTCACTGCTGGCCACCAACTCCTTCTTGCAGCGCGGCGTGCTGCTCACGGACAGCCTGGATCAGCTAGGCGACCAGAATAGCCTGGGCTACAACGTGGGTACCACGGTGTCGTTTACAGAGACCATTGGCCGCCGGAACCAGCTCTCGCTGGAGTCGCGTACCACCTACCGCTCGGACAACGCGGACCGCTCCACGGAGCTATACAACGAGGTAACGGGCCAGTATGACCTGCTGGATACGGCCCTGAGCTCGCTAAGCACGAACGGCTACCTGACCCAACGAATTG
>DMST01000180.1:22925-32257 GCA_003454975.1 Cytophagales bacterium | reverse complement strand
TTGCGGTTATCCTCCCCAGCTTGGTTAGCCGCACCAAATATCACGTCCTCAACCAAGCCCTTATCAAAGGATGGATTTCGCTCCAGCAGAGATTTTATCACGTGCGTAGCCAAATCATCTGGACGAACGGAGGCCAAGGTCCCTCCAAATTTCCCCACGGGGGTACGCAGCATATCTACGATGTAGGCAGTTTTCATTTATAGGCGTTTTGTCAGTATTTTCGCGCAAAATAACGGCAATTCAACATGCTCCAAAGACTCCAAACTGTCTTCCTGCTCGTTCTGGTCATCTCGATGGCACTTATCTTCATTGCTCCCATCTGGGAACGCACCGATTCCGAAACAGGTTCGGTAGGGCGCGTATCCGCCGTTGCCGTTACCATAACGGATGCCTCCGGCGAAGTTACCGAAAGGGTGCCTGCCATCTGGATCATGGTGGTAGCCGGAATGTCCGTGGGTATTGGAATTTACTCCATTACCCAGTTCAAAAAGCGGATGGTTCAGATACGACTAAACTTCTTCAATACCCTGCTTGTTTTGGGTACCGTCGCGCTCATTTACTTGTATGGACTGCGTGCCGAAGGACTTATTTCAGGGAATGGGGGACAGCCCTGGCAGTGGGGTTTCTACTTACCCTTCATCGCCCTCGTCATGAATTCACTCGCCAACCGCTTTATCTACCGCGACGAAAAAATGGTGCGTGAGGCCGACCGAATCCGGTGATTATCCATGGTGCACAAAAATAATTACAGGGGATGTAGCCGGCTACATCCCTTTTTTATTGCCGAACTCCACGCACCATTTCGGCTTTGCCTGGCGCGCCTGGCAAGGTTTCTACCGTAAAACCGGCCGCTTTCAAGTCTCGCTTAAATTGGCCTTTGGCACAGTAGGTGGTCAAGAAACCGCCCGTTCGCAACAGGGAGGCCATTTTCTCTAAAACTGCAGGTTCCCAGAGTTCACCTTGTTTATTCGGCGCAAAAGCATCAAAATAAACTAAGTCAAAAAATCCCTCCGTCAGGGTAGTCGCCTCGATTTTGCTCTTTCTCTTCTCCAGCTGAAAAAGCGAACCCAAGGTGAAATACCCTTCGTCCCATGGGGTGCGATGTATTTCCGCTAAGGCATGTGCTGCCTCGGGCAAGTTAGTCGTGAACTGCGGATAATTTAATTGTGACCAAATCTCCTCCGGAACGGGGTGAGCCTCCACGCCAGAATAGCGCACCCTATTGCCGTGTGCAAGCGCCGCCTCCCAGGTTAGCAAGGCATTGAGCCCAGTACCGAGCCCTAGCTCCAGAATGGCTGGTTCCCGACCTGGGTTATTCTCTGCCCAAGCCGTGAATCCGTGCTTGATGAACACATGCCGAGATTCTTGCACGGCACCGTGATGGCTGTGGTAGCCTTCCTTCAGATCTTCTCGATACAGCGAGTGCGATCCATCGTCGGTAAGTATTAGCTTCACTTCTATTTTCTAATAACAACCTGCATTCTTTTGGCTTGCCACCACTGTAGGTCCATCCTCAGTCTCTACCTCAATGTATTTTAGAATAGCCTCTAGTTGATCGGTCGTCATCCATTCAAACCGGGTCATAACTGAGCCATTCCATGCCTCAATGAGCTCTATGGCTTGCTGATCCCCCCGTTTTACCAAGCGATTGTTATCCCAGATAAAATCATACAACCACAGTTTGCTCCGCCGCTCCGTTACTCCGGCCAACGAGGGCCCCGTCCAATCGGCATGAATCCGATGGCAGGCATAACAATTAGCATAAAAAAGACCCTCGCCTTCTTGGTAGAGCAGATATTGAGGATCGCTTTCCTCAAGCGCTTTCTCACTATAATAGTAAACTCCCGTACCACACGTGGCCACCACGTCAAGGGTTCCATCCTGCGCTCGCCATCCTTCCTCATTGACCACTACATAGGTAAAACCTGAAACCACCACTGCGGTAAGCAGGGTGCACCAAATGGCTAGCTGATGGAAGAAGGGGACAAGATTCATAGGCTTGGATTAACTTTCTGGTACTTTATAAATTAACACTACTGCATACGCTTCAATTCCCTCTTGCCTGCCAACAAAGCCTAATTTTTCGGTAGTGGTAGCTTTAATGCTGATATCTTCTACCGGAGTGTTCATCACCTGGCTCAGGGTTTCCTTCATAATGTCGATGTGAGGGTTGATTTTGGGCTGCTGGGCGGCGATGGTAGTATCTACATTGCCTACCTCATATCCTTTGTCCCGGATCATCTTCATTACCTCCTTTAGCAAGATTTTGCTATCAATGCCTTTGTACTGAGGATCCGTATCTGCAAAGTGGTAGCCAATGTCACGCAGGTTGGCAGCACCTAGCAGGGCATCACAAATCACGTGGATGAGCACATCAGCATCCGAATGACCAACAGCCCCTTTGGTATGGTCTATTTTGATGCCTCCCAGCCAGAGCTCTTCGCCCTCAGCCAATTGGTGTACGTCGTACCCAAATCCGATTCGGTGGTTTATCATTTCTATTAGTTAGTATACAGTCAAAGGTACTCCCAAAAGGAAAAACTAGGGAATTCACTCGGTGTTTTGGTTCGAATCCTTTGGGTATAAAAAAAGCCTCCACCGAAATCGGCAGAGGCTTCCATATTTTCAGAGCCTGAATGCTTAGGATACTACTGGCTTCTCGGATTGTACCGGGCCTGTTTCCTTCAGCTTGGCAATTTTGAATGATTTCTTGGCCTTGTAGCCACAGTAAGTACAGGTATAGAATTTCATCAATTCACCCTCTTTGGATGCTGTGGGCGACTCGATAATTTCCTCACGAGATACTTTCAATGTCTGGTAGTTACATTCAGGGCACTGCAGTGCGTGTAGGTGGCCTGAGTACTTTTCAATTTTGGTGTAACCAGTCTCCTCGTCAATCCAAACATCATAATCCACCGAGAACACTTCTTCCTCCGCCTGCATACCTTCATCCAAGTATACATCCTCTTCTTCCTCACTCAGCAGCTTCATTGGTTTGCCTGTCTTAGGAGAAATACGTGGGGTATAACGTAGCTTCTTGAGTCGTTTTTCTACGTAGAACGGGTAGTAGAACTTGAGAATATTAGAAACGACCACGCCAATGATCAACCCAAGCATTGCGGTAACGAATAACCGCACAATAAACCAGTGAAGCTCAGCTTCAGCCAGAAGGGTATTTACAAATAAACCCAATGCAATGATTACCAACAAACATGCATTCCAGAGGGTGTTAATTTCATACTTGCTGATGTAGTCGTAGCGAGATTTCAATTCCTTGGTCATGGTGAGCCGCAGGAAATGGTATAGCACAATGCCGACTCCAACCCCAAAAACGGCGAAGGAAAGGATGGCACCGTACTCATCCCATAGCGTGAGTACTGGGTTCACCTCAGTAACTTCATTCGGATTTTGCATGGCGTGTTCTAATTGTTCAAGCGATTGTAAGGTAGTTACTATCGTAAGAAGTAACAACCGCCCCTATACTGCTGTAGGTTTATTAGGCGATTTGCTGCCTTCAAAGGTAACTATTAATTGTACATTTGGAAAATGAAATGGTGCTAAAAAGTGATCCTTTCACTTATCCAATAATTTGTTTACCTATATATACTTCCAGCCATAGAAAAGGTAAACGCTAACTAAGATTAATCGCAAAAAAAGGTTTCACTGATCTCCTTTTTCCAAGTGAGATTCATGTAAGAAAGGGATATCATTTCCAGTAATTTGGGCCAATTTCCGGGCCATATCCACGTTACACAGGGCATCAAAAGCCCTCAAGTCCAGACTTTTGTACCCTCAGAACAGTTTTTACACATCTCAATTTCGGACCGAGATCGTAGGACCGCAGCGCGAAACTCTTGGTAGGGATTACTATACCAGATATCCCGAAAGGACTGTTCGCCTAAGGTGCCCATGGCATGGTGTGCATCTTTGTCGAAACAGCAAGGCACTACCTGGCCGTCCCACGTGATTACACAGCTCTGCCACATACGCCAACAATGACTAGCCAGGGTATTCTTAATAAAATATTTTCCATCCGTGCCTAACTGGTAACGGGAGTACTTGTCCTGAGTGGGCATAAGTTCATTTCCGTCTTCGTAGTCATACAGCTGCGCAGTTTTGAAAGCTACGTCATCCACTCCTAGCTGCCTCGCTAGTTGGCGCGCCTCTGCTATCTGATGCTCGTTGGGTTTCACTACCAGAAACTGGAAGACCAGATAAGGGCTACGAGACTTTAGTTTCTTCTTCCAGGCAACCAAACGCTCGGTACCTTCTAGCACCTTTTGCAGATTGCCCCCTACGCGGTATTGCTCATACACCTCCTGTGTGGTACCGTCCAGCGAGATGATCAACCGGTCTAGGCCGGAACGCACAGTGGCCTCCGCGCGCGCATCATCCAGGAAATGTGCGTTGGTAGAGGTGGCCGTGTATATGCGTTTTTGCGCTGCGTGTTGCACCAAGTCAAAAAACTGTGGGTGCAAGTAGGGCTCACCTTGAAAATAGAAGGTGAGGTACAATAGCGTATCGGCCAGTTCATCGATGACGGAGCGAAACAAGTCTCCAGAAAGATGGCCAGTAGGGCGTGTAAAATTCCGGAGTCCGCTAGGGCATTCCGGGCAACGCAGGTTACAGGCCGTAGTTGGCTCAAAAGCCAGGCTAATGGGCAATCCCTTTGGGGCAGGCTGCCCACTTCTGCGAGAAGCATAGTAGCTCTGCAACACTCTGGCAGCGTTGTGCATTCGTTTGGGGGTGAGCTTGCCCGCCAACCTCAAAGCATCCGTGAAATTTCTATTGATCGCCAAGTTTCCAAAGTACCGGACTCCGGTTATTTTTACCAAAAGACCCACCCTCTTATGTTAGCGAAAAAAGCACTTCAGCTATTGCCTTGGCTCCTGGTAGTTATCCTAGGCCTTCTGTTTTTTCTTTTCTTTCGGCAGACTCCGGACCTTACCCCTAATAGAAATGAAGGTCAGATGGTAATCCAGTCCACCACCGTATTGGAAAAAGTAGAGGATTTGGGCAAGTTGGAATTGGTGAAGCATACCTTCAGCGAGATCATAGAGCTTAAGAAGGAAAACATAAGCTATGACACGTGGTTTGGCAGAATAAATGCACCCAGCACAGGCGCTGAGATTGTTCTCTTCACTGCTGGTGAGGCAGTAGGATGTATTGACCTTACCAAATTGGCCCAGGAGGACATTGAAGAAGAGGGAGATACTCTTTGGATTACTTTACCGCAACCGGAACTATGCTATTTCAAGGTAGACCTCGAAAACACCCGAATCTATAGCTACGAGGTAGGATACCTGGAGGATGAAAAGGTATTCATTGACAGCGCCTACAAAACGGCCGAGCGAAAAATACAAGAAGCAGCTATTCAAAGTAATATTTTGGACCAAACGGCGGAAAACGCCGAACTCATGTTGGGCCCGCTATTCTCAGAGGTATCTGGCAAAAAGGTGCTGTTCCGCCAAAGGCGTGAACCTCTGCAGATAGAATTCCCAGACTAAACCGAACATCAAACCGTTATTGCAGGGTCAAAAGCGGCCGGGCTATCTTTGCCCGCAATATCATCGCATATGAAAAAAGCATTGCTCAGTGTATTGGCCATGGCGGCCATCATCATACCGTCTTACGGTCAGGTTCCGGTATCAGAAGTATTTCAAGTAGGAGACATCTTAGTAAGCGCGGGAGTGGGTATTCCTAGTCGATATTCTACCCCCTTGGGTGCCAGCGAGAGCGTTTCTATTCCTACCATAATTCATGCGGAGTTTGGCATTCAGGAGTGGTTTAGTGTGGGTCCCGTCATTGGCCTCACGGCATTTCCCGTTACCGTACAAAACGTAGACTATTCCTCGCAGATCATTCATCTGGGGGCACGAGCTTCTTTCCATGCCACCTCACTCATCGATGAGGCTACCGATGGAGAATTTGGCCTGGATGGAATTGACGTTTACGGTGTTTTTATGCCTGGCCTGGTATTATTTAATGTCATCAACAACGATACCGATCCGCGGGTGTTACCCGCACTGCGGGCACGGGTAGGCCTTGGAGCCGGGGTACGGTATTACCTCACTCCCTCTATTGGGGTATTTGTAGAAGGGGTAGCGGGTTTCCAAAGCTTTGCTACTGGTGGCGTGACCTTCAAATTCAAACGATAGCGTACCCTGGCAGAACTGATGGGGGCTAGTAGCTGTTGAAACATTAAATTTTACGACTATGAATGCTCCCTACATTCCCATCAATTGCAGCTACTATGATGAGCTAGAGGCCTTTGCTACGCTGCGGCAGGAGGTTTCCATTGTTTACCGGACCCAGGGCGGAGAAGAACAGGCAGAAATCAGAGGCGTCATCCAAACTTTCGAAATACGCGATAAGGTGGAATACCTGAAGCTGAGGAGTGGGCAAGCAATTCGACTTGATTGGCTAATTACGGTGGAAGGCAAAACGCTACCCCTTGCTTGTTAAAGTCTGAGTTACCAATCTGAAAAATTGTACTCAAAGGATGAATGTCCATTAGCAGCAGAGCCATTCTGCGAATCACGTCATCTTTGATAATGTCTATGCAAAGATTGGTTTATACAATTTCTTGTTCTCAGAACTAAAATTATTCTTGTTTTCGCTTCGTGGGATTACCAAGCCCACCAAAATAGGCAAGTTGCACTTAACCGGTATTGGTCTTGCCTAATCTCTTTTATATCAACAGAATGCTATGTATTTTAGCCCCTGAGGGTATAGGATCTCATTTTTGTCCCCAAATATCAGCCAATTAGGGTATTTTCTCTATAAGGTGTGTGGATAAGTAATGGTAGGGGCCTAAATATTTTTAATATATTATTCGATAAATCTAAGGCGATTTGCCTGGATTCCGCTGACAGAAACCTAGTCGATAGGCAATGGCAAAACTCAAAAATATTATTAAGCAACTATCATTGGATGACTATCAATCGATTTATGATCAATTGATAGAGAGCAACGCCGATAAGTCTGCTTACTTGTTGAAGTCGATGCGAGAGAAGCAACTCACCGATGTAAAGGTGATGGAGGAGCTAGAGGTAAATACCAATGCCTACTACACGCTTCGGTCACGACTCAACCAAAAGATCGAGGAGTATTTGCTGCAGCAGATGGAAAGTCCTAGGACGGACATCCTTAAGAAGGTAGCCAATATCAATGAGATCATTTTCACCAAGAAACGTGCTATTGCTGTAGCCACGTTGAAGAAGTTGGAGAAGGAATTGCTGGACTATGACCTGTCCAACGAGTTGACCATTGTATACAAGTATCTGAAGAAGCTTCACATCCACTCTCAGGACTATTTCAACTATTCGCAGCTCTACAACAAGCACGTAGCCTATACGCTAGCGGTAGACAAAGCGGAGGATATTCTGGGAGAATACTTCAAGAAGTACGGTAACTATACTATGGATCCCAATGAGCAGGGCCGCCTGGAATTGAACCTGCTATACAAGGAGATCAATAACATATCGGGGATGTACCAAAGCCACCGGCTTTATGTATATTCCTCGTGTGTGAATATATTCCACCGCTTGTTCGTAGAAAGCGAAGAGGCTTTTGAGGAAGATGAACCGATTGAAGACATGCTGAGCAATGTGCAGAAGTACTTCAATCAGTATCCTATGGACTCCATCTACTACCACTTAAGTTTGGTATTCGAGTTCCTCAAACTGGAGTATTACAACCACTACCGAGTGTATCGCAAAGCGGAGAAGTTCTTTGAGGATGTGAGCGAGTCTACCTCCATGCTACTAAGCAACTACACGCTATACACTTATCCGGCTCAGTTCTTACTTACCAAAACGGAGCGCCACTTGCGCAACGAGACGGCGAGCGAATTGTACGATGAAAACCTCGCTATTTTCCATGATTACGAGGTGGATACGGAGAATATCCCTACCCATGTTACCTATGTGGTGTTCCGGGCGCTGTCTTGCTACTACGCAGGTAAGTATGATGAGGCTGCCCGCTGGATAAACAATCTGCTAAACGAGATTAGCCTCAAAAAATACCCTATTGCTCAGCTGGAAGTGAAAACGTTGCTCGCTTTGCAATACTGTCTGATGAAGGACTTTGACCTTTTCAATCAGTTGATCAATAGCATCCAACGGCAGATCCGTCTGCTAGGCAAGGAGAATTGTGATCACATTTTGTTCTTCACCAAGATTCTCAAAATTTCTATCAGCGATATCAAGAAGAACAAGTACGAGAAAATCAAAGAGCTGGCAGATAAGGTGACGCGGATAGAACGGAAGCACTTCTCCCCTACTCTGTTGGTGCAGATGAACGAGGATTTTCTGCAGCGAATGAGCTAACAGAAATTTCCGAAGGAAGAATTTAGAACCGTTTGAGTGATCTCGAACGGTTTTTTTTATTCCCAAAGCTTAAATTTTACTTAGGGGTAATACATGAGGGTATACTTTTGCTCAAAAATGATACCCATGAAGTTTTGGATACCCCTGGGTGTAGTATTAGCAGTACTGAGTTGCCAGCCGGCTACTACACCCGACACACCAACTAACCTCCCTGATTTTGCACAGCAAGCAACCGCTTTGCCGATTGATTATGCATACCCAGACCACGATACGCTTACCGTACTTAGCTGGAATGTAGAGCACTTTGTAGATGCCTGGGACAATCCCTACATCAATCACCCGCGCGAAGATTCCTCGCTCCGTATGGAGGGACGAGAAGAGGAGTTATTAGTTGCCCTAAGGCAGGCTAAAGCCGATGTAGTGGTACTGCAAGAGTTCGAAAGTAAGTCCTTCGCTATGCGCTTGGCTGAGAAGGTACCCGAGCTAGGCTACCGCTGGTTTGCAGGAAATGAAAGCCCAAACTGGTATATGAACGTAGTGGTGATGAGCCGCCTACCGTTGGGCAATATTCGCGGGTACGGTAATGTTACCACTCCACTAATAAACTGGGAGGATGAAGAGGGCAACCCAGAAACACAAAACCACCTGAATACCCGAATGATTACGGTAGAGATATTGGCACGACCTGGAAAAACGGTATACCTCACGGGGGTACACCTGAAAGCAGGCCGCGGGCCACGAAACGAAGCCATGCGTTTAGGGCAGGTAGAATATTTGAAAAGTCAAATGGCCCGAATACAGGAGTCAGACCCGGATGGTTTGCAGCTACTAGTGGGAGATTTTAACTGCACGCCTTCCAGTATGGAATTTAAAGCCTTACTGGAACCGGACAATTCCTACACCCTGATAGACCCCTGGGCTGCGGACAGCACGGTGTATTCTCATCCGGCAGATGAGCCCCGCTGGCGCATTGACCACATGCTGGCAAACCCTGCCATGACT
>DMST01000180.1:19323-22872 GCA_003454975.1 Cytophagales bacterium | reverse complement strand
GCTGGCAAACCCTGCCATGACTGAGCGGATGGTAGCCCCTACGGAATACCGGTATTTCTTCGATACGGTGCGGCAGCGTGCACTTGCAGATCATTTACCTGCGATAGGAGCATATTTGCTCAATTGAGAAGGGATTGTAGCAATGGATGGAAAATTCTCACAAATTTTCGGTCATCTTGCTATCTTACCGTTTATAGCCTGCACTCAATATATTTACATGACCTATGGCTGAGGTGCCCTCTATATCCCAACTGTACCAAAAGTACACCGCCGAACGGCCTACTTCGGTCACCGAAGAGCAGTTCGTCACCTTCACCGTTTTCTTTCCCAATCTCATCATCATCATTAGTGACGGGGTGATCGACTTGGAGGAATGGGAATATGTGAAACAGCTGGCCCGTTTTATGGCCAAATCGTTCAAAGACGAAGGGGACGAACAGGTGAATGTGGAAGGCCTGGCAGATTGTTATTTGCGTGAGATTAGCTACTTGATAAAATTTTTGGCCGACTGGCGCGATGCCTTTCTGGATGCACTACAGCCCTACCTGGCTTCCAGACCCGATGCCAAGACTTCTATTTTGGATACTATTCAGTTATTTGCCGAAGCGTCGGAAGGCACTTCTGACGAAGAGCAGGCTCAAATTGATGAAATAAAAAACAGACTACAGCTAGAGAGCTAAATCGAGACACTATGGCGACCGATAAAATGAATTCCCTCTTTGAGCAATACACTGCCGAGCGGTACATCTCCTTGAACAAGGAGCAGTTTATTTACATAGCGAACCTATTTCCTGCCCTGCTTGTGGTACTGAGTGATGGCATAGTGGATACTGAGGAATGGCAAACGGTAAAGAAGCTGGCGCATATATTGGGAGCCGAGTTTGCTACCGAGGAACTAGGAGAGGATAAAGAAGAAAACCTGACCCTGATCTATAAAAATGAATTCCGGTATCTACTCAAGAACCGGGAGGATTGGGAGGAGAAGATTCTGGAAGCACTGAAGGATTACTTCACTCAGAATGATTCTTCGAAAGAGTTTGTAGTGGAAACCATGCACTTGTTCGCTAATTCGTCTGACGGAATCTCGGTGGTAGAAAATGAGACTATCGAGAAGCTAACTGCTGAATTGGGGTTGGATAATGAGGTAGAGTAAACCCATGGCAATAACCAAGCCCGGTGAAAAGGCTCCCAATTTGGTGGTGCAAACCTTGCACCACGGCACCTGGGAGCTGCATAAACAGAAACCCAAGCATTTTACGCTAATCGTATTCTTTCGCGGCTACCACTGTAGTACCTGTATGGAGTACATCCATGATTTGGGATCTAAGATCTCGACTCTGAAGGAACTAGGTGTGGAGGCCATTGCTGTTAGTTGTGACGGCAAGGAGCGGGCCGATATGACGGTAGAAGAATGGCACCTGGGCGACTTGCCTTTGGGGTACAATCTAAGCGTACAGCAAGCACGCGAATGGGGGCTCTATATTTCCAAAGCCATTCGCCCTTTTGAGAACGACATTTTCAGTGAGCCAGGTCTGTTTTTAGTTCGCCGTGATCACACCCTTTATCTCGGTCAAACACAATCTCACCCTTTTGCTCGACCCAATTTGGCTCAATTCCTGAAAGATATAGAGTACATTCTGGAAAGGAACTACCCTGCTCGTGGCGAAATGTAGCCCTCTAAGGCGAAGGCAATCCATGGGGCAAAATCGCCACAATACATTCTTTTATTCTGTATATAAATAAATATTCAAACAATACATTGGTGGATTTTGTAAATTATAAAATAATCCACTATTGCTGCTGATTAGACATTGTAATAAGTAGTGGATTTGACCCATTCCCTAAAAGCCACTTACTATGCATGCCTACGATACCCTGGTAGAAGCCTTGGCAGACCTACGCCGTAGAGGCTATACCCACAATTTTAACCGCATGGATCACTGCCTGGCGGCCTCCCAAATTGATTGTATCCTGGAACCTAGCGAGTTCGAAATCCGTGAGCTCTATCGATTTGAAGGGGACTCTAATCCTGATGACAATCTTATCGTTTATGCCATTGCCTCTTACCGAGGACACAAAGGGGTTCTGGTAAATGGATATGGCCCGTCAGCAGAAAGTCCCTGGACAGACTGGGTTGCTACCCTCGATTATCACCCTTCTTAGGTTTCCCATTAAAGGCTATTACACGGATCAGTCTGAAAACCTGGAAACCCAACTCCTTTTTAAACAGCCGCAGCAAGGAAACAGCTTACCTAAATAGAATTCAGAAAACAGAATTGGTTCTCAGTGGCTTATCATCTGGTTAAAATGTGCCAGTGCAGTAAAAAAAGACAAGACAAAATCCTATCAAAGCATTTGCCCCCAGTAAAAATGCTTGACCCTATTGCACACCCTGCACTTGGAACGAAAAAGAGCGCCCTCTTCTACTAAGATCCTATGCAAGGTGAGGTCTTGCCAACCACCCAAGCAAGATCCATTTGTGAAATTGGCTAGGTACCCTTTGCTTTGTAGGCATGCAACGTTGGGTACTTCTACTCTGTATTCTGCTAACCAGCTATTGGGCGAAGGGCCAGCAAAACCCGGCACAAAACTGGAAAGCCCTCTTGGGCATTTCTTACCTCAATGGAAATACAGGGGGGCTGAGCATGGAATTGCCCCGGCCACTATTCACTACGGAGGTAGAGGCCCTGCGTGGTAAGGAGGTAGAACTCACCGGGTATATCATTCCTTTCGACGGATTATTCAGCCCTGAGCACCTGATTCTTTCCTTTATGCCTATCGAAATATGCTATTTCTGTGGGCAGTCGGGTCCGGAAACGGTCGTTGAAGTATTCCTGAACGAATCCATAGAATATACCAACCGCCCCATCAGAATTCTCGGTACGCTAGAACTCCACGAAACGCCCCTGGAAACCCTCATCTATGTATTGCGAGATGCGACATACTTGGGCGAATATGAACATACTACTCAATGAAAAACAGGTACTACTGTCTAGCTGCTATTTCTTTGTTAGCCAGCTGCTCAACCAAAGAGAAACCCAAAGCAGAAACGGTGATCCGTGGGCCTAAAGCCCAAATTGCCGAGCGCTTACACCCGCTGTATGATTCCATCATGGCGGTGCATGATGATGAAGCCATGCCTCTATACGAGCCCGTGGTTACTCAACGGATGAAAATCAGGAATAGCTATGATAGCATTACCCCCATTTCCTCTTCAGATTCGGTGTTGATTGCTAATCTGAATACCGCTGGTGATGAGATGATGCAATGGATGCGTGATTTTGAACAAGACTTTGAAGGATGGGCTGAGGATAGTACAGAGATTTATTTGAGGGCAGAACTGAATCGCATCAATCAAGTAAATGACCTCATGCGGGCGGCTATTCAGGCGGCAGAAAACCGGGAAGCGCCTCATGAGTAAGTCAGTTTATTTGCAAGGCTTTGTCTGGGATGAAAAGTCTTCTTTCCTTCGCGGCCCCCGGCTGGCACCTCCGTTGATCCGACAGTACTTGTGGAGCGATAGCTCCAATCGATATTCCGAATTGGGCG
>DMST01000180.1:13661-19280 GCA_003454975.1 Cytophagales bacterium | reverse complement strand
AGACATCACACCACCACGGCTGATCGACGAGGGGGACACCCAGCCCGAAAGTTATATGGATATGGAGGGTTTTACCCGACGGAAGCTGGGATTAGGGGGGCCTCTGATCACCTTGGGCGGAGACCACAGCATTACTTATCCCGTGGTGAAAGCCTTCTCAGAGAAATATCCGAAGCTGGACATTCTTCACATAGATGCGCACACGGATTTGTATGCTGATTTTGAAGGCGACCCATACAGCCATGCTTGCCCTTTTGCCCGCATCATGGAAGGCGGTCATGCCCAACGGCTAGTGCAGGTGGGCATTCGTACCCTGACCCCTCATCAGCAAGAGCAAGCAGATAAATACGGCGTAGAGATTCTGCATATGCGTGACCAAGCGAAATGGCAACTGCCTCGCTTTGAGAACCCGGTGTACCTCTCTATTGATATAGATGGGATAGACCCAGCATATGCCCCGGGGGTTAGTCACCATGAGCCCGGCGGGCTTACCCCCCGTGAGGTGCTCGATATCATTCACTCCCTGGACGGAAAGTTGGTAGGGGCTGACGTGGTGGAGTTCAATCCCGAACGGGATGTGCAAGGGATTACCGGGGCACTAGCGGCCAAGCTTGTGAAAGAGGTAGCGGGAAAAATGCTAGGCCAGCAGGCTTAGCTCCATTTGTTCTCCAATACCGAGTTTCGGTAGACCAGTGTGAGCAATAGCCCTCCCATACAAAGCAACGCTAAGGCTGCTACTATAACCCGTAATGGCCCGCTTTCAAATATGCTGAGGTCAATGGAGGTATCCAGGTGAAACCAACCAGCATATACCGGCTGAAGCAAATAGGTGACGCCTCCCAGCCCAGCCAAGATACACCCGTACTTCCGGTCGGCCCATTCGAATAGGGAAAAAGGCATCACGACAAAGCACCCAACTATCAAGGCCAGTGATTCGGGCAAGTCCTGGCCTTCTTCCAGCAGGTAGGCGGAATAAATATTTGCCAGCGTAATGGGTGCCAGGCTGAGCACAATCCGTGAAGTACGGTACAGCTCAATGTGATTGAAGGGCAGGATCATCAAGAACATAGCCGTACCACCTATGGGCACCCAAACCAACGTCCTTACGAAAATGAAGGTGATAATGATAAAGGGAACACCGATTAGGGTGGCATAGAAAAGGCCCACAAAATTGGAAATACGGATGGTATTGTTCAGTCCACCAGAATTGGATTCCCGGGTTCCGGTCTCTAACCACCGGAATATTAATTCGCGCATTCTTATTCCTCAGATACTTCTACTACCATGGATACCTCAACCGTAATGCCGCTAGGCAAAGAGGCCATTCCTACGGCTTGTCTTGCATGCTTTCCTTTCTCACCAAATACCTCTACCATCAGGTCTGAGAAACCATTGACTACTGCTGGCTGCTGTGTGAAATCGCCAGTACTGTTGACCATCCCCTCCACCTTCACAATCTGTGAGACCCGGCTCAGGTCACCTACAGCATGCTTTAGAGTAGACAGCATGCATATACCTACGTTGCGCGCCGCCTCGTAGCCTTGCTCTACGGTAAGGTCACTCCCTAGCTTACCCCGGTCTACCTCGGTGGGCGTACCGCAGGAGCCGTGCCCAGCCAGGAAAATCAAATTACCCGTTTGTACATACTTGGCATAGTTGGCCATGGGGACTGACATTTCTGGCAGTTCTATACCCAGTTCTGCCAATTTATCTTCCGGTGATTGTGCCCACAGGCAGATAGGAACCAATAAGAATAGGATCAGCAGTGATTTCATCGGTTTACGTAGTTTTCGTCAAGGTATAAAAAATTCAGCCGACAATTCTCCAGGACTTGTCTTCAAAACCAATTTCAGCATTTGTCAAAAAAATAACCTGAACCCGTGCAACCTTCAGGAAAAATGTTCATCTTCAACATAGCAATGTCGACAAATGCTAATTAAATAACCGATGAAAGGTTCCCATTTAGGAGAGTTTGAAGAGCTGGTATTGCTGGCAGTGGCCAGCTTGTATGGTAAGGCCTACGGTAACGCCATTCAGGAAGTACTCACTGATCAGGCACAGCGCCCGGTGAAGTTGAGTACCATCCACGTGGCACTGCAGCGGCTGGAGGAAAAGGGGTATCTCGCTTCTTCCTTTGGCGAGACTACTCCGCAGCGGGGTGGGCGGCGCAAGAAGTACTTTGAGGTAACTACGCTCGGGTTCCAAACCCTGCAACAGGCTAAGGAGGTACGTGCTCAGCTGTGGAACATGGTACCCAAACAAGCACTCCGATGAATCAGCCTCGAATAACTCCTCCACGATGGGCCGATCGGTTTTTAAGCTGGTTTTGCAAGCCTGCTCTGCTGGAGATGATCCAGGGAGACTTGCACGAGCAGTTTGCTCAGATGGTGACGAACCAAGTGCCGCGGGTACGCTGGCGCTATGGCTGGGAAGTAGTTCGGCTATGCCGGCCCCCCATCATCCGCAGCAACCTTTTTGAATCCTCAACAACTCCCATTGCTATGTGGAAAAATTATCTTCAGATCGCCTGGCGCAATTTGCTTAAGCAAAAGGGCTACTCGCTGATCAACCTGGGGGGGCTCACCCTGGGTATCTTGTGCTTCTTGTTTTTGTACGCTTACATCAAACACGAAGAGAGCTACGACTCCTTTCATGAGAAAGGGGACCGGATTGTTCAAGGATATTGGAATGCGTACTGGGACGGTGAGTCCGAAATCATTGGGGTAACTCCCACGGCCTTACTACCTACTTTGCTCGAAACCTTCCCAGAAGTAGAAACGGGCACACGGCTATTTCGTCCGTCAACCACCTCGTTTCCGCCCGTTGTGCAAATAGGAGAAAATCAGTTCGAAGAGGCGGACTTTATGTATGCTGATAGTACCTTCTTTGAGGTGTTCTCTTTCGAACTCCTACAGGGAAATCCGAAAACGGCATTGGTAGAACCCAACTCACTGGTTCTATCTACCGAGTCTGCCTTCAAGTACTTTGGTACTACCAATGTACTGGGCAAGGAACTCACTGTTGGCGGCACCCCCTATGTGGTAACGGGTGTGATCCTGGATGCACCTACCAATACCAATATCGATTACAGCATGCTGGCCTCCTTCTCCTCGCACCGTAAAGCACAGCAGCACAGCTGGTGGTCCTCCAGTTTGTACACCTTCGCGGTGTTGCAGCCAGGGGCTCACCTACCCGATGTATTAGGTAAGCTCAATACCATTGTGGAAGAGGCTGTGGGGGATGATCTTTCTGGCGACGACCGGATTGAGTATGGTTTGTTGCCTCTGTCCTCTATTCACTTAGATGCCCCCACCATGCACACCTTGGTGCCACAAGGCAACCGCAATTCTCTGCGCATTCTACTGGCCATCTCCCTGTTGGTCCTCATCATAGCCTGCATCAATTATATGAACCTGACCACCGCCCGGTCGGTGTATCGCGCACGCGAAGTAGGGGTGCGCAAGGTAATGGGGGCTCTGAAAGCTAGCATCTTTCAGCAGTTTATGAGCGAAGCCTTTGTGCTGACGGTTTTTTCTATGGCCTTAGCCATAGGCGGTATGTTTTTGCTGTATCCGCAGTTTGAACAGCTGGCCGGGGCTCAGGTAGCCCAGCCCTTCACACAGGATACCTCTTTTTGGTATTATGTACTCATCATTGGGGCAGTGGTCACTTTCCTGGCTGGTAGTTATCCTGCCCTAGTACTAGCCAATTTCAAACCCCTGCAAGTGCTCCGAGGCTCTTTTAAGGGCTCTCTTTCTGGTCAGGCATTGCGAAAAGGCCTTGTTATTGTACAGTTTGCCATATCTGCGGTCCTCATTTTCGGAACCATTACCATCACCCGCCAGCTAGACTACCTGAAATCAACCCCGTTGGGTTACAATCAGGACCAAGTAATATCAGTGCCCATGCCCAGGGCAGGCCGTCAGGACAGGATGGCTATGAAGGAACAGCTGAGATCGGTACCTGGGGTGAAGGCCGTAGGTGCCGCCACCCACTCTCCGCATTATATCCTGGGAGGATATAGTCTCTGGGTAGAAGGAATGGAACAAGACCGGAGTATGAGCGTAGTGGCACAAGCCATTGATGATGATTATCTGGCAACTACCGGAATCCAGCTGGTTACGGGCCGCAACTTTACCATGGAGGAAATTGTCCGGTCTCGCGAGGAGAACGAGGAAGGGCAAACCCCTACCCCCATCCTGGTAAACCAAGCCGCCGTGAAGAAGCTAGGCGAAACTCCTGAGAGTATTTTGGGAAAACAAGCCAACATGAACGGCAGAGTAGGCCCCATTGTGGGGGTGGTCAAAGACTTTCACTTCCGGTCGTTGCACGAAGAGGTAGAGCCACTGGTCATGTTCTCGGAAGAATGGCAACTGCACCACATTGTAATTAAACTGGATGGCAATGACGTATCTCAAACGCTGACGGGTCTCACCGAACAGTGGACCCAGCTCTCACCAGAGCGGCCGTTTGGCTACCAGTTTCTGGATGAAAGCTACGCAGCCATGTACGAGAAAGAGGAACGTCTGGGCAATATCATTGGGATATTTTCCAGCATTACCATCTTCATCGCCTGCTTGGGTCTGTTTGGCTTAGCTTCCTTCACCGCGGTGCAGCGCAGCAAAGAGGTAGCCGTTCGGCGCGTACTAGGAGCTAGCGGTTCTCAGGTAGTGGTATTATTGGGACGACAGTTCCTGGTACTAATGGCCATAGCCCTTCTCATTGCATTGCCCTTAGGCTATTACTTTTGCCAACAGTGGCTAGCAAGCTTCGCTTACCGCATTACCCCAGGTGTAGGCATTGCCTTGTTGGCGAGTGCGGCGGTCATTGGGTTAGGTATGTTCACCGTGAGCTTTGAATCCATAAAAGCCGCCTTGGCGAATCCCATTAAAAACCTGAAATCGGAATAGAACCCTTCAGGGCAGTAAAAATCCCGAGGCGAAAATCCGTCTCGGGGTTTTCATGTTCAATCCTCTATGCGCTCGAACTTAACCCGGTGCAAGCGGGAGGATGATACCCACAAAGTATCAATATTCCCTTCCTCAGGGGGAGTGGCCTCTACTCTAAAACCTCCTACCAACAATTGATTTGGAATGTATTGCTTGACACTCATTTTCCGATCTCCCCGTAAAGCTTCTATTTCACCCCTTCGCCCAGCCACAATCTGCCAAACGGCCCCCGAGTCTGTGTCACGGTAAGTTCCTAGCCAAGGAGAATAGTCCTGCTTGCCTTCGATACCCGTCACCCTCTGTAGCGAATACGGGTCATGGGTAGGATAATAGGCGGTTACCTGCAGACGGCCCGTAGAATCGTAATCGAAATGCTGCTTGAAAGCAGGGTCGTTGATTTCATGATAAACCGCCCCGGCTTCCCATTCAATTTCTACCGGATCCCGGTTGGGACGTTCCAGCCAGTAGCCACCTTTACGTTTCACAAAGCGATAGAAGTAATCTGGCCCGGTCTGGTAGGTACCCAACCAAGTTTCCTCGGCAAGCTCGTTGCCCACCAGCTCAGGGCCTAAGGGAAAGGAGCTTTTCTCTGCATGGAAGGTACCCAACATCACCTCGGCCAGCTGCCGGGCCAGCCAGGAGGGCACGATGGCTCCGCTATTGGTCATAA
>DMST01000180.1:10342-13616 GCA_003454975.1 Cytophagales bacterium | reverse complement strand
CCGCTATTGGTCATAACCACGATGGAAAGCTGCGGATCATCAAACCGCCAGGTAGTGGCTTTCCACGCTCCAGTGGAACCATCATGGTAGCGCAACCGACGCCCCTGAAACTCACCGAATTCCAGCCCGTACCCGTAGGTACGCACTTCGTCTCCAGGTATGAGGCTTTGGCTCACCTTCACCCAGTCTTCCTCCTGATTTTGCAACACTTTTTCCCAAGTAAGCTGATCGGTAAGGGTGCTAAAGAAGGCACCATCACCCACCACATCCGAAACCCAATCATAGCTCTCCCAACTATCCCACTGGAAGTAGGGTACGGCCATAGGGCCAATGGCAGTATGATCCGGCTCGTGAGCGCTGGCCTCCAGGTTTAGCTCACGGAGTAGACCCTGTGTGTATTGGGAGAAATCCTGTCCCGTTACCCTGGCCACCAGTTCGGCCAGCACCACGTAGTTGGCATTGCTGTAGCTGTGCTGGCTTCCGGGTTCGAAGTTAAGCGCAGTCTGCTGGGCCATAAGCGCCATCACATCCTCATTGGAGAAGGAGTTCTTCCACCAAGTAATCCCTTGTAAACTCCAAAGAGAGTTCTGGTCGCGCAGTCCACTGGTGTGGGTCAGCAAGTGCCTCACGGTGAGCACTTTGCTTATGCGAGGATCGAACTCTGGGAAAAACCCTTCAAGTTTTTCATCCAAGGATAGCTTGCCAGCTTGTATGAGACGGAGGGTGGCAAAGGCAGTAAACTGTTTACCGGTAGAGGCCAGATTGAAGCGGGTATCGGGGCCTATGGCAATACCTGACTCTAAATCTGCCAGTCCGGCGTAGTTGGAGTAGATCACGTTACCGTCCTGCACCATGCCCACGGCCAATCCTGGCGAGCCTGGCCTAACGTCAGCGGTGACCAGCGAATCCAGCAGGTGGCGCTGGACATCAGTTAACCCTTGAGCGGCCAGTTGCGGAGTGGCCAGGGCAACAAGAAGAAAGAGAAGCGGAGTTTTCATCAGTCAAAAAATTTTACCCAAAAGTGGCCACCAAACACTTTGTGGGCGTTCCATATTATGATTTAGGACTCATTTCTTCGGATTTTGACCCCTGTTGAGACACAAATTGGGCGGGCGTGAGCCCCGTGTGTTTTTTGAATACCCGGTTGAAAGTACTTTTTGAATTGAATCCTTTTTCCAAGGCGATGCTGAGCAGGGTAAATTGCTGATGTTGCCCACGGCGGATGGCATCCTTCACCGCCTCTACCCGGTAGCCATTCACCCAATCGTTGAAGTTGATTCCGAAGCTCTGGTTGATGGTGGCCGATACTTGATGGATGGACAACCCTACAGACTGAGCCAACATGGCCAGGGTGAGCTGTGGATCTTCGTATAACTTGTCTCGTTCTAGCTTCTCCTGAAGGCTGGACTTCCATTCCGGTTGTAGGTTCCTGGCAGCAGAATCTTTCTTTTCCTCCTTGGGGGGTGTTGGGTCTGGTGGAGGAATGCTTTCGGGTACCGGCAGAGGATGGTTGCGTTGGCTATGGCCGAAACCTTGCAGTGATATGTAATAGAAAAGCAAGGAGAACACGATATGGTACCAGCCTTGGTTACCAAACTGGCTCCACACCGGAAACACCAGCAAAAAGATGAGCCGCAGGCTCTGCATGATGGCAAATATCCATAAGTAACGGTTTACCCAGCGTAGGCGCAGGGCATCGGCAAAACTGACTTCTGCGTCTAACTTTCGCTGGGCCGCCTGGTAGGTGCGGATACACAAGACTAAATAGCCCACCATGTGCAACAGCCCCGTTACCTGATACCACAGTTTGTAGTCTTTGTCGCGGCCATCGGCGTAAAACTGGGGTTCTTCCAAGAAAAGATCAGCCACGCCACCCACGGCAATGTAAAGTATATAAAGTCCGGCGGGCACCAGATGAAGGGCCAGCTGGCGGGTAAGCCGAAACTGGGGCTGAAACAGACTCTGGGTATAGAACCAAAGCAACGGCCCTAGAAGAAACAGGTGCTGCAGGGGCAAGTAGAAAAGTATATCCGCATAAAAATCACGCGTATACCAACCGGCAAAGCCAAACATCCAGGGTGAAATGTAAAGGCAACAAACGGCAATAAAAGCACCAAGCCAGCGACTGGCCCGGTGTATGCTATCGCGACTCTGCGCTATCAGCAGGACACTCATGACCGCACCGTGGAAGAAGAAGATTAGGAGTAGGGAGCTACGAAGGCTGAAGTCGAAAAACATGGTGGAGGAATGTTAGCAATATCCCAGGGATAATACCAGCGTTTCTTCTTGGGAAATACCTCATCGTGGACGTGTGGTTGGGTGGGAGTTGCCCCGGATCGTGCGCAACAAAAAACCCCGATCCTGGGACCGGGGCTGGTGTCTAAAAGATTCGGCTAGGGTTACTTCACCATTACGGCGTCGGCTTCTACCTCGACGATGGTACCGAGCTGACCTAGCTTGTCCAGATCCATCTTGTCCTTGTCCCCGTATATGGTGACCAGGATGGGCTGTCCCTTCACGTATTTTTCGTGTAGGGCTACAATGTCGGAGAACTCCAAGGCATCGTACCCGGCAAAGGCCAAGCTGTTAGGGTCCTGGGTGTAGCCTACTACCTCCCAGCCCTCTACGGACTGCGACAGCCCCCGGAAGCCGGGACGGCTGGTGAGGGCGCTCTGCTTGAGGTAGGAGAGCTGGCTGGGCATCCGGTCTGGTTTCTCGGGTAGCTCATTGATCATATCCAGCATCACCGTAACCGCATCGGTGGTTTTGTCGGCTTGGCTGCCGGTAAAGGATACCAGCTGAGTAGGCTCCTCGTCGCTGTAGCCGGTGTAGTTCAGGCTACCGCCTGCGCTGTAAGCCAGCGAGCGGTACTCACGAATCTCCTGCAATACCAGACCGGAGAAACCGCCCCCGTAATAGCTATTGAAAGCACGCGCGGCAGAGAGGTCCTCCACATCGAACGGCTTGCCGGTTACCGAGTAGTATACCTGGCTTTGTACCGCCTTGGGGTCATGCAGCAGGTAAATGGTGGTCTCCGAAAGGGGTTGTACCACACCGTCTGCGGGAGCAATGCGTACATTCTCGGTAGAGAGCGTGAGGCCGTTGTTGATCAGCTGAGACACCTCGTTAGCATCGGTTTTGCCTACGTAGTGCAGCGATGCGCCGTATTTGGCAAAGATGGCTTTGGCTTCCTCGGCCAACGCCTTGGCGTCTAGGCCTTCTATTTTTTCCAGCGAGTACCGGGTGAGATACTGCGACGCCTCACCCCGCAAGC
>DMST01000180.1:0-10306 GCA_003454975.1 Cytophagales bacterium | reverse complement strand
CCGTATTGGAACAGTACGCTACCCATGGCGTCGGGCGTAGAAGACTCCACCTCGCGGTTAGTCTCGATGCCCTCGGCGGTGGTTTTAATGGCGTCCTGTGGAATCTCGGTATCCGTCAGAAGTTGGTTTACCAGGGCAAGGGTTGGGGCCAGATTCTCTTCTATTCCATCCACGGAAAGGGTGAAGTAGTTGCGGCTCACGCTGAAGTAGAAGGAGGCGCCCAGGCTGGCAAATTGCTTTTTGAGCTCAGTAGCGCTGTACTCGCTAGTACCAGCCAGGTTGAGCACATCGGCAATGGGCTCCAGGCTGGGTAAGGTGCGGGTACCTACCTGAAACTCCATTTCCAGGCTAAAGATGTCGTTGATGGGGTTTTCGGTCCAGAACAGCTTGTTGCCGCCTTCCAGCTCCATGCGGGTGACATCTTTGGCTAAATCCACAAAAGTAGCTTCGGGCAAGGCGGGCTCCATCGACGCGAAGGCCCTGGCGTAGCCAGACTCGGCGTTCTGATCAGTAGTAACAGGCTCATAAGATGGTTTTTCCAGCTCTTCCTTCTTGGGGAACCCGGTTTTGGAGTACATGGCAAAATAGTTGTCACCGTAGTACTGCTCGGCTAGGCGCATCACATCTTCGCGGGTGATGGAGGCCACCATTTCGGGGTACTTGAGGTAATCGTCCCAGCTGAGGCCCCGGCTAAAGCAAAAACCCATTTGCACGGCCCGGTTGTCTACGCTTTCCAAAGAAGACTGAAAGTCCTTGTAGAGCGTACTCTTAACTGCGGCCAGGTCTTCGTCGGTAAACTCACCTTCTTGTACTTTCTCAATGGCTGCCAATACTAGCTTCTCGGCAGCTTTAAAAGACTGTACTACGGGCTTGGGCACCACAATGACGATGGAGACGCCGTCGTCCTGCATGGAGTTATTGAACATACCCGCTTGTAATACTTTGCCTTCCAGGGAGATTTCGTCCAGGAAGCCAGAAGATGCGGAGTTGGACAGCATGGCCGCCACTACGTCCAGCCCGAAACGATCCGGATGGGTGTCGTTCACCGTTTTGAAGCCCATTAGGCTCACGGCAATAGGGGTGAGCCGTACGTCAAGGGTCTGTTTTTTCTCGAATCTGCGTTTGGGGTAGTCCGGGTATTCGGGAACCTCTCCGGTACGCCAGTCACCAAACTTTTCAGCAATGAGAGGCTTGGCCGTTTCGGGGTCAAAGTTGCCCGACAAAATAAGGGCCATGTTGTTGGCTACATAGTAGGTTTTGAAGAACTCGTACATCTTGGTAAGCGAGGGATTCTTCAGGTGCTCGATAGTACCCAGGATCAGCTGGTCACCGTAGGGATGGCCTTTGAATACTTCCGCATTGAATGTCTCAATCAGACGGTTTTGGAAGGCATCCATGGAGCGGTTTTTCTCCTCATACACTACCTCCAGCTCGCTCTGGAAGGAGCGAAACACAGGGTTTTCGAAGCGGTGGCTGTACAGGTCTAGCCAGCGGGGTAGTTCGTGTGCTGGGAAATTGTTGTAGTAGAAGGTGATATCCGAGCTTGTGAAAGCGTTGATACCCGTGCTACCCAAGCTTTTCAGCAGCTTGTCAAATTCGTTGGGCATTCCGTACTCCGAAGCAGCCAGGGCCTCCTGGTTTATTTCCGTATACAGCGCCTGACGAGCTTCAGGATCGGTAGTAGCAGCAGCTTCATCATACAGCTCTACAATACGGTCCAGGTGTACCTTCTCCGCCTCATAGTCGGAGGTGCCCATCTCCTGGGTGCCTTTGAACAGCAGGTGCTCCAGATAGTGGGCTATGCCCGTGGCATCGGCAGGGTCATTTTTACCGCCGGCTTTCACCATTACCGCTCCGCTTACTTCGGTAGCGGTAGCATCAGGATTAAGCATCACGGTAAAGCCATTGGGAAGGGTGTAGGTCTCAACGGCCAACGGTTGAGCGATGGCGAGGGGTGCCACCAACAGGGCCAAAAGGCCCAGCAATAGTACTCGTCTCATGGGTTGTGGAAAGTTTATTTCTTACGCGAAAACTACTGCCCAAACGATTGCGGTACAACCGAAAAAGGTTGTTTGGACAAGGAAATTGGCGAGCGCGTATAAGGAGACGAAAAAACCCCGAGCCAAAAGGACCCGGGGTGCAAGTTTTTCATGAGGAAAGAGAAGAATACCTTCTATTCATCATAAGTGCCTTGTATCAGGGCCACTTTGGTGAGCGTTACTTCCGGCGTATCATCCACGCCCATGATGCTGAAGTTCAGTTTTCCATCCACAATCAGGCTTTCCATCCAGTCTACTACCAAGGCTTTGTTCACCGTACAGTTAGGGTTGTCAGTAGTAGAGATACAAATCTGGCCCTTCATGACGGTGGATATATCCAGCACAAAACGATTGACCAGATCGCCGCTCATGTCCATATCATCACTGCCGTGGTGATGAGCGTGCGCACCTGCCCCTAAGAAATACACATTGCCCAGGAATACATTCCGCCAAATGGTGTAATCCATATCGGCAGAGCTGTTGGGAACACCCTCGGGCAAGTTGAGGTACAGCAGGTACGGCTGGTCGGGTTCGGTAGCTACCGAAGTCTCCAGGATAATTTTATAGTCAGCTACCCAGAAATCACTGGTATCGTTGTCTAGGGTGATGGAGAAATCGGTGCGGCCTTCGCCTACTACAATACCGGTAGTATCCTCTCCCAATTTTGTTTTGGTAGGATATTCTCTGGTGGCCATGGGCAGGCTATCCACGTTGCTGTCAATATCGTCGTATCGGTAGTCTAGCTTAAAGGCCAGTTCCAGCACTTCTTCCATGGTGTAACTCACCTCGTTGCCCAGCTCATCGAAGAAGATGTAGGGCTGCGGGTTTTCCTTGAGGAGTCCCAGGTCCATCTGTGCTCCGTTGCCTGAGTACATCCACTCCTCCCACAGGCGGTCTACCATGCCGTGGTGAATCCAGAACACAGGGTCGAATCCGGCAGACTCGAAAGAGGCCATCACTCCGGCCTTATTGGGTGCCTCGCCGTTGAAGATGGGATTGAACATGGGGTTTTCTGCCCGGGTCTTGTCAGAAACGGTACCGCCAATGAAGCCGTGAATGAGGTTGTGCGGGAACATGTTCATGGCCATGTTGAAGGACCGGTAACTAGTTTGGGAGAAACTAAGGTTATTCAGCATGGCCGGCAGGTTGATGGCCATATTAGGAAAGCTCTCGTACGAAATGGTGCCGCCCTCGTTCAAACCTGGCACCCGCGATGCTTCGTACAAAGCATTTTCTTCCTGATTGGCCGGAATGCGGTAGGCCTCTGGCAGATAGCGGGTGGTGCTATCTATATAGTTCCAGTAGGGCAAGGCAAAGTCAGTTTTGCCAGAAAGCTGGCGAACAATTTTCTCCAGGTGCCATACGTAGAAGCGATGCCACACGGTAAAGTGATAGACGTCTACGATGTCCATTGGCAACCGGTGGGTACACTGGTACCAACCGTGCAAGGTATCCGCCAAGGTAAGGTACTCTGGGCAGAAAGGGTTTTCTTCCAGACTTGGTGGTACAAAGTGGATAGCACCTTGGAAATACCAGCTGCGTGGATCGGCACAAGGGAGTTTGCGCATGCTGTCAAAGGCTACGCGCATGGCCATCAGGTCAGCTTGGGCTTCAGGGGAGTGAGCATTTTTGCGTACATAGATTTTCTCCATTCCCATGTCACTTGCCTCCTGGGGTGTACTCGTGGTGTTTTCAGTCGGTCCACAAGCCACCGTAAGGCAGATTGCTCCTAATAAGAGCAAAGAAAAAAACTTCATAATGTTGATAATTTAGGTATTGGAATATGATACTGGTAATCTACCTTTTTAGACCACCATTTTCAATGCCCGCAAAATTATCATTCAAAGACCCCTGTGGGCGCTACGATGAACCGCAGCTGATAAGTGCCCGGCCACAGGCGGTATTCAGCGTGGGGGGTGGCCCCCCAGGAGTTGTCGCCCCCCAGGCCTCGCTGCCGGTAGTCTACACATACCTCTACCAAATCTTTGGCCTGCACGTCGATTGTGTGGCGGCGATCCACCCACTTGTTGTAGTCCAGGTCTTCCTGCGGAAACATACGCGCCACTACGTCCACGGTAGGCAAGCCGCGCACGAGGATTCCCTGACCATCATAATCTAAAAACTCCATAAACCGGACGTCGCTCCGGTTGCCATTTTCTTGCGGCCGAATGTAGGGTACGTACATATCATGCACCAGACCCAAATAGCTGCCAACGTGAGCCGAATACTTCCGGTCCCAGTAGTTTTCCCAGGGACCGCGGCCATAATACCTCAGCTGGCGGTACTGATCATCTAACTGAAAACGAACCCCGTAACGAGGCACCTCGGGAAGGTGGGTACCTAGTTCGGTTTCGGTTTCTACCAAGACAACTCCGGCCCCCGTAATGGTGAAATGGAATACCGTTCCGGTGCGCAATGCCGGGTGATAATGGCGGATGGCTAGCTTAGCCTGGGTTGCCGACTGGCTGACGATCTCCGCAGAAACTACCTCGTATTCCTCTCCTGCGCGGCGGTATACCTGAGCTATGTTGTAGAAATTATTCCCAAAATCGTTGTCCGTCATTGGCCGCCAAAAGTTCATCCGCAGGCCTTCCTTTAGCATTTCCCGCCCATCCAACACGTAGGATTCCCATTGCCCCTTGGTGCGATTAATGGTAGCCGAAAAGGAGGTACCAGAAAACATCCACGCCTCTGGGGTTTCCTTGACCGTAAGCACTTGATCAGTCTTCAGTAGCACCACCTCGTCGGGTGCCGGATTGGGCCCTTGCAGTTCTATTTGCTCACTTGCCACCGGATATCCTTCTGGCAAGGCTGGGGTAGTTGCTCGGGTAATAGCACTGAAATTGAGATACACTTCGTACTTCCCTGTCAGCAAGGTATCCAACACTTGGGGGATCCGGACTACGACAGACTCACCAGGACCTACCGAGGGTAATTCCAATTCTTCACTGGCTAGTGTCAAGGGGCCTTTCTGTAGAGACCACGCTATCCGGTAAGCATCCAGGGAGGTGAAAAAATTCCGGTTCTCAATCACAAAGGCATCCGGGCCTTCCTCTGGGGCGCGGTCAAAGTGAATGTCCTGGTAGACCTTTTTCACCTCTTCCATAGCTGGGTGTGGCGTCAGGTCCGAACCCACCAAGCCGTTGGCACAGAAGTTATGGTCGTGGTGCACACCCTCCGGCTCAAAGTCGCCTCCGTAGGCAAAATAGGGTTCTCCCTCCTCCGTATGCTTGAGCAGGCCCTGGTCTCGCCAGTCCCAGATGAAACCGCCCTGCAGCTGTGGGTGTGCGTAGGTGAAATCCCAGAGCTCCTTCAGGTTGCCGTTGCTATTGCCCATGGCGTGTGAGTATTCGCACCAGAAGAAGGGCATGTCCGAGAACTGCCCCAAATAGTTGCGCTGGATGTTCTCGATTGGCGAGTACATGGTCGTGATCATATCGGCGGCCTTCACGTCCAGGTTCTCTATGTTAGTCTCAAAGTGCACCGGGCGGTAGTCATTCGCCTTAATCCACTGGTACGCTTCAGCGTGGTTAGTCCCTGGGCCGGTCTCATTGCCCAAAGACCAAATGAGGATGGAAGCGTGATTTTTGTCCCGCTCCACCATCCGCTGCACGCGGTCTACCAGGGCCTTTCGAAAGCGGGGGTCGTTCCCCAAGCCATCTTGTGGGCTGTAGCCGTGGCCATGCGCCTCTACATTGGCTTCGTCAATCAGGTAAAGTCCGTACCGGTCGCATAGGCGGTACCATAAGGGATGGTTAGGATAGTGCGAGGTGCGTACGGCGTTGATGTTGTACTGCTTCATCAGTAGAATTTCTTCTACCATGCTCTCCTCGGTAACCACGTGGCCCGTTTCGGGCAGGTGCTCATGGCGGTTTACGCCTTTGAAGTAGATGGCCTTACCATTTACCAGCAGCTGACCGTTTTGGATCTCTACCCTACGGAAGCCCACATCGTGGCGAACCGCCTGTATTTCTTCGCCCTCCTGCAGCAGGGTAAGGGTCACCGGATACAGGGTAGGGTTTTCGGCCGACCACTTGCTTACCTCTTCCAGGGTGGCTTCAAAGTTGGCCAGCCCGCTTTCTCCCTTCCTCAATCGTACGCTTTGCGTAGCTTCCACCAGCACCGTGCCTGCATCGGGATCATACAGTTTGAACTGTACGGCCACAGAGGCATTTCTCCTCCCCACATTATTGACCACCACTTCTGCCTGAAATGTCCCGTCCGAATACGTGTCATCCAGCAGGGCCTGCAGGGTAAAATCCTCAATATGAACTTTGGGTTGCCCGATCAGGTATACCTCCCGCTCTATACCTGCCAGGCGCCAGAAGTCCTGATCTTCCAGGTAGCTACCGTCCGAATAGCGGTATACCTCTACGGCCAGGGTATTCTCGCCGGGCTGCACATAGTCTGTTACATTGAACTCGGCGGGTAGCTTGCTCCCTTGGCTATAGCCCACCTTCTGACCGTTTACCCACAGGTAAAAGGCAGACTTTACCGCGCCAAAGTGCAGCACTACATCGCGCTCCTCCCAATCTATAGGCAAGGTAAAGGAGTGTCGATAGGAGCCTACCGGGTTGAAATCATGCCGTATAGGGGCATAGGTAGTGTATGAACCATCCAGGCTGGTGTAGTTCTCCCAGCTAATTCGCTGAGACTCTGCAATAGGAAAAGGGTATTGAATATTGGTGTAATGCGGCCATCCGTAGCCGTGCATTTGCCAGTTGGCCGGAACGGGAATCCGGTCCCATTCAGAGTCATCATACCCAGTTTGATAGAAGTCTACGGGTCGGTCGGCAGGTTTTTCTACCCAATGAAATTTCCAATCCCTATTCAAAGAGAGGTGCTGCCTGGATTCGGCAGGGTTATCGTTGAGCGCAGCGGTCTCCGTAGTATAGGGCATACACCACGCCCTGGGGGCTTCTTTATTGACGGCAAAAACCTCGGCATTTTCCCAATCCGGGAGCTGGGCATAACTCATACCGGAAAATAGGCAAGCGATCAGTAAGGCGGAAACCGATTTCATCAGCAAGTGGTCTTTAGGTGTTGCTCATAAGAAGGGAAAAAAGGGGGAGAATTGGTAGTGTGAGGGGCTAGGTTGAACCAAAAAACCCCGGGTGAAAGACCCGGGGTTCGGAATATAGGAAACGCTGACTTTCTTATTCGTTTTCAGCCAAAAGCTTCTCGATCAGGGCTTGCTGCTGGGCAATCAATTCCTGCTGCTGAGTGAGCAATTCCTTTTGTTCGTCCAATTGCTTCTGTTGGTCGATGGTGTACAGCGTAAGTTCCTCAATCTTACCCAAGAGCTCGATACTAAACTCACCTAGTTGTACTCCTTCTTTGAGCATCACTCGCTCTGGCGCAATACCTGGCAAGTGCTTCTCAGTGGTTACATAGTGGTCAAGCAAGCGCAAATCCATCAAGGGATAATCACTCTCGAACACCTTGTCGTTGCCGGCCGATACGCTCACTTTTACTTCTCTGGAGGACATTTTGCCAGCTACCACCAACAATTCTCCGGTATCCGCTGCATTTTGGTCAGCACCGATGATAAAACGGTTGCCAGTATTGATGTAAGAATCTCCGTTGGTATGCAGACGAATCTTCTGATCACCATCACTACCCTCACCGGTTACAGCATACATGCCAAATATGGTATGGAGCGTGGTACCACCGTCTACACCACCCGGCTTCAATTTGAAATAGTTGGTTCTGGCTTGACCTTCTTCTGAGCCAAATTCAAGGGAATGTCCAGGATACCACATCCGGGTTACTTTCCAACCAGTTGAGGAGGTCAAATCAGGGTTAAAATGAAAGTAAGTATCTCCTCCTTCCACGTGTAAGCGGTGGCGGGGATTCGAGGTTCCAATTCCCACATTTCCCAAATTAGCTATTGGAGTACCGCTAGGGGTAGTAGGAAACAAAATGACATTGCCAAGGCTACCAGGCCTCATGGTTATATCCCGGTCGCCATAGGTGAATATGGAGAAATCATCACCATTACCATAGTTAACGTCATTTACATTCATCATAAAGCCCGCCCAATACTCCGAGGTATTGCCAATTCTGAGGTATTTGTAGGGACCAGATAACGTACCCAACTTAGGATCGATGTAGCCGGCATTCACTGTTTGTGCGAGTGAAATATGTGATAGGGCACCAAAGCATAAAAATGCTAAGAGTAAGCTGATTTTTTTCATGAGAATATTGGATTGAGATTTATGTTGAGATTCAAATGTATAATCCCTCAGCCAATTGGCTATTTCAAAACCTTAGCGGTTTAGTAAGTGGGCGTGTATTTTGAGTAATCTGACTAAATAGGGTAGCAACGGGGAGCTTATCCCTTACCACCCCCCCCCTCAGAAAAAAGAAAACCACCCCTGCACTTTGCAAAGGTGGTCAAAAGGTAAGCACAGGGTGTTGAGTTTTTTATTCGATGATCAAACGGCGGGTGCCCGCATATTTTTCAGAATCAAACCGGATGAAGTACACTCCACGCTTCAAATCATCAATCTGCAAGCTAGACTTACGTCCCGTTACTGGCACCGTTTTGATTACCCGGCCTTGCTGGTCCAGCACCTGCATACTGGTGCCTTGAAGGTCCTCAGCCATTTCTACGGTGATGGTTCCGTTGCCTGCAGCTGGGTTCGGGTAAAGCGAAACCTTGTTGGCATCCCAAGTAAAGCTTTCTTCAGCTTCTACTCCACGACCAAATCCGCCAGGGCCTTCCAACAAACACAAAGCGGGAATAGTAACAAATGAAGTAAGGGTACCATTGTTACAGTTGCCGCCGTAGAAGGTAAGCTGTATTTCGTACTGCCCACCTCCGGTTACACTGATGCTTCGGGTACTGGTCTCAAAATACTCAGCGGTTACGTACGTCCCGTTTCTATAAATAGTAGCTGTGGCAGCAGTAATACCCGTACCCATCAACGAAATGTTGATAGCGGTATTCGTGAATTGGCCATTGATACACACTCCATCCGCTACCGCATCAAAAGAGGCGTCACATACCTTTATATAGCGGGCCAAGCCGTATTGATCATTGGTACCGGTAGTAGAAATAACGGCGAGGTCACTACTGAACGGGCGCTGTACTTTATAGGTACCACTGGTAGTTCCCGATTGAGTATCTAACAGTTGATTATCTACCGTGCCAATACCTACTGCCCAACGGTTAGGAGTACCACCAGACCAACCGCTGGTTCCTACCGCTTCTACACGGAAAGGCTGGTTTGCGAAAACTCTGTCATCGGCAATTTTGCCATCTCCGTCCTTTACTTTCAAGTACTGCGCAGAAGCTGGTAGACAATAAAATACGAGTGCTACAATGCTAAGTGTTAAAATCTTTTTCATGATAATTTTGTGTTGAGTTAAACGACTAATTGGGCTTACCTTTTTTTTGATTTTGGACAATGGATTCCCTTTAGAAAATTCAATTTCATTTTCTGCAATAGCATCCTTATCCTGAATGATTCCTTGACCGTTTGAGCATATTTATTGTTCAAATCATTCATCACAAGTCTTTTCACTTCGTCCCAACTTTACCAAACTGCATTTACTTCTACCTTCCTACTATACCCTAAGTACAACTCTAGATTCGGCACCAGTATTCTTAATTAAGATTTTATGGATGTCAAAAATTCACATTTTACCTTAACTTGAATTCCCACTTATTCCAGATATCTAACATCTACTTTGTACCTTTTTCTCATGATTCTTTTTCGCCGCCTAGCCCTATTTTTCTTAGCCTTGTGTTATCTCAGTTGTCAAACGGGCGATACGCCACCCCTAGAAGAGCTGACAATTGCACAGGCTCACACGGCTTTTCAGGAAGGGACACTTAGCAGCGAAAAACTGGTACAAGCCTATCTGGAAAGAATAGAACAATACGATCCTCAACTGAATAGCCTGACTTTCCTCAACCCGAAGGCTTTAGAGGAAGCCAAAGCATTGGATCAGGAGTTGGCTAAAACCGGAGTGCTACGTCCCCTGCACGGGATTCCTCTGATCGTGAAAGACAATATCAACACCGCGGAGATGCCCACCACGGCGGGAGCTTTGGCTTTGCAGCATTTCATTCCCGAACGGGATGCATTTATCATCGAGCGACTCAAGGATGCGGGTGCCATCATCCTGGGCAAATCCAACATGGCGGAGTGGGCCTTTAGCCCCATGCATACGGAGAGCTCCACCGCTGGCACTACCCATAACCCCTACGATACTACCCGGGTACCGGCGGGCTCTTCCGGTGGCACTGGCGGCGCCAT
>DMST01000469.1 GCA_003454975.1 Cytophagales bacterium | reverse complement strand
TGGATGCGGCGGTGGGCTCAGACCTTCCCCCAGACGCGGTACCTCCATCTACCCGAAGCGGCGCCGGACTCACCCCGAGAGGTAGATTTTGCAGGAAAAATGCTGGCCTACCTGGTACATGATTTTATGTCAAATCAGCTTTCAGAGTAAGTCAAAGGCCCTCCCTTTTCTGGGGCTACGGTGAGCGGAGAAGCGCTCGATGCCCCAGAAGAAAATACCGCCAGCCTTGTATTGCTGTTAATTATTGGGCCTGTCGGCCCATTTTACAACCCCTTGAATTGCATTACTTCTCCAACTGCCCCTGAATGGTCTCCAAGTTGGCGCGGATTTGCCCTAACTGGTCATGCAGATCATTCGGGTGGGCAGGGAGTTGAAAACTTAATCGGCCTCGTACTTGCCACACCTCCTGAATTTGTTCCACCCGCAGACCCGTTTCGGGATAGCTTTCATGGTCTCCTCTTACCTGTAGTATCCCCTCTGAGGCCTTTTGCAGCCTGCGCACCAGTACATCGTGCTGGGTAATCCACACGTAGAGAAAGCCTGGCCGTAGTCGATCTTTCCATTCTTCTATTTGCTGGGCTACAATATAGTCGAAGGGTAGGAGCGTATCGGCCATGCTGTCGTCTTCTAACTGAAAGCATCGAGTGGCAACCTCGGGCAGGTCATCCGGCGGAAGTAATATGTGCGGCAATTGTTCGAAGAAGACCGGATTTTGCAGATTTTCAGTGTAGTTAGAAAGCTGATTTCGCGTGACGATCGGAACCGTCCGAGATGTAATATTTGCATTCATTTTGTCGAAAATACCCTGACCATTTTGGGCGTTCATCATACGGATGGATGGCGTAAACTCGGATTGCATCGCCTCGTCGGGAACCTCATCGGCAAAAAGCCAATTCAAATTGATTCCAGCCCTATTCAAAAAACGCATATAGCGGGTGGGGATGAATTCCTTCTTGCCATTTTCCAGCAAACTGATGTCACGTTGGGAAAGGCCTGCTTTGGAGGCCATTTGGTCTTGTTTTAGATTCAGGGTTGTTCGAATCTCACGAAGTTTTTGAGGATTGTATTCTGACATGGGTAATTTATCCGAAACAAAAAGTTGGATTTATTCAACGAATGAATAATTTTGCTGTCCCTTTATAAGGTACATTTAGATATAATATGCACAATTTAGAAGTATTAAGAGACAAGATTTCTGGACACGGAGATGTACAAGAAATCGCTAATATTACGGGTTATAATGCCTCCTACGTGCGTAAAGTGCTTAATGGCACACGTAAGAGTGACATGATTGTTCGGGTAGCTGCTGACTTGGTGACTATGCGTGAGAAGATTCATGAGAAATATAAAGATATCAAGATTGAAGTGTGATGATTGAACTGAGGTGTTCTGCCTTACTTCATCCTGAAGCCCGGACATTGTAAAGTGTCCGGGCTTTTTGTTTACTGCTCTTTAAGTGACTTTTGTTATTCCTTTATTGTAAAAACTTTTAGACTGTTTGGGGTGGAAGAAGTTACTCTTTCTGAAGCTTATTGTCTTTTACACAACAGAGCTCCCGGTCGGCTCCGGTAACTAGTTTAACCTACCTCTTCAGTGGAAAGCCAAACTTGGCCGTCTCACCCTTTTTCTCCAATTGTTATTGACTTCCCCCTCTTGATCTCCAGGTAAGTACTGAACTATTCTCTAAAACGTGAAAAGGGCAGCTATTTGGTTGGATAGTTTATTTGTTATAATTTTGTATAACATACATTGTAGGTATACAAATGAATAACAAAGGACTCGGAGAATTCGAAGAACTGGTATTGCTGGCGGTCTGTATCCTGGAAGGCGAGGCTTACGGAGTGTCGGTGAAGCGGGAGATTGAGCAGCACACGGGAAGGTCTATTTTGTTGGGGGCCGTACACACAACCTTGTACCGCTTGCAGGACAAAGGGCTGCTCAAATCTGAAATGGGAGGCAACTCCGGCAAGCGGGGCGATCGGCGAAAGCGTTTATTCCAGCCCACGGATATCGGCATGAAGCAGCTCAGGGCCTCTCAGGAAGTACGACAGGCCATGTGGCAACGGATACCTCAAATGCGCACTGATTCTTTATGAGTACCGAAAATATGTCTCAACCGCCCAGGTTTTGGTATGCCGTGTTACGGTATGGCCTGGGAAACCAGTTTCACGAAGAATTCATAGGTGATTTAGAAGAGATGTACGAAGAGCGGCTGCTGGCCAAGGGGAAACGCTATGCCCGATTTATGCATGGTGTAGATACCCTGCACCTGCTCTTTGGTTTTTCCAAACTTAATATAAACCGATACCGCAACAACTTTATGATCAAAAACTCCATCACTGTTGCCTGGCGACACGCTATGCGCCAGAAGCAATCTACCGTACTCAACGTACTAGGACTTGCGTTGGGCATTACTGCCTGCCTGCTCATTGGGCTCTATGTGCAGCATGAGCGCTCTTACGATACGTTTCATGAGAAGGCTGACCGAATATACCGGATTAATCAGCCTCTGATTTGGCGCGACTGGGATATACAGTTTGCCAGCACAGGGCCTAATGTGGCCATCGCGCTCCAACAAGACATTCCTGAGTTTGAAGCGCTTACCCGTTTGCTCGATTTTCCCTCCTTAACCGTCCGTATACAGCCCGGCAACGCAGATTATCACCTGATGAAGGAGAATGAATTCCACGCTGCCGATTCCAATTTTTTCTCGGTGTTTACCTTCCCGCTGTTGTACGGCAATCCCGAAACAGCCTTGGTGGAACCTTACTCTCTGGTGCTTACCGAAGAGTCGGCCATTGGCTTGTTTGGTAAGAGCCAGGTGCTGGGCCGTACCCTGGAGTTTAAAGATGAGGATGGTAGCTGGCAAATGTACGAAGTGACGGGGGTGGCCGCCAATGTACCCGAAAACTCACACATCCAATTCAACGGCCTGATGTCCATGAGCAGCTTCCCTATGGTGAAAGAGCAGCAAGAATGGAAGTGGATTTGGACTGCGTTTTCTACATACGCGTTGGTGCGTGAGGGAGCAGATATCGATGATCTTCAGCGCAAAATTCAGGCGATCCCTCCCAAATGGGCCGAGACTACCACCCAGCGCATATTTAATCAGACCTTTGAGGAGTACTGCGCAGGGAAGGAGTGGTGGTTGTATATGCACCCTTTACCAGAAATATACCTTTCTGAACAGCCCTACAATCATAGGTTTGGTCCTACCACC
This sequence comes from Cytophagales bacterium, assembly GCA_003454975.1. Lineage (GTDB taxonomy): Bacteria > Bacteroidota > Bacteroidia > Cytophagales > Cyclobacteriaceae > DMST01. The sequence goes on along the minus strand of DMST01000469.1, from coordinate 4,405 downwards.
AATCCTATGCTGGTTTGGATTTTCTCCACCATCGGCGGACTGATTTTACTGCTTTCCTGCATCAATTTTATGAACCTGTTTACGGCCAAAGCCTCTATGCGAGCTAAGGAGGTAGGTGTTCGTAAGGTGCTAGGGTCACTGCGTAGGGCATTGATTGGTCAGTTTTTGGTAGAGTCCTTCTTGTACGTACTGGTAAGTACTTTGCTCTCCTTGTTGCTGGCCTACCTCGTATTGCCTGCTTTCAATACCTTGGCAGGCAAAGAGTTAAGCCTATTGCAATTCTTCGTTTTGCCCACGTTTTGGTTATTGTTACTCACCTTTATGCTGGGCTTAGGTTTGTTTGCAGGTAGCTATCCGGCTCTGTACCTATCTGGTTTTCGGCCGGCCGAAACGCTCAAAGGCAAGCTTCGCCAGGGGTTCCGGGGCAAGGGACTACGCAATGGCTTGGTGGTTATGCAGTTTACTATCTCAATTGGGTTGGTGATTTGCGCCGTATTGGTGCAAAAGCAATTGGCCTATACCTCCACCTTCGACATGGGCTTTGCCCGCGAGAATATCCTGCAAATTCACAACATAGACGAAGTGAGTGCCCATGCAGAAGTACTCCGTGATAAATGGTTGGCTCATCCTGGGGTTACGCAGGTGGGCAAATCCTTTAGTGTACCCCCCAACGTGTGGGAAGGAGAGCGGTACAAGCTGGATGATCCTGAATTTCCGGTGACGGAGATTAATAACCTGCGGTCTGATCGGGAATACCTGGAAGTTTTAGAACTTGAATTTTTGGCCGGGCGCAATTTCGACGGCGATCCCCTGAAGGATCGGCATAAAATCATCCTCAACGAATCGGCGGTCGAGGCTCTTGGCTGGGGTACAGCGGATACCTACATGGAAGATTCACCCATTGGTAAGTATGTGATCCAGGCTTTCGATGATGAGCATGAGCTAGAGGTGATTGGGGTGGTGAAGGACTTTAACTATGTAACCTCGCACATCAGGATTGACCCCTTGATGATCCTGCACTACGAGAACAACTGGTTTTGGAATTATAGAAATGGTCCCCAGTTTCTTTCCATGCGGGTCGATCCGGATGTGCTCCGCACAACTGGCGGGTTGCCTAAATTGCTAGATTCCTTTGAACGGGATATCCGCGATATCGATGCGTCTGTACTCTTTGATTTTAGTTTTGTAGACGAGCGCTTTGAGCAAGAATTTCGGCAGGAGTACCGTATGGGCCAGGTGCTTAACCTCTTCACCTTTATGGCACTGGTAATTGCTTGCTTAGGGCTCTTTGGCTTGGCAGCTTTTTCGGCCGATCAACGCATGAAGGAGATTAGCATTCGCAAGGTGTTGGGGGCCAGGATGGGCCAGTTATTCTTTACCTTTTCTGGAGAGTTTACCAAGCTCATTTTGTTGGCCATTCTATTGGCTAGTCCCTTGGCATGGTGGGGAATGAGCCGCTGGCTGGCCGATTTCCCGTACCATACCCCCATCCATTGGTGGATCTTCGTGACCGTAGGTCTCGGTTCATTGGCCTTGGCCCTTAGTACCGTAACTTACCAAGCCGTGACAATAGCTCTGCGCAACCCCATAGATACCCTCAAGGACGAATAAGCTTTAGGAAGGGCTACCCATCCTTCCAGCGGGTGGCCCTTAATTTTCAATAATATGAATACGGTAAAGTATGCAGGCCAGTGTTCAAAATAGCTGTATTCAGACTTTAGATTGGACTGAGTAGCCCAGCATTTCTCACCTATATTATGGGGCCTTCTGATCGAAAGGAAACCGGTTCGATGTTCTCACCCTTCTGACCACGCTGTATTGTGATCGTCTTGGTCACTTTAGTACAAATTACTTTGGTGATAGATCAATTAAGGCAACCACATGACTCATACTTAACGCTTGCGGTAGTCTATCACCTTTCCTCACATTCCCACCGACAGTTAACAGGGAAATCTATTTTTCAGACCGGGAAATTTCTTTGGAAGCCTTATTTTGCCCCGCTCTAGAACCTAAAGCATCCATGAAGCTGTCTTTCCGTCTCTCCTTGTTTTTCCTCTACCTGCTGAGTACCACTCTCTCGGCCCAAGTTACCCTTAACACCAACCCAGGTAAACTGAAGTGGTACTACCTCAATACGGAGCATTTCAAGATCATATACCCGGAGAAGAATGAGCCTTTAGCGCAGCGTACGGCCAACATCATGGAGGCCATATACGAACCGGTATCGGCTACCATGGGCGTGAAACCCAAACCGATATCCATCATCCTTCAGAACCAGACCACGGTAAGCAATGGTTTCGTTTCCTATGCACCCCGGCGGAGTGAATTCTTTACCATGCCGCCACAGGACTACAACTTCATTGGTACCAACCAGTGGTTACCATTCCTGGCCATTCACGAATACCGGCACGTAGCGCAGTTTCAGCGGGCATACACAGGGTGGAACAAGCTCAACTATTTCCTGGCCGGAGAGGCAGGCTTTGGAGGCTTCACCTTTCTGGTATTGCCTTCTTGGTACTGGGAAGGTGACGCTGTGGGTATCGAGACGGCGTTTACACCTAGTGGCCGTGGCCGCATTCCTGAGTTCAATATGCAATTCCGCACCACCCTGCTAGAGCGTGGTCCCTGGAGCTACAGCAAGCAATATTTGCGAAGCTACAAGCACTTCATTCCCAATCATTACATCACGGGGTATTACCTGACTAGCTACGTGCGAGAACAAACAGGCGACCCTCACATCTGGGAAAAAGTAGCTGCTCGCGCCGTCAAGTTTCCGTACCTGCCCTTCCGTATGGGTTATGCCCTCAAGAAGGAAACAGGGCTAAATATGACCAAGACGTACAACGCCATGACGGCGGAGATGCAAGACCGTTGGAAACGGCAGCAAGACGCCTTTACCATGACCGAGGCTTCCGCGGAGAACGTACGCAAAGGCAAGCGGCCTGTTTTTACCAATTACCAGTTCCCCATGCCGCTCTCGGACGGCAGAGTGGCCGTGATTAAGTCTGGACTGGGTGATATCAGCCAGTTGGTGGTGCTCAACCCCGAAGGAAAAGAGGAACGACAGATGTTTTTGGGGAGCATTACGAATGCTGGGCAGGTAACCGAAGGTGGAGGTAGGGTAGCCTGGATTGAAAATGAATTTGATCCGCGCTTTCGCGCTAAGGACTATGGGGTCATCCGTCTGTATGATTTGACCACAGGAAAATATACCCGACTGACGAAAAAGACCCGATACACCACCTCGGCTATCTCACCCAACGGTGAGCAAGTAGCAGCGCTTGCGGTGGATGTAGAAGGGAAGCAGGTGTTGGACGTGTTGTCTATCGCTACGGGAGAGGTGTTGTCTTCTCATGCTTTTGCCGAAGGGGCAGAGGTAGCTATGCCGCGCTGGATGCCGGATGGTAAATCACTGGTATATCTGGTGGTGGATGCTCCCGGACAAAAGCGCTTGCAACAGTGGACAGTAGGTACCGAGCAGACGATGGATTTGATTGAGCCTTCTTCGGAGAATTTTGGCTACCCCGTGCCGTGGAAGGATTATGTATTGTACAACTCCCCGTACAGCGGTATCGATAATATTTACGCCCTGGATACCCGCTCAGGAGAGCGATTCCAGGTAACCTCACGCCCCTACGGAGCCTTCAACCCAGCGCCGAGTGCCAGCGGGGATTTGCTCTACTTCAACGATTATACCTTCTACGGTCATGATGTGGCTTCCATGCCTTTGGATCCTGACTCCTGGATTCCGCTGGCAGAAGCGACGGTGTTAGAAGACGATACCTACCGGGTATGGGTAGACCAGGAGAAGGAGCACCTGGATGTTCTAGACAAGGTAGGAGATGAATTGTACGCCGGATACGAATGGGCTGGTTTCCCGGGATTGTTCAATCCCTATAGCTGGGGAGCAGTAATTGAGGACGTAAATGGCAATGCTGAAGTGGGTCTGTCGCTACAGGATGAACTCAGCACTATGCGCGCTAGCGCTACCGCGGGTTTCAACGCCGGTGAACAAGTTTGGCGCTATGGGCTGGACTTTAGCTACCAAAAGTACTTTCCCATTTTCGATCTTTCCTTCGATGCAGGGCCACGTGTAGTGCGCACCATCAACCGGAGTGGGAATGTGGTTGACGAGGCTTTTTCAGAGCAGCGGCTGGGCCTGGACGTACGTTTGCCCTTGGTACTCACTCGCAGCGCTTACCTGCAGCAGCTTACCGTAACGGCCGGAGTGGATAACCTAAGGGTTACGGATTACAGTACCCAAGTGGGGCGTCCTGTAAACCAGGTAGGGGCTTTTGAAAGCCTCAATTCCTTCCAGTACCGAATTTTCTATGCACTACAGCGCCGACAGGCCCAGCGAGACCTCAATCCCCGGTTGGGCATGTCGGTTTTGGCCCAGTTGCGT
>DMST01000177.1:28047-34647 GCA_003454975.1 Cytophagales bacterium | reverse complement strand
GGCTAAGGCCGTACACCTCGTGGTAGGTCACTACGCCATGCACCAGCACCTTTAGCCCCGCCTGTAGCGGGCTTCCGGTCACACTTTGGAACCAGCCGCTGACCACCCGGTAGGTGTAGGCCCAGATGTTGGCCCGCAGCTTCGCCGTGATTTGCTCGTCCTGCTTTTCTACCAGCTCCAGGTAGGCATGGCCCCGCTGGGCCACCTGCATAGAGCCTATCTCAGCAATTACCCAGTAGCTGGGCTCCAGCTGCTCCTCTAGAGTGGATTTTACCTTCGTGTTTAGCTCTGCCAGCGTGAGGGGTGTCTGCATAGGACCTCAAAGGTAGAGAAAGGGAGTTGAAGGAGGTAAATAGGGATGAAGTTCTTTGAGTGCTTTGTTGATTTCTGAAATGAGAAGCAGGATTTTGGTATTGTATCTTCTCGTGTCGGTTGGTCGTATTTGAACACCTCATTGGGATGCGGAGATTTCCTCTCTTCCCCCATGATTTTAGGCGCTATTCTTTATAAAATCAGATTACCCAAGAGACATCTTCGATCAAATTAAATCATGAATTTTTGCATACTGTAATAGCATGATAGTCTTGCCGTCCCGAATTTCCCCGGTATACATCATTTGAAATGCCTCCTCGAAATTCAATTCTACGACCTCAATGTTTTCTTGTTCTTCTTTTAATCCGCCACCTTCACTAACCTTCATATCATTGTCATATTGGGCTACAAAAAAATGTAATATCTCAGTGACCGAGCCCGGTGACATATAGGATTCAAAAATCTTCTTCACGTTACTTATCCTGTACCCAGTTTCTTCCTCCGTTTCTTTACGTATACAATCTTCCGCGTTGTCCTGGTCCAGTAAGCCTGCACAGGCTTCTATCAGCATTCCAGATTCATTGCCATTTACATAGGTCGGAAGCCGAAACTGCCTCGTAAGAATAACCGTACCCTTTTCTTTATTGTACAGTAAAATAGTGGCCCCATTTCCTCTGTCGTATGCTTCCCTTGAATGCGTTTCCCATTCCCCGGTTTTATTTTGAAAATCATACGTTACCTTATTCAGCGTATACCAATTGTCCGAAAGCACTTCAGTCTTTCGGATCTTGATCCTGTCGTTTTTCATTTTTGCTATCGAATTATTTTTTGAAAACCCTGATCATCGCTTTTGCCACCATCTGGGCTGGGTAAAACGCTGGCAAAGGCCTCAAATATTGTTTTTCCTATACTGGTCTTTATGCTTCTACAGCAGAAGAGATGATAGGGTAGGGAGGTCGCAAGTCCCAGCATGGCTAATTTACTAGTAGATTCTCACAAGCAAGGCAGGATGGCCTTTTTAGTACATAGGTTGTAATAACTCAATACGCGCTTGGGCGTACCTAAAACTCAATAGATGCTGCAGGCTAGCCGCAATAGGGTTATTGCTTGGCCTTAAGACTAACAATGTCCTTTTCAGATGAAAACCAGCCTGAATTTTCTACCTTTAAAGCCTGTTCTACTAAGTTACATAGTTTCCGAACTCCTTCACCTTGAGGAAATACATTCCCAAGTGATACTCTACTTGAGAACACTCCTGTTTTCAAATCTCGGATAACTATACCCCCTTCATACTTTCCAATTTTCATTTATCAGTGGTCGAATCTCCATTTTCCCACGCTTAATCTTTTGGGGCTATACCCAAAAGGTTACAATTCACGCCTATTCTATGAAAGGTAAACCTTTGATTAGTAGAGATATAGAACTTTTTTATACCCGTGCCTCCGAAGAAACGCGACTTACGAAAGGTATGGGAGTCTTTGAGTTTAAGCGTGTAAAAATGCTCATCGAAAGATATCTGACCGATAAGTCCATGAGAATCCTTGATGTCGGTGGAGGTACCGGAAAATATTCAGAATGGTTGGCTCAAAAAGGTCATCACGTTCATCTCGTAGAACCCGTACCCAAGCACCTCCTTATTGCACAGGAAAGGACGGCCCGATTGAAAAACAAGTTTGGGGTACACTCTGGAGAATCCCGGAATCTGGAATTTCGGAATGGGTTTGCGGATCTGATCATACTTCATGGTCCGCTGTATCACCTGCAGGACGAAAAGGACAGAATCCTTACCATTCAAGAGGCGAAAAGAGTTCTCAAAAAGAAGGGGATCATCCTGGCCTTTGCCATCAATTATACTGCATCTACTTTGGTTGGGCTATTGAATGGCCTCATTCATAAGAAGTCCTTCTTCGAAATGTGTAAGAATGAATTGACTACCGGCCTACATAACCCCCCCGACGAATTTCCCTGGCTATTAGCCGAAGCTTATTATCACAATCCAGAACAATTAAAATCTGAATTCGTGGGCCAGGAATTAACTCATCTCAATACCTACGCGATCGAAGGGATGGCATGGCTCGACCATCGTTTTTTTACCAACATGGCCGACCCGAAAAGAAGGGATACCTTGATGGAACTTATTAGGATTACAGAAAACGATCCTTACCTGTTGCCCTTTAGCCCTCACATGATGATCGCTACCCAAAAGCAGTTCAATTATGGAAAATAAAGACACCTACTACCGCCTTTTGACAGAGAATAAAGGGCAACGTAATGAAATCGAGGTGGGAGAGCAAATTGGTCTTGAAGAAGAGACTACGCGCGAAATTATCGCCCAATTGTTAGCCGAACATCGAATAGAGTATGTGTTGGACAGGGCTTGCAACTACCGTCCGCTAAAAAGAGGCAAGATGTCTACTTAGTTAGATTTTGTATTGTTTTAAAGAACGTTAAGGTTATCTCAGTAGACGTAAAGCCTTACCCCGGATTACAAAGCCGACAGGGCTATTTCCTGTCGGTGCTTTTATATTCTTTCGGTGGTGGATATACTTCTATTGGGTTGTATCGGGAGTAACAACCGAGTACACGGTACCCGGTTCCTTCCCTGCGATACAAGTGACATAATGTGTGTCTCGGTGAGGTAGCTAAGACCTTGTTGGTTAGTGACTGCAATCAGGTTCCCTCGCTACGGGATGTCAAAGGTTTTGAGTTGCTGAATTCTAGCTGCTCAACAAGCGGGTCCTTTAGCTTCGTATTATGGTTTGCGAGAGAGAGGGTCTTCATAGGTAGAGAGACCCGACGGATTGGGAAGAACTGAGCCCCGCCATGTTGTCTTTCTAGATATTGACATTCCCCGAGAAGGTAATGCTCCTCACTCAAGGGAAAAGAACTTACTCGTTACTTTAGCTATTTGCCTCCTCCTTAATTATTGTCTTCCTAAAAAATACTAATGGAGAGACCGACCAAATTACCAGTGCAATGAAATATATAATTTCAGGAAAAATGTTGAACCAATTTGCCATTAATAACCCAGCAACCATGATCACATGAGCAATGAAAGCCCATGCAATTCCTTCAATAATTTGCTTTTTGTATTGTTTTGATTGTTTAATTAGGTGTCTGATAAACAAGATATATAGGGGGACAAAAATGATAAGAGAGGTAAATATTCCAGGATTATATTGAAATGTTGCCACTGCTGCCAAGATGTGGACTAACCCATTTACAATTATGATGCTTGCCATGGCAATTAAGGGAAAAATATGTTTTGGACTTCGCCATATGGCTAAGGTACCCACTAGCCAAACCAAGGAGGTGTTAATAACAAAGATTGCTTCTTTGGTAAGCGGTTTTACTGACGAATCAGTCGCTCCTAAATTATCAAGAATGAAGTTGTTGTTGAAGAAATAAAATGCATAGTGATTCCCCAATAAATCTATCCAATGTTCTTCATATTGATGAAGTATATAGGCTATCAACATCATGATTCCAATGAATCGGTAGTCTTTGGAAAGTTTTTTGAGGCCCACATTCCTATTCAGTGAAAATGCGCCCATGAGCATAAAGGGTACCGCATAGGTTCCAATTTTCATCCAATGGTCAATTAGAAAATCGTACTGTCCTAGGGGTAACCATAACATTGCAAACAAGGAAATAATACTGCCAAATAGTAGTTTTGATTCTTTCATCTCCATTGCTTTTTAGTGTAAATCACAAAGCTATGGCAAGGACCTTCCAAAAAGATTGATGTGAGTTAACACTTCACTCGATTAGAAAGGAATCGACTGAATCCTTCTGATGTTAGGCCTAAAAATTTTGCGATGTATTTTGATGGAGTTTCCTTAATCAGTGAGGGATAGTGTTCTTCTAGGAACTGATACCTTATTTCAGTTTCGTGTATTGTCTTTATGGTTGTGAATTTTTTATTCTCAATGCTATTTTCAATTAGCTTTTTCCTAATGAATAATCCTATGCTGTTTGAGTGCAGATAAAAGTCAATGAAAGTATCAAAAGGAATTAAAATGTACTCTAAATTTGTGATTGCAATTAAACTATCCGAAGCAATTCTTTTCTCTTCTGCGCTAACAATATTTGAACTGAAATTTCCTTTTTGGAAAAACCTGGTGATTACCTCTTTACCGTCATAATGATAGATAGAAGCAGTTATTCCTTTCAAGATGTAAATGACATGGTTACAAGGTTCTGTTTGTTGAAAGATGATTTCCCTCTTTCTTGCACTTTTCTTTTGTATTAAAGAGGATAGATGATTCCATTCATCATCAGAAATCGAAACACCATAGTTTGATATTTCCTCCTTAAGTTCAAACATCTTTCTTCGTTCTGATGTATTGTTTTTTCATGGCACTAGTGGTTTAGGTTTCTGGGAAGTTCATGGATTGACATTACTTTTGTTGCAGGTTTTTTTAGCATGACCATCAGTTATTAATGTTTTTTTGATCAACTTATTTTGAAAAACATTGACATTTAATTTTCTCACTTCTCATATTAATTTGAGCCATTGCCTTAAATCCTTTTTGAACGACTTGCCACCTAGTGAACCTCCTTGCCGAATTAGATCCACGATCAAACAGAAATAGCGTTGATTTATTTTCACTCTACAAAAACACCCGCTCAATAAACCAAAAGAGTCCCACCAGGGCAATCATAATGGAGGCGGGGATTTGTACCCACTGACGGTACCAGCTTTTCTTTCGAACGAACCATACCAAGGCGGCGGCACCAAGTAATACTAAAAGCTGTCCCAGCTCTACTCCGATATTGAAGGCCAAGAGGGAAGGAACGAAATTGTCCTTGGGTAGTCCGTAGGCATACAGCACGGTGGCAAAGCCCAGTCCGTGCAGCAAACCGAACCCAAATACAATGGCCGGTCGCCACTTATTGGTTTGCTTGAAGACGCAGTTCTCCACGGCTATCCAGACGATGGAGAGGGCAATGAGGGGTTCTACAATGGCGACGGGTGCCGAAACTACACCCAACGCGGCTAACGCCAAGGTGAGGGTGTGGGCCAGGGTAAAGGCCGTGACTTGCCGAAGTAGGGTGCCAAAGACCAAGCTGGAGAAGAATAGGCCCAGTACGAAAAGAATGTGGTCCAAACCCTTGGGGATGATATGCTCAATGCCGGCCCAGGTAAATAGCCGAAAGCGTTCTTGCCAGGTCATGGCGGCCAGTCGGCGCTGCCGTTGGCGCTTTAGGGCGGCTTGGTATTCCGCTGTCATCTGCTGGTTCTCAAGTTCCAGCTCCCCCTGTTCAATATCCAGGATCACGAACTCGTCTAGCGGATGAGCGTTTGCCGTAGCGCTGGCAAAAAGGCAAATTAGAATAGCAAGGGGGATAAAGAGCCTCATAGGTTTGGGCAACTGCCACAACGTAAGCTAGTGCACATTTTCTACTTTCCCCAGCAGCTATAAGGGGCGATCCGGTGCGAATAAGCTCTCGCTAAAAATGTGAGATTGAAAAATTAAGAATCAGCTCGGAAACCCGAGCCGACTCCTAAGGATGGCTTTCGGGTGGATTAGTCACTAGAGCCGTCCAAGCCTCTTACTTTCAGCAGGGCATCGATCTCGGCCTCACGGCCCCGGAATTGTTTATACAGTTCCATTGCCTCTTCGGTAGATCCTTTTTCGTACACGTGCATCCGGAGCTTGGCGGCCAACTCAGGATTAAATACATCTCCGGTTGCTTTAAAAGCCGCAAAACCATCGGAATCAAGTACCGCAGAGTGCACATAGCTATAGTAGCCGGATGCGTAGCCGCCCGCAAAGATGTGGGAGAAGTAGGTGCTGCGATAGCGCGGTGCTATTTCGCCAATCAGGCCAATTTTGGTGAGCGATGCCTCTTCGAATGCATCCGCATCTTTGAGTTCTTCCTCGGCCGTAATGGTGTGCCAGTCCATGTCTAACAGGGAGGCCGCCAGGTACTCGGTATTGGCAAAACCCTGATTGAACTTGGAAGCTTTCAGCAGTTTGTCGATGAGCTCATCGGGAATTACTTCGCCCGTTTGGTAATGCGTAGCGAAGGACTTGAGAATCTCCGGCTCACTGGCCCAGTGCTCCAGGATTTGTGCCGGGAACTCAGTAAAGTCACGTGGCCCCGAGGTGCCCGCCATGCTGCCGTAGGTCACGTTGGTGAGGATGCCGTGCATGGCATGACCAAATTCGTGAAATAAGGTAGTAACGTTTCCAAAGCTAAGGAGCGCCGGATCATCGCCTACTGGTGCTGGGAAATTGCACACGTTCACCACAATGGGCCGTTGGCTACCGTCCAGGTTGG
>DMST01000177.1:27289-27992 GCA_003454975.1 Cytophagales bacterium | reverse complement strand
CCGGAAACTGCTCATCCAGGCGCCTCCGCGTTTGTTGGACCGGGTGAAGTAATCACCAATGAAGATTCCGAGATGGCTGCCGTCCTTGTCTTTTACTTCCCAAACACGGGCATCCGGGTGATACAGGTTGATGTCGAAAATCTCCGTGAAGGTGAGTCCCCATAGCTTGTTGGTGGTAGCAAACACACCGTTGAGTACATTGTCTAGGGATAGGTAGGGTTTTAGGGCCGCCTCATCCAAATCATACTTTGCCACCCGAACCTTCTCAGAATATTGCCACCAGTCCCAAGCGGCTATTTCAAAGTCGCCGCCTTCAGCATCTACTACCGCTTGCATATCGGCCACTTCTACCTTGGCTCTTTCCAATGCGGGTTTCCAGAGCTGCATCAGCAAATCGTACACCTCGGCCGGGGTTTTGAGCATACGCTCTTCCAGCACAAAGTGTGCGTGTGATTCGTACCCCATGAGCTGGGCACGCTCGGCGCGTAGTTTGGCAATTCTTGCGGCTACTTCCTTATTATCAGTTTCGTTGTCGTTGTCGCCCCGTTGTACGTAGGCGGTATATAACTGCTCGCGCAAATCACGACGGTTAGACTCCGTTAGGAAGGGGTACATGCTGCTGCGGTGTGGGGTAAACACGTATTTGCCTTCGTATTGCAATTGGTCTTCCTCCGTTTCGGAATTCTCCAACCTTTGTGCCGCT
>DMST01000177.1:24612-27229 GCA_003454975.1 Cytophagales bacterium | reverse complement strand
AGCAGCGGCGGCGATTACACCCTCAGACAAGCCACCTAAGTCATCCTCATCCAAAACCATTTCAAAGCCATTGGTCTCCGCCAGTAGATTCTGACCAAACGCAGTGGTGAGTTCAGAAATCTGTGCATTGATTTCGGTGATTTGAGACTTTTGCTCTTCGTTCAGTAAGGCTCCGCTGCGAACAAATCCCTTACGCGTATCTTCCAGTAGTTTGCGCTGTTCGGCGGTGAGGTCCAGGCTTTCCCGTGCCTGGTATACCGCTTCCACGCGCTCGAATAGCCCTTCGTTCAGCGATATTTTATCATAGTGCGCTGACATCAGCGGGCTGAGTTCACGCTGCAATTCTTGCAACCGAGGGTTGGTGTTGGAACTGACCATGTTGTAGAAAACCCCTTGCACTTTACTGAGCAGCTTGCCAGATCTTTCTAATTCTTCCAAGGTATTGGCAAACGTAGGCTCCTCAGGGTTATTAACGATGGCGTCAATCTCCGCCAGGTTGTCTTCCATACCTTTTTCAAAGGCTGGCATGTAGTCTTCATTCTTGATCTGCGCAAATGGAGGAACACCAAAGGGGGTATCCCATTCCTGAAAAAACGGATTGCCGGATACCGGTGCTTCCTTTTGCTCTGTTTGGCAGGCGCCTAACAGGACAATGCTCGCAATAAAAAGTAGTCTCTTCATTCCAGGTTTTATTAGTGGGGTAGTAAAGGTAAATGCAATACCGTTGCGAAATCCAGCCGATCATCAAGTAGGTGCAAAAACTAATTGGGTGGAGTAGCCAAAAGTGTTTTTAAATATGGAAGCAGAAGACTTCCTGTACAGAGGAGCTACAAACGTGCTTCTTGGTAAGTAGCGGAAGCTTTGTGGGGTAGGAGTGGTGGAATTGGCTGTGGGTTGTACCTTTGCGCGCCAACCCTTACGCGCCCATGGAAAAGCTACGTTTTGAGACCCAGGCCATCCGCACTCAGGCGGAGCGTTCGCAGCACGATGAGCACAGTGTGCCCATGTACCTGACCAGCAGCTTTGTGTTTGAGGATGCAGAGGAAATGCGGGCCACTTTTGCCGATGAGCAGCAACGGAATATCTACAGCCGCTTTTCGAATCCGAATGTGCAGGAGTTTGTAGACAAGCTTTGCCTGCTGGAAGGGGCAGAGGCCGGCGTGGCTACGGCCACGGGTATGGCCGCGGTATTTGGGACGTTTATGGCGCACCTAAAGCAGGGTGATCACATCCTGAGCAGCCGGGCGGTATTTGGCAGTACGCACAATGTACTAATGCAGACTCTGCCGGACTACGGTATCACTACCACCTACGGCGACGTGAACGACCCCGAAAGCTGGGAAGCGCTGGTGAGGCCTGAAACCAAGCTGCTGTACGTAGAAACGCCCTCTAATCCCGGAGTAGAGATCCTGGATTTGGCTTGGCTGCGTGATTTCTGCGATCGGCACAACCTTCTCTACGTGGTAGATAACTGCTTCGCCACACCCTATCTGCAAAAGCCCATCGACTTCGGGGCTGATTTGGTGGTGCACTCGGCTACCAAGTGGATTGACGGCCAAGGCCGTGTGCTGGGCGGAGCTGTGGTGGGCAAAGCAGAGCTAATCAAACCCATCTTCACCTTTGTGCGGCGCACGGGCCCTTCCTTGTCGCCCTTCAACGCGTGGGTATTGAGCAAGAGCCTGGAAACCCTGCACGTGCGCATGGACCGCCACTGTAGCAATGCCCTTACGCTGGCCCAGCGCTTGGAATCGCACCCGGATGTAGAGCAGGTTCGGTATCCCTTCCTGAACAGCCACCCCCAGGCTGAGGTAGCTCGCAAGCAAATGACCGCGGGCGGGGGCATTGTCTGCTTTGAGCTAGACGGAGGTATTGAGCGTGGGCGTAAGTACCTTGATGCTTTGCAGGTATGTAGTTTGACGGCCAACCTAGGCGACTCGCGCACCATTGCCACGCACCCAGCTAGCACTACGCACGCCAAGTTAACCGAAGCGGAGCGGTTGGCGGCGGGTATCCCTCCTGGCCTCATCCGCATCTCGGTGGGGCTGGAGCACATAGAGGATATTGCCGGAGATATCTGGCAGGCGATTAAGGCCTCGCGGTAACGGCGAGGAATGTTCAAATTTTTCTTGCGATCACCTCTTTGTGGGCAACTGTATGGTGCTCCTTGTACTTGTGGATGCTGCACTTAATCGCGTTACGCTAAGGTACTAACTTGATAATTAGATAGGTATCTAGCTTTAGGCCGACGCGGAATTTAATCCCCTGGAGGAACTTCCCCTGCTCATAGGAAGCAATATCCCAGCCGAAGCAGAGTCCGTGGTTTTGGGCTATATTGTCCCAAAACCACATATTTTATGCTACGGACTGTATACCTATTCTTTTCTTTATTTATTACTCATTGGGCTATGGCCCAAATGCCGGATGCTCCGGACCGGACAGAGGGCGAAGGCCCTTATGATCAGTTAATTATTCGGGGTGCTACGCTCATCAACGGCAATGGTGCGCCGCCCATGGGCCCGGTGGACATTGTGGTGGAGGGCAATCGCATTACCGAGGTAAAGGTGGTAGGCTACCCAGGGGTGGTGATCAATCCTGCACGAAGACCGCCAGTGAAGGA
>DMST01000177.1:24000-24536 GCA_003454975.1 Cytophagales bacterium | reverse complement strand
GTGCTGCCGGGCTTGGTAGATATGCACGGCCATATTGGCGGAACGGGCCAGGGAACCGTTCCCGAGTATGTGTTTAAGCTTTGGATGGCACACGGAGTCACCACGATACGAGAACCTGCCTGCGGCAATGGATTCCAGTGGTGCCTTGACCACAAAGAGCGCTCGGCTAGTAATGCCATCACCGCACCGCGGATATTTGCCTACCCGGCTTTCGGAACCGGTGATTGGAAGAAAGGGGTAAATACGCCCGAGGATGCACGGGCGTGGGTGCAATATGTAGCCAAGGAAGGGGCCGACGGCATCAAGTTTTTCGGCGCCCGACCCGACATCATGGAGGCGGCTTTGACCGAAGCGAAAAGCCAGGGCCTAGGTACGGCCTGCCACCACGCCCAACTGAACGTAGTAGGCGTGAATGTACTGAACACTGCCCGCTGGGGGCTGACCAGCATGGAGCACTGGTACGGTTTGCCGGAGGCGCTTTTCACGGACCGAATCGTGCAAAACTACCGCCTGGACTATAACTACAACAACGAGCA
>DMST01000177.1:23476-23960 GCA_003454975.1 Cytophagales bacterium | reverse complement strand
TGAAGCAGGCAAGCTGTGGCAGCAAGCCGCCGAACCCGACAGTGAGCATTGGAATGCGGTGATGGATGAGTTGCTGGCCCTAGACTTTACCCTGGACCCTACCTTCAACATTTATGAGGCGAGTCGAGACTTGATGCGGGCCCGCCGGGCCGAATGGCATGAAGAATACACGCTACCCAGCCTTTGGCGGTTTTACCAGCCCAGCAAGGTGAGCCACGGCTCGTACTGGCACTACTGGGGTACCAACGAGGAGGTAGACTGGAAGCACAACTACCAGCTCTGGATGGCCTTTGTGAACGAATACAAAAACCGTGGCGGCCGTGTGACGGCAGGTTCGGACAGCGGCTTTATTTTCCAGCTGTACGGTTTCGCCTTCATCCGCGAACTGGAACTGCTGCGCGAGGCAGGTTTCCACCCGCTGGAGGTGATTATGTCGGCTACCCTGAAGGGAGCCGAGGCACTAGGCATGGAGCAGGAGATAGGC
>DMST01000177.1:21451-23427 GCA_003454975.1 Cytophagales bacterium | reverse complement strand
GGTGGGCAAACTAGCCGATTTGGTGATAGTGGAGGAAAACCCGCTGATGAACCTAAAAGTGCTCTATGGTACGGGGGCCATCAAGCTGACGGAGGACAATGAGGTGGTGCGCGTAGGCGGTGTGAAGTACACCATCAAGGACGGTATCGTCTACGATGCTAAACAGCTACTGGCCGATGTGAAGGCGATGGTAGATGAGAAAAAAGCGGAGGAAGGATTTGAGCTAAAGCAGCCAGGGATGGAATAAATGGTATGGCTGCGAGTCGCAATAGCCAATACAAGCTTTCCTCTAGTGGTCTGGCAAGGGGAAGTATACGGATTTTAAAATGCAAGAAGGTTGGCCAGTGATGAGCAACCTTCTTTTGTGAGTTTATGGCACGGCTGGTCTTATTGATCGGGATCTTCACCTACCGCAGGGCCGCATGAGCCAGGGCGCGTACCTTCAAAGCAGATGGTGTCTACAGGGTCCACTGCGTCATCAGGACGACGGTGCAGCATGTACCCTTCAATAACACCAATGCGGTACAATGAGCAGTGAGAAAAGTCTTGGAGGGTACGCAAGTAGAGTTGGTAGTTCTCTGCGTAATAAGTTTCGCTAGTGCCCAGGTTACGACCGGTGTTGTATCCTTGCTGGTAAGTGAAGCCACAACCATCGGTAGCGCCACCGCCGTTAGGGGGATTGAGGATCTGCGCTTGAGATTCTACGGTCAAGGCTGAGATAGCGAGCAATGCTAGGAATAGTACCTTTTTCATGTCAGTTGAATTAATGTGTTTTTGTTTGTTCGTTGACACGAAGGTAGAGGGCGATTTCGGTTCCATTATCATGAAAATGGCCCTCTTTGGTAGGTGTGGCCTGTGAATTGATATCCGCCTGTAGTGGCTGTTTATTCGTGTTGAGTGGTTTTATTTGGGGATTTGTGGTCCGAATCACTTCGTGGATTAGCTATAAATAGGGGGTTGATGGTATTTACGGGAAGGAAATAGGTGTTGGGATGTGTTTGTGCCAAAGATTCTGTGGTTTTCACTCGCAAGCGCAAAATTTGATGCTTTGCTGTGGTGTTCAATTGATGAGAAAGTTAGGCGCGACTAGTGCAAACCGGAGTTCCCTTCTATTTTTGTAACCGATCCCAGGTAACCTCATTCCTCATGGACCTCACCATTAATCCTAAGTACCCTTCTATCGAAGCCTTGCAAGAAAGAGCAAGGCGGCGGATCCCTGGATTTGCGATGGACTATTTGGAGGGGGGATGCAATGAGGAGGTGAATCTGCGACGCAATACTGAGGATATTCGGACGGTGCAGCTTATTCCCCAATACCTAAAGCCCTATTCGGGAGCGGACTTATCCACTGAACTTTTCGGCCATACCTATGCGGCTCCTTTTGGTGTGTCACCTATAGGCTTGCAAGGGCTGATGTGGCCACGGGCCTCGGAGATTTTGGCCAAAGCGGCCTATGAGCACAACATACCCTATGTGCTGAGTACGGTGGGCACAGCAAGTTTGGAGACCATCGCGGAGATTACTGAGGGGCATGCTTGGTTTCAGCTGTACCATCCAAAGGAGGAATCCTTGCGGAAGGCCTTACTAGACCGGGCCAAAGCCGCCGGTTATCAGGTGCTAGTGATATTATCGGACGTTCCCACCTTTGGCTATCGGGCCAAGGAGATTCGCAACGGTCTGTCGTTGCCTCCCCGCATGACCACACGCAACGTACGCCAGATTTTGGGCAGCCCAACTTGGGCGCTACAAACCTTAGCCGCTGGTTCACCTACCTTCAAAACGCTCACCCCCTACATTCCCAAAGGGCTAAGCCTGCGCCACTTGGGTCAGTTCATGAACCGCACCTTTGACGGCCGGCTTAATGAGGAGCGCATTCGCGCTATTCGGGCAGAGTGGCCGGGCAAACTGGTGCTGAAAGGGGTAGCGCACCCCGCTGATGTGGAGTTGGCAATTGCCTGTGGTCTGGACGGGATTGT
>DMST01000177.1:454-21396 GCA_003454975.1 Cytophagales bacterium | reverse complement strand
CAGCTGGATGCGGGACTCTCTAGCATGGCTACTCTTCCGCAGATTTCGGCCCACTACGGTGACCAGATTACTGTGATGCTGGACAGTGGCATCCGCTCTGGGCCAGACATTGCCCGGGTGATGGCTAGTGGGGCTAAGTTTACCTTTCTAGGTCGCTCCTTTATGTATGGGGTAGCGGCCCTAGGTAAGGCTGGTGGCCAACAAGTGACTGCCATGCTGAAGTTACAGCTGAAGCAGGTATTGGAACAGGTAGGTGCTGAAAGGGTAGGGGACTTACCTGGTAGTTTGGTAAGATGAGCTTTTGCGTCCCTCAGGTGGAGAACTAACCTCCTCCGTTGAGGTTCCAGTTTTCAAAGGGCTTTCTAACCCGTCCTATTCCAAAACAGAGCCTTTCTTTAGGGTAACCAAAAGTCGAATACAATTTCCTCCATGCACTTGAAGTGGCCCTTGGGGCATTTATCGTAACCAATTTTGGAGCAAGGACGGCAGTTGATCTTGTTGTTTTCCAGGATGGTAAACTTGGTACGATACGGGTACATGCCAAACAGGGGAATTGTGTTGCCCCAAATGCAAAAGATTTGTTTGCGAAAGGCAGCAGCCACGTGCATCATGCCGGTGTCGTGGGCAAATACGTAGGCGGCCCCTTTGATGATGGAAGCTGACTGGTTGAGATTAAGCTTCCCGCAGGCATTGAATACGGTAGTTCGCTTGCCCAGGTCAGCGGTGAGCTGTTGCTCAAACTGGGCATTGTCCTCCGATTTTGTGAAGAACTCCACCAACTGATCCCCAACCTCTTTGTCTTCTGGACCACCTACCAGCACGATGGGCTTGTTTATGCGGTCGCAGAGTTCGATCATCCGGTGGAAAGGCAGACGCTTGGTACCCTGTTGTCCACCCAAGGCATACACTACGTATCGGCCCCGATGGGTTTCAGGAAGCCAGTCTTTGGCCACTACGTCTTCATCCGGGATGAAGTAATCGAGTCCCATTGCGTCTGGTTTTACTCCCAAGGGTTTTACCGCCTCCATGTACCGGTCCACCACGTGCACATTGGGTAGGTGATTGATCTTCAGCTTGGCCATCAGTGACTTCTGAAAGCTAAGCTTAGTGAAGGTAGCCGATGGTCGTAGGAGTTGCCACTTGATCAGGCGGGTGCGCAGGTTGCGGTGTAGATCTACTATGAAATCGTATTTCTCCTTACGCAGGACCTTCACGAGTTGCGACAGGCTATCTTCCAGCAGATGGACTTTGTCCAGATAAGGATTGTGCTCCACCAAACTCCGGTACCCTTTCTTGGTGCAGTAGTGCACCTCAGCATCGGGGAATTGTACCTTAATCGCCCGGATCACCGGTGAGGTCAATACTATGTCACCAATAGCCCCGAATCGGAGTATGAGGATCTTTTTGGGATTCTTTACACTCATGCAGGCTTCGTGATGGCGGCTTTGCGGTCCGCGAAGTGTTGCGCTACCTCTTCAACCGAAAGGGCGTTGAAGGTCATTTCGGCCGTGAGTCCCCCTTTGCGGCCTACCAAATGCCCATAATACATATCCTTGTATCCGTCTTTTTCGTGAGCATCGGGGTTGATGCTCAGCATCACACCTTTCTCTATGGCATAGTGCACCCAGCGCCAATCCAAGTCCAGCCGCCAGGGGTGAGCATTGATCTCGATCACTACTCCGTACTGGGCACAAGCATCGATCACCGTTTTGTGGTCGATGGGGTACCCTTCGCGTTGCAACAACAGCCGGCCCGTAGGGTGTCCCAGCATAGTAGTGTAGGGGTTGGCGATGGCGGTAATCAATCGATCTGTCGCCTTCTTAATGTCCATTCGTAACCCCGAGTGAATGGAAGCCACAATGAAGTCAAAGCTGGCCAGCACATCCTCGGCATAGTCCAGCGCTCCATTATTCAGGATGTCAGACTCTATGCCCTTGAATATACGGAAGGGAGCCAGCTCTTTATTCAAAGCCTCAATCTCCTCATGCTGCTTTACGATACGGGGCTCTTCCAAGCCATTGGCGTAGAAGGCCGACTTGGAGTGGTCAGAGATACCCAAGTATTGATAACCTAAATCTCGGCAGGCCTCGGCCATGGCGCGAAGCGAATGCTTACCATCACTATAGGTGCTGTGGTTGTGCAGAATCCCTTTTAGGTCATCCATGGTCACTAGCTTGGGCAGCTTATTTTCCTTGGCTAGCCCTATTTCGAATTGTCCCTCGCGAAGCTCAGGAGCCACGTAGGCCAAACCGGCCAGCTTGTAGGCTTCCTCTTCGGACGCTGGGGTGGTGTTGGCCAGTAGTTTCAGCAAGCTTTTCTCCTCGGTCACCGGCGTAGAAAGGTGCGCTTGGCTAGCACTTGACAGTAGCAGCTGTTTGGCAAAGTCCTGCTCACTTGATAAGTAAATCCGGACGGGGGTACTCGTGGCGATCCAGGTGCCAGCTAAGGTGAAAGGCCCAGATTTCTTTAGGTCAAGTTTCAATTCCTCCCAAGAACTCAGACCTTCTCTGAGCGTTTTTCGGTCCTTTGTACCTACCAGCACCTCCAGGGTATCGATTATCTCCAGCCGGCGGCGCAAGGCACCCGTTTCGCTTACTTGGTCGTTGGGCAGCCGTTGGGTCAGGCCCGCAATCAACTCCCGTCCTAGTTTCTCTGCTTCCCGGTAATGCAGCTTGAGGGCATTCTCTTGCCGGTAAAGCAAGGCCTGCTTGATCGTCTCCTGGGTTTTGGCCCCAAAGCCTTTTAGTTTGGCAATCTGGTCCTGCTCCGTTGCTTCTAGCAGCCCCTCAATAGTCTCTATATTGAGTTCTAGCCAGATGGTACGAATCTTCTTGGGGCCTATGCCCTTGATGTTGAGCATCTCTACCACACCCGGTGGGGTACGATCTAGCTGTTCTTGTAAGGCCGGTAGCATTCCCAAATCAATGGCCTGGAGTATGCCATCTGCCAAGCTTTTGCCCACGCCATCCAACCCAATTAAGGTTTCCCGATCCATTTCGGCCAAAGGCTGTTCTAGCTTTTCCAGGTTAAAGACCGCAGAGGTATACCCACGTATTTTGAAAGGATTCTCTCCGTGTAATTCCAGCAGCTGTGCCGTCTGCTTAAGCTGTTTTATGATGGCTTTATTTTCCAAAGAAGTAGGGGTTAAAGGCTACAAAAGTGGTGATAAGTTCAGGATCATTCAACTTCTACTCCATCCCTTTTGAGAACGGTTTATTTGCTTAACTTCCTGGCCCAAACTAAGGTTTGGTGTCATAACATGGAGTTTTCTGCAGAGTCATCGGCTGACCATTTGATTAAGTATCCTGAGGAATTGTATCGAGAGATACTGCACCGGGTAGGAGGACGAAAGTTAGCCTGGGATGTAGCAACGGGTCATGGCAAGGTAGCCTACCGGTTGGCGGCAGAGTTTGACATGGTAGTAGCTACGGAAGGCGATTCCAGGATTTTGGAAGGGACTTTGTCAAACCCCAAGATCAACTTTGAGGTTAGTTCCGAAGATTCTGTTTCGGTCAAATCAGGTTCGGTAGATTTGGTTACGGTGGGACAAGCCCTGCATAGCCTGTCATTAGAGGGGTTTTACCAAGAAGTGAAACGGGTAGTACGGCCCGGCGGGGTGTTGGCTGCATGGGGCTTTGGTATACCCCGTTTGGGTATGGAATTTGACCGACTGATGAATCGTTTGTATAGTGAGACCTTGGCAGGATATTGGCCCGCCGGTTGGGTGCACTTACAGCAGCGCTATCAAAATATCCCTTTTCCCTTCAAGAATATGATGGACGAAAGGATAGAGGCGGATTATTATTGGAAATTTGACGACTGGTTGTCTTTCCTGGAAAGTTGGACGGCGGTGCGGCAATACAAAATGCAACATGGGGAATCGCCCGTGGACGTTTTGCGGCCGCTCTTTGAACAACTTTGGGGTGGACATGAAACCCGGAAGGTATCCTTCACCTTCTTTGTAAAAACAGGTTTGGTAATTTGATCCTATGAGCGATCTCCCACGTATTACGGTGCAGAATTTTCTTATTGGAGTGTTCCTTCTGGTTGGTAATGCCCTTACCGCCCAACCCTTGCAACCTGAGCGGTTAGAAATTGAGCTAGGTAAACTGGAAAACCCTTATCAGGTAGAATCCTTGAACGAACATGGGGTAATGCTTTATCGCATGGTGGAACAGTTAGGGATAGGGCCCGATCAAATGTATGAGTTTGTGAGGTACGATACGGCCTTTAATGAGGTATGGCGCCAGACCTATGGAGTTTCCAGGAGGTTTAACCTCATTGGGTGGGATTTCCACCGCGATTCCATCTATTGGCTATTCGACCAGTACAGCCCTACGGCCAACTATTTGCTGGTAAAGATGGGGCTCAACGTGGGAGATACTACCATGAAAGAGGTACGTAAGGTGGTGCCTCTCAGATTGACGGAATTTGAGTCTGTAGGTGATGCCTTGATATTTGGCGGATATGTAAATGGCCGATCCACGGTGCTATTGCACAATCGGTTTGATGGTAAAACCAGGGTTTTGCCCAATTTTTATGAAGAGCAGTCCGAGCTCATGGAGCTTTCCGTAAACGACCAAGACGATACTTTTGACGTGTCCGTATTGACTAAGGAGCCTCGGGTCCCGTATAAGCTTACCCTGCGCACTTTTGATGATGAGGGGCTTCTGCTAAGAGAACAGGACATTACGCTACCGGAGGGACTTAATGTGCTGTATGGCCGCACGGCCAACCAGCTAGATGGGCGTAAGGTGATTGCCGGTACTTTCTCTGACCGGCGCTCAGATTATACCAAGGGGATTTTCGTAGGTAATTTGCTGGAAGATGGAGAGGTAGATTACTACACCTATGCTTACGAAGAGCTGGACAATTTCTTCAACTATATGAAAACCAAGCGTCGGAATCGGGTGAAGGCCAGGATTGACCGGCGCAGGATCAAAGGCAGAAAAGCCCGTTTCTCTTACCGGTTGCTAGTGCACGACATCATCGAGCAAAACGGATACTATGTGATGGTAGGAGAGGCATTCTATCCCGTATACCGCTACTATGGTAGTGGCGGAATTGGTGGGGGAGGAGCAGGCACTTCCAATTCTACGTACTTTGATGGATATCGGTATACCCATTCGGTGGTTATTGCATTTACTCCTGATGGTAAGGTGCTTTGGAATAACAGTTTTGAGATTGAAGGTATACAAAGCGTGGTACTTCAGGAGTTTGTGAAGGTGCATGTGAATCGTGACCGCATCGTTTTACTCTACCTATTTGATGGTGAAATCCGGTCTAAGGTAATCCGAGGAGACACGATGGAAGAAGGGAAGTTTTTTGACCCTATAGCATTGAAGTTTGGTTCTGAAATCGTGCAACGAAACGAGGATAATGTCAGTTTCCTGGATCGGTGGTACGGAGATTATTTTTATGCATCTGGAGTGCAGGAAATTCGGAAATTGCGGCGTGGCGGGGCTGGGGAACGCCGACGCGTATTTTATATCAACAAGATCATTTATCCATGATACGGTGCGCATGACCGGAAGTATTATATTTGCCCCGCATCATGTCAAAACGATCCCTGCTCCATAGTCGCCTACTGGATATTACCGTCAGTCGCTTAGCCCAGCAACTGGTGGAATATCATTACCCCTTTGAAAATAGCGTGCTCCTAGGTATGCAACCTCGGGGTGTCTTTTTCGCGAGCAGAATTGCCGATAAGCTTGAAGAGATTTTAGGCCATCGCGTGCCTTTAGGTAAGCTTGATGTAACCTTTTATCGGGACGATTTCCGGCGTAGGATAAAGCCCATAAAAGCCAATACCACAGAAATTCCCTTTCCGCTGGAGAATAAGCGTGTCATCTTGGTAGATGACGTACTGTACACCGGCAGGACCGTCCGTTCGGCATTGGATGCTATGATTGATTTTGGCAGGCCTGCGAAGGTGGAGCTGTTGATTCTCATTGACAGAGTGTATAGCCGTGACCTACCCATAGAGCCTACCTATGTGGGTAAGCATGTGAATACACTGGACTCCCAACGGGTTCTGGTAGAATGGAAGGAGCAGGGAGCAAAGGAAGATAATATTTGGTTAATCAATAAGGAAGAAGCGTAGTTCATGTCACAAGCACTCAGCGTTCCCCATTTGTTAGGTATCAAATCGCTGACGGAATCGGATATTCAACTCATATTTGAAACGGCCGATGAGTTTAAATCGGTAATCAATCGTCCTATTAAAAAGGTCCCATCGCTTCGTGATATTACCATAGCCAATATCTTTTTTGAGAATTCCACACGTACTAAGCTCTCCTTTGAGTTGGCTGAAAAACGCCTTTCGGCGGATGTGGTGAACTTTTCTTCGGGAAATAGTTCGGTAAAAAAGGGTGAAACCTTACTGGATACCGTGAACAACATACTATCCATGAAGGTGGATATGGTTGTGATGCGACACAGTAGTCCCGGGGCTCCTCATTTCCTATCCCGATATATTGATGCCAATATTGTGAATGCCGGGGACGGCACCCACGAGCATCCTACCCAAGCTTTGTTGGACACCTTCTCAATTCGTGAGAAATTGGGCGATGTATCTGGGAAGAAGGTGGCCATCTTGGGCGATATCCTTCACAGCCGGGTAGCACTCTCCAATATTTTTGCTCTGCAAAAGCTAGGTGCCGAGGTGATGGTTTGTGGGCCCAATACGCTCATTCCTAAATACCTGGGAAACCTGGGGGTTAAGATTACTTCCAATATTCGGGAGGCGCTGCATTGGTGTGATGTAGCCAATGTACTTCGTATTCAATTGGAGCGCCAACACATCAAATTCTTTCCCTCTCTTCGGGAATACTCCATGCACTTTGGGCTCAACAAGCAATTGCTAGCCGAGTTAGATAAGCCCATTACCATCCTTCACCCAGGCCCTATCAACCGGGGAGTGGAGATCACTAGTGATGTGGCCGACTCGGATCATGCCATCATTCTGGATCAAGTGGAGAATGGGGTAGCGGTCCGTATGGCTGTATTATATCTTTTAGCATCCATCCGACAGAATTGATGGCTTCTTGCTCATTCCTGAGTGGCCTTTTGTGTAGCTTTGTACCGACGCAAACACTACATGTATGTACTACAATTCGATTATCGAAACGATAGGTAATACCCCTTTGGTGAAACTCAACCGTGTGACCGAAGGCATTAAGGGGACCGTATTAGCGAAAGTAGAGTATTTCAACCCGGGTAATTCAATGAAGGACCGGATGGCCCTGAAGATGATCGAGGATGCGGAGAAGGCTGGTGTGTTGAAGCCTGGAGGAACTATCATTGAAGGCACTTCCGGCAATACAGGAATGGGCCTTGCTCTGGGAGCTATCGCCAAAGGCTACAAGTGTATTTTTACCTTGGCTGATAAACAGAGTAAAGAAAAGATTGATATTCTGCGGGCTGTAGGGGCAGAAGTAATCGTATGCCCCACTAATGTAGAGCCGGAAGATCCGCGTAGCTACTATTCGGTAGCCCGTAAACTGAACGAAGAGACTCCGAATTCTTTTTATCCTAACCAGTACGATAACCTGTCTAATGCACTGGCTCATTATGAGACCACCGGCCCGGAAATCTGGGAGCAGACGGAAGGCAAGATTACTCACTGGGCGGCAGGTGTAGGTACGGGTGGCTCTATGTGCGGCACCTCTAAGTATCTCAAAGAACAAAACGCTAACATCGTTTCGGTCGGGATTGATACTTATGGTTCGGTATTCAAAAAGTACAAAGAAACCGGTGTGTTTGATGAGAAGGAAGTCTATCCCTACCTGACGGAGGGCATTGGTGAAGATATTCTACCGAAGAATGTAGACTTTGATCAGATAGACCACTTTGTAAAGGTGACGGATAAGGATGGAGCCATCATGACTCGCCGCCTGGCCCGAGAAGAAGGCTTATTCATAGGTTGGTCTTGTGGGTCGGCGGTATTTGGTGCCTTGGAATATGCACGTGAGCACTTGAAAGAGGATGACATCATGGTAGTGATCTTGCCGGATCACGGTACGCGATACCTGGGTAAGATTTACAATGATGACTGGATGCGTGAGCGTGGCTTTCTGGAAGCACGAGATTTTGCCACAGCTAAAGATATCATTAAGGAAAAGAATGGCCAGGGTCGACTGGTAACAGTGGCTCAGAACATGAAAGTGATGGAAGCGGTGAAGCTGATGAACGCCCAGGGTATCTCCCAAATTCCGGTGGTGAATGGCGAGGAGTTCGTTGGCAGTCTCATTGATTCCAAAGTGCTGAACCGCATGATCGAAGAGCCAGCGGTAAAAGAGGCCCAAGTGACCGAAGTGATGGATAAGCCTCTGCCTTTTGTTGCCATGGACAATACTGTGGATGTACTCAGCTCCCTGATCAACCATGAGAGCAAAGCGCTGCTGGTTCGTGACGAGAAAGACCACATTCATATCATCACACAGCACGATTTGCTGATGGCGATGTCTAATTAATTGATGCGAAATGATGTAGCACGGGAACCCTCGTGCTACTTTTACTTCATGCGCTTTCTCGTCGCTTTCCTCCTTTTTCCCTTTTTCGGATGGTCCCAATCTACGGATTCGATCCCTCCGCGCAGTAGTGCTGTGGGTGGGGGAATTGGGGCTACAAGTTACCGCGGAGACGTAAATCCTAGTTATCAGAATTTCTCGCTTGAGGGTAATATTTACTTTATTCTCAACACTCAAAGCCGACTAAGCGCAGGTTTTGTGGCCTATGCGGGCAACTTTACAGGGCAGAATCCTAACCTTACTCCTCAGGTTCAGGCCAATGGTGATATCATTCAACCGACCCGTTTTTTTAGGACCTCATACCAAGGATTAGCCCTATTGCCTAGATTGAAAGTAGTAGAACTCTCCTCTTTCTCTCTGTTTGTGGCCCAGGGAGTAGGTATTCTTCGTTTTCAGCCCCAAAACGAATCGGGAGAAAATCTGATTGATATTCCGGCTACTAGGCCTACCAACGAAACTTTTGGTAACTCAACAGTGCATTTCCCTACCCAGGTTCATCTCCAGTGGCAGTGGAATCCTGCCTTGGCATGGCAAGTGCAGGTGGGTTTGATGAATACCCTCACTGACTACTTAGACAATACCGGAGAGCTTGGTGAACGGATGGGAAATGATAATTTACTTTCCCTGCGATTGATTTTGATGGTTACCCTGCCTAATCGGTAGTGTGCTCTTCGGTTCGGCTATTTTCCTCCACCTTGGTTTCCAAGTCAGCGTACCAGCCTTCACCATACTTGCGGATTAGGGGTTCCTTTAGAAACTGATAAACAGGTACTTTGAGGGATTCGCCCAATTCGCAAGCTGGACTACAAATAGACCACTCATGGTAGTTGATAGCCTCGTAATGCTCATATCTGCTGATTCTGATGGGGTAGAGATGGCAACTGATGGGTTTTTTGAAATTGATTTTCTTATCCAAATAGGCCTGTTCAATACCGCACTTCAGCACCTGTTGCTCATCATAATAGGCATAGGCACATTCTCTACCCTCAATAGTAGGTGTGGAGAAATCTCCTTCTTCATCGAGAACAAAGGCGCCTTCTTTTTCCAAAACTTGACGCCCCTCTTCAGAAAGATAAGGCATCACCTCAGGAAGAATCTCTTCCATGGTCAGCAACTCATTCTGATCTAGCGGGGCGCCCAAATCCCCCTCTACGCAGCAAGCACCTTTGCACTTATTTAAATCGCAGACAAACTTCTGGTCAACGACATCATCGGAAATAATAGTAGAATCTAGAACTAACATTTTTTAAGCACGACAAAATTCCGTATTTTAGTGACATATGGCAGAAGGTAAAAAATATACCCTTAAAGAAACCAACCCTCCTATGGAAGCTAGAGAGGCGGCACCAATTTATACCACAGGTAACCCAGAATTTCAGCATAGCGGATTATGGGATACAACATCCCATAATCTAGCGCTACAAGCACGTTCTGGAGTCACTATGGCAAAGGTACACCATATTAGAGAAGCACTTGGATTTTCTCCCGAAGAACTAGCGAGCTTACTTCATGTTTCCCTTCGCACCTTGCAACGCCGGCAAGTGTCTGATGTCATGAGCGTTCCAGTTTCGGAGAGAATACTTCAATTGGAAAAACTTCTGCAACAAGGAGAGTACATATTTGAAGAGCCTGATGCCTTCCAAGGGTGGTTGCGAGAACCTGTTCTTGCATTAGGAGGAGATACTCCCTACAGCCTTCTTGATACTCAGTTCGGAATAAGATTAGTATCCCAGGTCTTGGGTCGCTTGGCTTTTGGTGTTTACGCCTAACCTATGCAGCTCTACAGGATAGCAAAGCCACCTTATCACAGAGACTTGTCGGGATATGGTGCTAGGCTAATGGGAGGTAGATGGAATAGTGAGGGTGTCGCCGTGCTGTATACTTCAGGCTCCAGAGCGTTGGCAGCCTTGGAAATGATTGCTAACACGCCGATTCGTTTTCTTGCTGATAAAAAGTTTTTAGTGTTAGAACTCATTCTTCCAGACGACCTTTTGGTGCATGAAATTTCAATGGAAAGCCTACCCACAGGGTGGGACGAGTATCCTGCCCCCAAAAGCCTTGCTCAAATGGGAGATGCTTGGGTAGAAGGAATGAGAACTCCGCTTTTGAAAGTGCCCTCTGCTGTTATGCCTTTGGAACATAACTATATCCTTAACCCGGCTCATCCCAGAGCGCAAGAGGCTGCTATTCAGAAAATGGATGCTTGGTTGCCAGACGAGCGTTTTAAGATGTAGTAGAAACTGGTAAGGTAAACCGAAAAGTAGAACCCTTTCCGGGTTCACTTTCTACCCAAATAGTTCCCTTGTTCCTCTCCACAAATTCTTTACATAGGATGAGCCCTAATCCGGTTCCCTTTTCATTTGCAGTACCTTTTTGAGTTACTTTTTCCCCCACCTTAAAAAGCTTCTGCTTGATTTCAGGTGGCATGCCTACACCATTATCGATAACTGCGATTTCAAAAGCATCAACGTAGGATTCTACCAATACCTGGACTTCACCACTGGACTCGGTAAACTTTATTGCATTCGAGATAAGATTGCGAATTACGGTTGTGATCATGTTCCGATCTGCCAGGACTTCAGAATTGCTAGGAACGTTTACACTTAGCTTGATATTTTTCTTCTCTGCGGTGGGCTGTAGTACCTCTGTGGTTTCCTCTATCACCTTGTTTAGTTGCCAACTCGTAGGGTTAAATTCCAGGCTGCCTGTTTGGGATCTTGCCCAGGTAAGCAGGTTTTCAAGGAGGCTAAAGAGATTTTTGAGCGAGTTGTCAAGGTCAGTTGCCAGGTTTTGTATCTCCTCTTTTGAAAGGCTATCTGTATACTTTATGAGCAAATTGGCAAATGACCGTAAGGAACTCAAGGGGCCCTTCACGTCGTGTGCAATGATGGAGAAAAACTTATCCTTGGTGTTGTTTAATTCCTCCAACTGAGCATTCTGTGTATGAATTTGATCATTTGTACTGGTTAAAGCCCGATTGGACTTTCGAATCCTGACAAAGAAGTAGAAACCTGCTCCCGCCAATAAAAGGAGCACTATCGCCAACATCAATAACTGATTTCTTTCGCTATTGCGTTGTTTTAGCTGTAGCTCTTGTAGCTCCCGCTCTTGCAATAAGTTGGTGAGCTCTAGTTCCTTCTTCTCCAGGTCATACCTGGCTTGTAATTTTGCAATCTCTCGTTGGTTTTCTTCAATGAAGACGAACTCCCCAATGGCAACAAAAAGCTCCTTGTATTCTTCTGCCGCCTCCAGGTCCCCGGCTGCCAAGGATAGGTTGTATAGAGATTCGTATCCATTTTTTACCATCCGGCGATCGTTCACCGCCAAGGCATGATTGAGTGAAGTCTGAAAATTGCGGTAGGCCCTTTCATAATCCTTCTCGGCCATTCCCAACCCTCCCAGTTGAAGATATACTTGGGCAAGGCCTGCTTTGTCCTCTATCTCACCGAAATGTTCTATAGCGATTTGCCAGGCTTGGCGGGCGTCCTCTATCTTGCGGTTTTGCGTAGCTACCTGCCCTATACCTAAATGCGCTTGGCCTAGGCCCTGCAAATATGGCCCCTGCAGATAGGCTGCAACGGCAAGTTGATAGGCAGAATCAGCCATTAGCCAATCAGCATTGGCTTGGTGTGTTTGAGCCCAAGCTAACCAAGTATCCCCTTGTTTTTGGGGGTCGTTGTTGCGCTGGAAGGTCGTTAAGGCGTTTTGGAATTTACTTTCTGATAGATCAAACTGGCCAAGTTGGGTATACAGCTCCCCTAACTGTAACTGTGTTTGTGCCAAGGCCGTTTTGTAGCCTTCTTTCTCCAGAGCTAGCTCCGTGTTTACCAGGATTTCGAGGGCTTGTGCATACTCTCCCACTAACTGGTAGGTTTCAGCAATGGCATTTTGGATAATAAAATACTCAACGGGTTTATGTAGCTCTATTAGTTGAGTGGCCTGAAAGTAATAGGCCAAAGCACTGTCGTATTCTGATATGTTTTTCTGGAAAATGTTTCCTAAAGCTAACAGGCCACGCGTCCAGGCGATGGTGTCGGACCTGACTTGTGCTATTTCAATAGACTCCAAGGCATACTGTAGGGCCCTTTCGGTGTCTATTGTTCCAAAACTATTTGCCAATTGAATAAGCAAATCCAACCGTTGGCTAGAATCCGCCAAGGTTAACTTCACCTCTAGCTCCGCTGCATTCCTTCCAGGAGGCTGTGCCCAAGCCACAATAGCGCAAAAAATAAGGTAAAATATTAGTCCCAGCCGTTTCATTATGGGTCCAAAGCTACGGTATATTTTACGGATGGGTAGGGGCAAAATTGAAAATTCCCTTACCCAGCGGCTATAGGAGAAATGGACGAAAAGTATTACCTTTGTATGTAGATAATGTTATGCGAATGCTGGGAGAACTCCCAGCATTTTTTTGTCGCCATAGCCCAAGTGAGGTATGGCGTTGGTGGGTATGATATTAGGCATAGGCGGTTTCCAAGCACTTTGGAGCCGTCATTTTGTTTGTATGTGTACTCCCAAATCCAACGAATTCAATTAGTATGTCAAAGACACAGTATTACACAGCCGAGGGTCTTCAGAATATGAAGGATGAATTGCATGTGATGAAGACTAAGGGTAGGGCTGATATTGCTAAGGAAATCGCCGAAGCACGTGACAAAGGGGATTTGAGCGAGAATGCAGAATATGACGCTGCTAAGGATGCTCAGGGTCTTCTGGAGCTGAAAATCTCTAAATTAGAGACAGTAATTGCCAATGCGCGGCTGATTGATGAAACCAAGCTAGACACTTCTCAGGTTTCTTACCTGTCTAAAGTGAAGATCAAAAATACCAAAAATGGCATGGAGGTTACTTACATGCTCGTTTCTGAAGAAGAGGCTGATCTTAAAAGCGGTAAAATTTCAGTCCAGTCTCCAATTGGGAAAGGTTTGATGGGAAAGAAGCTGGGAGAAATTGCCGAAGTGAAAGCACCTGCGGGCATCTTGCAATTCGAAATTCTTGATATCAGTATTTAATTATCATGGCTAGCATCTTTACTAAGATCATAAATCGGGAGATACCTGGATACATAGTAGCAGAAAATGACTCCTGCTTAGCTTTTTTGGACATCTTCCCCTTGGTAAAGGGCCATGTACTGGTAGTGCCTAAGCAAGAAGTAGATTATATCTACGATCTGGAAGATGAATTGCTGGCAGAACTGCATGTATTTGCAAAAAAAGTGGCTAAGGGTATTGAAAAGGTTATTCCCTGCGAAAGGGTAGGGGTAGCGGTAGTAGGACTAGAGGTGCCTCATGCCCATATACATTTGGTGCCATTAAATAGCATGGACGACCTCAACTTCAGTAGGAAGAAGTTGGAGTTGGCCAAAGAGGAAATGGTAGCCATAGCTGAATCTATTTCTGCAGCCCTCGAATAAGGAAACTCCTTTCAATACGATGTTAGGGCCAAGTGGATATTCTCACTTGGCTTTTTTTGTGCAATAATTTTTCAATCCACTCGGTTTTATTACTGGCCAGATACTGGCATATTGTTTGATTTAATCGTTTTATCTCGTTCTTAATAAACCTACTATTTTATGTCACGTGGAATTATTGTTTTAGCCCTGTTGGTATGTGGAGTTTCTTCTAACACTTTTGCGCAACGCGCCAGAATTGGTAATGATGCACCAGAAATCGAAGGGGTTACTTTGCTCAATGCGGATCAATCTTCTGTTACACTCGAAGAACTCAAAGGCAAAGTGGTAATCTTGGAGTTTTGGGCTACTTGGTGTGGACCTTGCATTCAGACATCACAATATTTAGATGAATTACAGGAAGAGTTAGGAGGTAAACTGCAAGTGGTGTCGCTATCAGACGAGGACAAGAATACCGTTTCAAGGTTTCTCAACCGGAGACCTTCTGCTGCTATGGTTGGAGTATATGAGGGGTATTCCGTTCCACGGTCGTACCCGCATAATTCAATCCCACACGGTATTTTGATTGATACAGAAGGCCGCATTGTGAAGATTGGGCACCCCATGGGATTCTCTAAGGAGAAGATAGAGCAAGTTTTTGCGGGAGAATTTAAAGTGCCGGGACAAACTGGCGGATCCGCTTCTACCCAGGGAGGGAACAAATCGGGTAAGAAAAGCGATTAAGATTCCTTTTTGATAAAAATGAAGCCCCTTATCTGATCCAGACAAGGGGCTTTTATTATACCATGGATTTGGAACATTAGTCGAGATCGATGTCGAACTGGACCAGGTCTACAAATTCTTGGATACGGTTATTTAGTTCTTTTTTGGTAAGCTCAGCCAGACGCTCTGGGCCGAATTTCTCTACACAGAAAGAGGCAATGGCAGAACCATTGATGACGGCCCGCTTCATGTTCTCGAAAGAGGTGTCTCCCGTAGCGGCTAAATAACCAAGGAAGCCACCAGCAAAGGAATCGCCTGCTCCCGTAGGGTCAAACACTTCTTCTAGAGGGAGGGCAGGGGCAAAGAATGCTTCATTGCCATGGAAAAGAAGGGCGCCGTGCTCTCCTTTCTTGATGATGAGGAACTTAGGTCCCATTGCCATGATAGCGCGAGCAGCCTTTACCAGTGAGTACTCACCAGATAGCTGTCGGGCCTCTTCGTCGTTGATGGAAAGAACATCCACCCGAGCCATGATCTTTTTGAGATCATCCATGGCGATTTCCATCCAGAAGTTCATGGTGTCCATCACGACTAGCTTAGGACGCTCCTTCAGCCGATCCAACACCTGCATTTGCACTGTAGGCGTCAGGTTGCCCAGCATCAGGTATTCGCATCCTTGGTAGCTATCTGGGATTTGAGGGTCAAAATCAGCCAGGACGTTTAGGTCAGTCACCAAGGTGTCCCGGGTGTTCATGTCTTCATGGTAGCGACCGGACCAAAAGAAAGACTTTTCGCCTGCTTTGATCTGTAGTCCTTCCGTACCTATACCACGGCTCTGCATCATCTCGATATCCGACTGCTCAAAGTCATCACCAACAACGGCCACTAGATTGGCTTGTTGGGTAAAGAAGGTAGCTGCTAATGAAAAATAGGTGGCTGAGCCGCCAATGATCTTGTCGCGTTTTCCGAAGGGAGTTTCCAGGGCATCGAAGGCAACGGTACCCACTACCAATAAGCTCATATTTGCTATGTTTAATTGCGGCACAAAAATACGCCTACAGCCTAGGATGGCAAGAAGGATGCGAAGATTCCCAAATCTCCTTTTTATTCTTACTCTGTCGATGGAAATTACCGTCTCATTGTGCACCACGTGTACCCTACTATGAAGCAACCGTCTATCTGTTTACTTAGGTTTTCCCCACGGCCATCATTTTTAGTATTGCTCCTAATACTATTACCGATAGTTACTAATGCCCAGGTAAGTACATTGACCCAGAATAGAAGGGCCATGGTGAAGATTTTTTCTTCCTTTGGTACTTGTAACGGCACCTTACTTAACACTACCCGGGAGGACGGCCGGCAGTTGGTCTTATCAGCCCGGCATTGCTTTCCCGACAACTTTGGTCGGCTGGCTTTTATCTTCAATCAGGATTATCTGGTGCCTGCCTACGAGATTGAGCGGTCCGTTTGGGAGACTAGCGATTATTTGATCCTGGCAGAATCCAAGGATCTGGACTTTGTACTGTTTGAGGTGACTGAACCTATTCCCCAATTTGTTACTCCCTATTACGCTGGCTGGAATGCCCAAGCTGGTTTACCCCTGGCTACTCATGGCCTGTATATAATTGAAGAGGAAATTCTTGAGGTAGTAGATGTCAATATGCCTCGCCTCGCTACCCTGCCCGTCATTGCTGAGTTTGGGGGGATCCCAATTACTAATAGCATGTTTTGGATACAGGATTGGGAAGAAGGCTATACTCAAGTAGGAGCTAGCGGTTCACCTATATACGACCAGTGGGGACTTTTGAAAGGGACCCTAACCGCCGGTCAATCTACTCCATCTGCACCCGTAAATGATTTTTACAGCCGTGTGGACTTTATGTATGACTACTATGATACTCCGGCTACCTCTTTGCAGAGTTGGATAGATCCCCTAGATAGGGCAGACAGATGGTTGCCAGGCGATGAGCCTGCCTTGAGTCGATACGTCTCTTCCGATGCTCCTCCTACCGGACCAGAATTAGTAGCAGCTACTACGGTGTCCGAATATTTTAGGTTGGACACCGCGCTTAGCTTATACGGCTTGTACTTACCCGTAAGCCGGGGAGTGGACAGGGATACGATGGAGATCAGCGTGTTGGTAGGGGAGGAAGTAGTATATAATCTAGCCATTCGATCCGAGGCTATTCTAAATCGGTTAGAGAATTTCGTTGATCTGTTGATACCAATAGAATTGGAGAATGATTTTGAAGTAAGGGTGACTTCCTCCCAGATGATTGATTACGTCACGGCTTCCTTGCCAGGGAATCAGATAAGCGTGGAGGGAAATAGAATTTCTGACCAAACATTATATTTTGATCTGCTAGTAGGAAGTAGAAAAAATGATATTCCAGAATGGAATGATTCTGCGATTATTTATTATCCCAACCCTTTCGAAGATAATCTTTGGGTAGAAGGTGATTTTGATCCTGAGACTGCGGTTTTTTACTCCTCTAGAGGACAAATTGTTTATCCCGAATACACTTATGATTTCCGTGGGAGACTCTTATATAGCTTCAATTCGCTACCAGGAGGTGTCTATTTTTTGGTACATCCCGATGGGACAATTCCATTGTTTCATACTAAATAAATGAGTGTGGATTTCTTTAGTCGAGAATTAGAGAAGTTTTGTCGAACATAGGAAAAGGTTTAGTCGTACATTCGTAGTCTTGTATAAGAAATAGTATTCCAAGATCTACCAAATCAAACGATCAGATGTTGAAACCCATACTCTCCAAGATTGCACTGCTGACTACCCTCATGGTGGTGGTGTTCTCTTGTCAGATTGATGAAGACACTCCCTTTGCCGATGTGGAGTTGCGGAGAATGCCATTTAACCAGCGTGTGTTCCTATTGGACTCTCGCGCCGGTGAGTCTCGTATTTTCGAAGTAGATTATGATTTCCAGGGTTTGGGAGATGAAGCTACTTTGAAGAGACTTCAGCATGATTTTGTTCCTCAGGGCGGTCACATGACCATGTCGCCTGACAACAAGTACCTTACTGTAGTAGTAGCCAAGAAAGCTACCATTTACTTGGTAAACATTGAGACTGGTGATGTTCGGGAGTTGTTGTTGTTCAACTACAATCCTGATGGCATGCACTATGATGAGCATTGGAACAACCGTCGGTTCTTTGGTAAGATCACTCAGGTAGATGTAGATGAAGACGGATACTTGTTCCTGGCAGGTAAGTCAGGTTTCTTTAAGGTAGTAGCAGACAATGGTAATGGTAAGAAAGATCCTTCTAACGTAAACGAAGGGGCTGACATCTGGACTGATACGGATCCTAGTTTGAATGGTACTCAGTGGGACGGCCAAATTTGGGTGCATGCAGTACCTTTCACTTTCTCTGGTGATGCATACGTTGAAACTGCAGATGATGGTGAAGACTATTTCGAAGATGATCTGCGGGAGTTCAATCCTCGCAAGGTTAAATTTTTAGGTGGTGACATCGTATTTACCCAAAATGATACGGAGACCAATGGCTTTGAGTCACAGCGTCTTCTTTCATTTACTCAGTGGAGAGGTAATACTGCCATGGCGCTGAACCTAAACTGGGACTGGGGAAAGAAAACCATCAGTTTTGACGCTAGTCAAGTATTTG
Source organism: Cytophagales bacterium (assembly GCA_003454975.1). Taxonomy (GTDB): domain Bacteria; phylum Bacteroidota; class Bacteroidia; order Cytophagales; family Cyclobacteriaceae; genus DMST01. The sequence continues at coordinate 3,110 of DMST01000177.1, read as the reverse complement.
GTGGAAACAGCAAAAAGCATCCTTTCGGTCGCCACTACAAAATTAAAGGGGAAACTATGGAGCGCGTAACCGGTGCTGCTTTGACGGGTGATAATTTCATTTTCACTTCGCATCACCAGCGTGACTTCCTCAACCTTTGGAACCTACACGGTGACCACATTGCGAAGGTGAAATTCACTTTCGAAGGCGAATTGTTTAAAGGTGAGAATGCGGCTCACAATTGGGGTGATATGGCGGCTACCCAAGCTTTCGATAAGAACACCTACAACCCCAACGCACTGGCCAACAGCAATAACGAGATTGACGGTGAGTACTTCGATGAGTGGTACCGTGGTCACCTTGAAGGACACCAGTATGCTGAGGTAAAACTTTATCGTCCTGGAAGTGGCATGCAGAAGGATCCGGGTAACATGAGTGAGGAAGATTACAACAGCTCTAAGGAATCACGTTCTAACTCGGCCAATGGTGACATTGCTGACTACCGCCGTAACCCTGCCAAGTTTGTTTCCTTGGGCAAAGGAGATGGTTACATCATGTTGCGCTTCCCTCAGCCAGTAACGGTAACAGATAACACTATTTTGCAGGTAGTAGAAACTACCTGGAACAAGTCTGCTCAGTACTCTTCTATCGACGCTGCCTTTGCGGCTTACCGTGAGAAAGCTGACGTTTACGTACTGGCGGGTGAGACCCCTCGTTACTATTCTGCTGGTTTAGAAGATTCAGGTGCTTGGGTAAACGTTGGCAAATCCTCAGTAGCCAACTTTGAGTACAACCTGGGCGCCACCCTGAAGGGTCAGCAAGTGCAGTGGATCATGATTAAAGACACTGGTTCTTATACTCCTGACGGATGGGATTTGAACTTTGCCTCTATCTACGAAGCCGCTAGAGAGCAATAAATCTTTGCCAATAAAGGAATAGGGAAAGAGCATTTTGATCCCTAAGACTGCATAGAAACAAAAGCGATCAAATACGGTACACAATACCGATAGTAACAACAAAAGAGGCCATCCCATTGGGGTGGCCTCTTTTACTTGGGGCGTCTATAGTAGTTGCATTGGTAAATCCTCTATTCGCCCTTACCTTCAGGTATGGCTGAAGAAACTCAAGATTCCGTAACACTGCCCTTGGCACTGGTGGTATTGCTTTGGATAGGCGTAGGGTTTGCTCTGTTTACGCTGGCGGATGTATTTCTCCCGCAGCAGAAAGAAGCTACTACGGTGCAAAAGGTGAGGGTAGTCCCTGGTCAGCGAATGGGGGAGGACCCTGAACCTTTCATGGAAGTGACCCTGGCAAGTGGCCACGCTTTTAATATGGAATACGAGACTATTCCAACCGTAAAAATAGGAGATCCCGTTAGTGTCCTTTCCTCGGCTTTGGTGGGTAAGCTTGTTCGTTTCCGAGTGGGTGAGGACCGGATTGTGCAGCGAATTTGGGGTTTGTATTCCGGGCTTATGTGGGTACCCATGATCCTTTTGGTTACAGCCCTGCTTACCTGGCGTAGAAAAGAAGATGCCGCAACTGCCATACCATACCTCATTGCTTTCATCTTTTCATTGTTTGGGACGGTAGTATTGTTGGCATATCCTGGATAGAGGGGAAGGCACTACCCGAAATAGAAAAAGGCTGCCCTAACCAAGGCAGCCTTCTGCAAAAGGTATTTTCTGGATTCTATTTTTTGATGAATCGTTCGGTGTACACCTCGCCGTCCGTGACAACACTGATGATGTACAAACCTGTAGGTAGGTCAGCAACGTCTACTTTCTCGCCAGCAGTTATATCCATGGTACGGATAGCCTGACCATTCAGTCGGTAGATGGTTAAAGCACCCTGGTCTTCTGTTAGGTTGATCGTAAAGAAGTTGGAAGCAGGGTTAGGATATAGTCCGAATTCAACCTCATAGTCCATTGCTTGTACCTCCATTTCGATTGACTCACTAATCAGTGCAATAGAAGAAACACTAGAAGTAGCTGTAGAGCCGGTGATGGTAACCTCATCAATGTAGATGTGGTCCTTATTGCCGGAGGCATCGCACATCAACCTGAACGCGGCGTTAGACGTAAGATCAGCGTTAACGGTCTCTGTTATCTCATAGAAGCCGTTGTTGTTGAAGTCTGTACCGCGAGCCCAGCTATTTACCGTTACCCAACCCGAACCACTGTTATACTGCAAGAAGAAATCTTCGTTGTTTTCCATGCTGAAGGCATAGAAGAAGAAGTTGAATTCTACACTAGCGTAACCAGACAGGTCAAGGCCACTCAGGGTCATAGCCGAAGCATCGCCGCTGTTGTCGCGGATACGGATGGAGAACTCACCGTCGTAGGCACGAGTAGAATCCCGGCGCCGGGCTACGTCCGCGCCACCGTCGTTCCAGCCATCCCAACCAGACTCAAAGCCAGCCTCGTGGATGATTTCCGTACTGCCACCACCACCATCTTGGCTGATGCAGATATCCGTAGACTGTGTAGAACCAAAGGCGCCGCCCGATACCAGCACGGTGCCGTTAGCGTCGGTCAGAGAGTAAGAACCATTTCCATAGCCACAGCAGATGCCGTCGCCATAGCTGTCGTTGATCGTGAAGGTATGCTTGCCCACCAGACCAGTGAAGGTTTCTGTGTAGGTAGTGTTGTTAGCATATCCGCTACCGCTGGCAATGGTG
>DMST01000177.1:0-420 GCA_003454975.1 Cytophagales bacterium | reverse complement strand
TATGGTGGCCCCCGTAGTATCGCTCAATACCCAAGAGGTTTCCGAAGCGTAGTTGTCAGTAAGCAGGGTAAGTGTTACGTCACCGCTGCCCTCGTAGCAAGGGGGAGGTGGAGGTGGAGGAGGCACTTCGCCCGTCAATGCCGAATAGGCATTAACCAGTCCACTGCCCAGCTGACCGATGTAGCTTGGGTTTTGCGCATCGATGTTGGTTACATTGCCTGTCAGGATACCCCAAAGGTCCTCATCGGTGATGATTTCGCCGTTTCGGAATTTGTTGGACACTACCAAGGCTGCAATACCAGATACGTGCGGGCAGGCCATAGATGTACCCGAGATGCTGTTGTATGAGCCCTGACTCACGGGGTAGGTGGAATAAATGGCCGAGCCCGGAGCGGCAATGTCTACCCAGCTACCGTAGTT
>DMST01000176.1 GCA_003454975.1 Cytophagales bacterium | reverse complement strand
GCAGACCACATTGGCATCGTTGTGCTGGCGGGCCAGTTCGGCTAGCTCCACATTCCAAGCTTGAGCAGCACGAATGCCTTGATGCTTGTTGGCGGTCATACACACGCCGTTGCCACTGCCACAGATTAGGATGCCTAGCTCGTTTTTGCCTTCCTCTACCGAAGTAGAAAGTGGGTGTGCAAAGTCTGGGTAGTCAACCGAATCGGCGCTGTGCGGGCCAAAATCTTCCACCGTGTAACCAGCTTCCGATAGCTGGGTCTTGATGGCCTCTTTGTACTCGTATCCGGCGTGGTCGCCGCCAATTGCAATGCGCTTACTCATACCGCTGTAGATTTTGTTCGCGTAGTTTTTCTATGTTTCGCTGATTCCGACGGTGCACACTGGCCGAAATCAAGATGCTAATCTCGTACAAAATGTAGATGGGCAAGGCCAACAACATCTGGCTAATCACATCTGGAGGGGTGATAATAGCTCCAACCACCAAAATCACCACTACTGAATGCCGGCGGTAGGTTTTCATAATGTCTGGAGTAACCAGCCCGGCACGACTTAGGAAGAAGGCTACCATCGGCAACTGAAACATGAGCGCACAGGCCAACACCAGCATGGTCACAGTCTTCACGTAGGAAGCAATGTCGATCTCATTCAAGATCGTTTCGGACATCTGATAATTGGACAGGAAGTTGATAGACAAGGGCGATACTACGAAATAGCCAAAGGCCACCCCCATCATGAAAAGCAGGCTCACAAAGAATACCGCACCACGGGCACGTTTTGCCTCGGTAGGGTATAGGCCAGGTTTAATGAATCGCCATATCTCCCAAAACAAGTATGGGAAGGCCACAATAAGACCCGCTACCACGGATACCAGCAGGTGCATGGTAAACTGGCCGGTCATGGTACGGCTCTGGATGATAAAAGGAAGCTCGGTGACACAAAAGGCGTCCGAGGTACCCAAGGCGTGACTTAGTTCACACAACTTTTGGTAGGTCCAAAAGTCGATCCGAGACGGACCCAGCAGAATGGTGTCTACTACGATTCCCTTGGCCAGAAAGGCCACTACCATAAAAATAACTACCGACGCTCCTCCCCGGATGAGGTGCCATCGCAACTCTTCCAGGTGTTCCAGAAACGTCATTTCACGTTCTTCTGCCAAATCCGCCTCGTTTTACTGTTTATTCTTCTGACGCAAACAAGGGAAAGCCTTGCATCCATCCGTTCACTTCGGCCCGAATTTCCATCAAAGTAGCCTCATCTTCATGGCGCGTAATTACATCGTCGATGTATCCCACAATGCGGTCCATGTCAGTCTCAACCAAACCACGGGTAGTGACGGCCGCTGTGCCTACACGAATACCCGAAGTCACAAAGGGGGACTTGTCATCGAAGGGCACCATGTTTTTGTTGATGGTAACGTCTGCTTTGCCTAAGGCCTCCTCGGCTGCTTTTCCGGTTACTCCCTTGTTACGTAGATCAATCAACATCAGGTGGTTATCAGTTCCCCCAGAGATGATATTATATCCACGATCTACAAAGGCGGTAGCCATGGCTTGTGCATTGGCAATGATTTGCTCAGAATAGTCTTGGAATCGGTCATGTAACGCCTCTCCGAAAGCTACGGCCTTGGCGGCAATTACGTGTTCCAGGGGTCCACCTTGGGTGCCGGGGAAAACTCCACCATCCAGCAAGGAAGACATTTTCTTGATTACACCCTTAGGCGTTTTGAGGCCCATAGGGTTTTCAAAATCCCTCCCCATGAGGATTAGCCCACCTCGGGGACCACGGAGCGTTTTATGGGTGGTGGTGGTTACAATATGGCAGTGCTTTACCGGGTCCTTCAACAATTTGCGGGCAATCAAGCCGCTAGGGTGTGAGATATCGGCCAGCAGAAAGGCGCCTACCTCATCGGCAATTTCGCGGAACCGCTGGTAGTCCCAGTCGCGGCTGTAAGCAGAAGCGCCACAGATGATCATTTTAGGTTTTACTTCTTTGGCCTTCGCTTCCACCTTATCCATGTCAATAAGGCCAGAATCCTCTTCCACACCGTAAAAATGAGGAGTATATAGCTTGCCAGAGAAGTTGACCGGCGAACCGTGGGTAAGGTGCCCGCCGTGTGATAGGTCAAACCCGAGGATAGGATCTCCTGCGTTTAGTAGTGCCAAGAAAACGGCCGCGTTGGCTTGGGCCCCCGAGTGTGGTTGCACATTGGCCCATACAGCGCCAAATAACTCTTGAGCTCGGCGAATGGCCAGGCTTTCTACCTGATCTACCACTTCACACCCGCCGTAGTAGCGTTTTCCAGGTAGTCCTTCTGCGTACTTGTTGGTCAGTACGGACCCCATCGCCTCCATTACTTGGGGAGAGGTAAAATTCTCTGAAGCAATCAGCTCGATACCACGTTCTTGCCGTTGCTGTTCGCGATCAATGAGACCAAATACAATTGTATCACGTTTGGACATACCCTACTGAATTTTTGCGGGCAAAGCTACACTATAAAGCCTCGGGAAACAATGCAGCTACAGGTCTGAAATACCTCATTATCGACGCCTTTCACGTGTTTTGTAGCCTATGAATTTGGTCTTTATACTTTTTTATAGGCTAAGTTGTACCTTATGCAGCTATAAACCGCACATCTTATGAAACATGCTTCTTTCTTATTGTTAATGCTGAGCTTCTCGGCTTGTACCGGTGCCTTTTTTGATGTTTCTGGAAATGGCAATATCGTTTCTGAAAATCGGGAGATCCAAGACTTTTCTCGTATACACCTAAAAGGCGGTTATCAGGTCCTAATCACGGAGGGCAATACCCCTAGCGTGGAGATTGAAACGGATGAAAATCTGATGGAATACATCAAAACGGAAGTCAAAGGTGATCGGTTGATAATCGAAAGTACCTCTAGCCTCTATTCCCAATCGGGCATAGTGATCAATATAACCTACACTTCCCTGGAGGCGATTGACGTGTCAGGAGCGGCATCTGTAGAGAACTATGGTACTGTGGCCGGCGAGTCTCTCGACATGAATATTTCTGGAGCGGCAGAAATTGATTTAAAAGTGGACGTAATGGAGCTCGATATTAATACCTCTGGTGCGGGCAGTCTTTCTTTATCTGGCGAAGCCCAGGATGCTTCATTTTCCTTGAGTGGAGCGGGTAACGTTGAAGCCTATTCGCTGACTACTACAGACTGTAAGGTCTCAGTAAGTGGGGTAGGTGGCGCGGAGGTATATGTAACCGGACGCTTAGATGCCCAAGTAAGTGGAGTAGGTGGCATCAGCTACAAAGGAGACCCCGAAGATGTGTCTCAGAAAGTCTCAGGTATTGGCTCTATCGGTGAAGCTAACTAGGGCCCCATTGCTGCAAAAAGAAAGCCCTCGAGTCACCAGACCCGAGGGCTTCTTATTTTATGAAAAAGGCTTCTTAGTCCTCGTCCAAGATGGTATCGATGCGGGCCACTACATCTTCCAGGTGAATTCTGGTCATAGTATGACGGGTACGACCAGCCGCCGCATTGGCGTCGCGACGCAACCGCTTCAACTCTGCCCGTACAATGGCCCGAAGGTCTGACTGACTGGCATCGAAGGGGAATGCATTGAAAAACTGAGCAAAGGCTCCCCTAGGCACCCGACCTGCTTCCTCTGTCATCAAGTACTCCAATCGTTCGATATGAGCCCGCTGTAGGTTACGCCGATAAGTATCTGTGGCAGCACCCGTGCGCAGTTCTGTCCAAACCCCACTTCTCAGGTCATCGAACAGTTCTATAACCGTGTAGGTCTCGTCGCCTAAGCGAGCTTCAGCTTCCATCATCCGGCCCAAGCGTTGTAAATCCAGTACTGCCTGCATAGCGGCTACTTGTCGGCTCCTAATACGATCTACAATGCCTATCGCTTCTATCCGGCCTAGTATGTCCTCGTCGATTAGCCAAGTAGGGGTAGCAAACACATTGGCATTGATCCAATCTACGGCTTGCTTTTGGGTTTCTTTAGGGACAAACTCAAATACCATACCCTCTTGTTCATACGTCTTATCGGTTTCGTAGACACCACCGATGTTCGACTTCACGTGCCCCACATAGCGATTCCATTGGCCTACTACCTGCCCGTACAATTCTTCCAGATCATCATAATCCTTACCGTCTTCAGCTGTCCATTCGATGAGATTAGGCAAAATTCGCTTCAGGTTAGCAATACCATAATCACTGGCTTTCATGGCATCATTTCCAAGGTCCTCTGTTTGTGAGCGTGGGTCTAGAATGTTGATGCTTTGACGACCGAAATGATAGATGGGATCATCTGCCCGCTCCAAGATCCATTCATTCAGGGTAGGCATTTCTGCTTCGGGTGATTCCGAATCGAACCAGGTGTATCCCCATTTGATGGACCACTTATCGTAGGGCCCAATTCTCGGATACAAAGCCGCACCATCACCGGGTTGTGCTATGTAGTTGAATCGTGCATAGTCCATAATGGAAGGCGCCGTGCCCATTACCTTGGTAAAGGCAGGTGAGCGCAAAGAATCTACTGGGTAGGCAAAGCTAGAACCCATGTTGTGGGGTAAGCCCAGGGTATGACCTACTTCATGAGCTGCTACAAACCGAATGAGCTCGCCCATCTGGTCGTCGTCAAACTTCAACTTGCGCGCATCCTCGTTTACTGCTGCCGTCTGAATCAGGAACCAATTCCGGAGCAGGTTCATCACGTTGTGGTACCAGTTGATGTCTGACTCCAAAATTTCTCCCGTACGGGGATCAGGAGTATGAGGTCCTGACGCGTTCTGTACATTGGAGGCGAAGTAGCGGATCACAGAATAGCGAGCATCCTCAGGGCTCCATTCAGGATCCTCCTCAGGGGTAGGGGCCCGCATACCAATGATGGCATTTTTGAATCCGGCAGCCTCAAAGGCTACCTGCCAATCATTTACTCCTGCAATTAGATGGGGTACCCATTTTTCGGGTGTGGCTGGATCTATGTAGTAAATAATCGGCTTGATGGGTTCTACCAACTCTCCCCGCTTGTATGCTTCCGGATCTTTGGGCTCCAGACGCCAGCGACGCAGATACGTCACGGTAGTGGCTTTCTGGGCATCTATGCCATAGTCTACTTGGGACTGTGTAAACCAACCCACCCGGGCGTCGAAAATCCGGGGCTGCATGGGTTTTATCGGCAAGAGCAACATTGAGTTATTTACCTCGATGGAAATAGTGCCCGTACTGGCATTACTTGGGGCTTTGGTAGCCTCATAGGTGAATACGGTGCGCACCTCAATGTTGGTAGGATAGCTATGGATGTGATCAATAAATGACCGATTCTTATCCAAGCGACGCACCCCTAACGATTGCCGACGCGATTGAGGCATGCCCAAGGCCGCTACATCATTGGTGAAAAGTGGTGTGGCTTCAATGACTACCCCTGCACTATCCTTGGCCAACGATTTGATGTCAAATGAAGCTAGAATGGGCTCGAAGTTGGAATTCTTTACCGATTGGTAAACCGGCAGAGAGTCTGCGGCAATGTTGTTATAGGATACTACCCGAAGCAGCAACCGATTATCTTTCCGGTCCCATCGCAATACCTGCGAATTCAGCTTCTGCCCACCATAGCCCAAATTGGCAGCGGTTTTGGCTAGGCGAGTTACATTCAAAAACTCCCGACCAATAAGCGTATCCGATATTTCATAGAAGTACTTGTTATCTACTTTATGTACAAAGAAGATTCCCTCGTCTGTTTCTGCTTTCTTAGTAATTACTGAAGCATAGGGTTTCATGCCTCCTCTATCCCGGCCTCCGCCACCAGAGCCTCCTGCACTCGGGGTGCTCCCCGATGTGGCAGCCTTCTCTGTAGTACAGCCCAGTAGAGTTACCAAGCCAAGTACCACGGCAAAGCCAGTTTTTGTGAATACTTTATTCATCATATGAACTTTAAATTGAAAACGGACCGAAGTTAGATTATTTTCAGGCCGAGATGCGTCGGCTAGTGGATAGATGGGGCCGCTAATACGATTTTTCTAAGACTCATATTTGATGTAAGGCAAAACTTTGGTTCGAATGGGATATGACGTTGTCATCGTTGGGGGTGGGTTGGCCGGACTAACCAATAGCCTCGTATTGGCTAAGTCGGGACTATCGGTACTTGTAGTAGAGAAGAAAGCGTATCCGTTTCATCGGGTCTGTGGGGAGTATATCTCCAATGAAGTGTTGCCTTTTTTGAAAAGCATGGGCGCTTACCCTGAAGAGCTGGAGCCAGCCCAGCTGAAGCGTTTCCAGCTTACCTCCGTAGCTGGTAAGCAAATGGAAATGCCTTTGGACCTAGGCGGCTGGGGCATCAGCCGGTATGCTTTGGACGAATTTCTTTACCGGCGCGCATTAGAATTGGGGGTTACCTTCCGGCTCAAAACACAGGTGGAGGATGTTCATTTCCAGGACAATCAATTCGAGGTGGTCCTTGCTCAAGGTGACATTATCTTCTCGCCCCTGGTGATTGGGGCTTTTGGCAAGCGCAGCAAGGTAGACAAAGTGCTGGATCGTCAGTTTATTCAGGAACGCTCAGATTATATCGGGGTGAAATACCACATCCGTACGGAATTCCCCGGAGATGTGATTGCCCTACACAATTTTGCTGGAGGCTATTGTGGCCTTAGCAAGGTAGAAGGCGAGCGCTATAACATGTGCTACTTGGGTAGCCGTAAGCACCTGCGGCAATATGGCTCCATTGAGGCCATGGAGGAGGCGGTGGTCAAGCGCAACCCGTATCTGAAGCAGGTGTACGAGAATAGTGAGTTCCTCTTTGAGAAGCCAGAGGTGATCAATGAAATCAACTTTAAGCCCAAGGCACCCGTGGAAGGACATATTTTGATGTCTGGCGATAGTGCCGGGCTTATTACTCCGCTATGCGGTAATGGCATGGCCCTTGCCATTCATTCGGCCAAGCTTCTTTCCGAACTGATTCTTACGCATTATTCGCCCAAAGAAACATGGGATCGGGAGGTATTGGAGACAGAATATGCGAAGGTTTGGAAAAAGCATTTTGCCCTTCGGTTGTGGGCAGGCCGCAAAATTCAGCGCTTATTTGGCGGTGAGTCTGCTTCTAACCTAGCCGTAAACTTGGGGAAAAGGACGCCCTGGGTAGCACGACGAATGATGGCTCAAACCCATGGGAAACCATTTTAGGAGTCGCTGTGCTGTCGAACTTTAGGTTCCAGGTCGATTTGAGTAACCTGTAAGGAAAGGAAATCAATCACATCGCGAGCATCTGCTGCCAACTCGCTATTGGCTACGGAGTATTTACGACGGTTGAGAGACATGGCCCAAGCGAAGAAAGCAATAAGAACCATGGCTAATAGGCCGGCAAAGAGAATGGCCATTTTCCGATTGGTATTCGCCTTAGCTTCAGTTTGTTGAATAATGTCATTGAGAGCCTCGTCCTCTAACTCATCCAATGCATATACCGCTTCTAATTCCTTTTGAGCTGCCTCCGTCAAGGTTTTTCGTTCCAAGAGGTTTTCAGCTTCTAACATAACCTGTAGTGCCTTATTTTGCTCTCCTTTAAGGTGATAGATTAGTTGAAGACGATTTAACCCTTTGTGGATAGTGGTTAGGATATCAATGTTTAACTCAGAGGAAATATCCCAGTTTCGAAGGACTTCATAGTACTGAACGCTCTTTTCATATTCGCCCAATTCTTCAAAAAGCTTTCCTGCATTAAATATTGCGTAGTGAAAACTGTTATTTACTCTATAGCTTTTTTCAAAGAAGGCTGCGGATTGATCAAGATCACCTAAGTTATTGTATACCAAGCCAAGGGTGTTAAGAATATAAAAGGCCTTAGGATCATCCTCAGTACCTATGAGGTCAAGGCACTCTTTACCATTGGCAATGGCTTCATCATATTTTTCTAAATGGAGATTGATGGCGGCCAACCACTCTAGCTGATTGATACGAGAGCCCACATTATCACTTAGGGAAACCTTCTCGATAATTTCAAGCGACTCGTTCCACTTATCTTGGTGAAATAAAGCCCCGCCCAAATTAAAGAGCACGAAATTGTATTTGCTTTTATCCGATGATAACTCAACCGCTTCCAGGGCTTTCCAGCCAAAGTGTTCTGCTTTTGCCCAGAAGCCCCTGCTATAGTAGAAATAGGACAGAGCATTGAAGGTTTCAGTAGCTACCTCATGGTTAGGCAAGACCTCCAAATTAGACTTGGCCTTTATCAGGGCTTTGTATTCTTCCTCTTGTAGGCCCTGTCTAGCAAAAATGTAGTACTGTAAAAGATAGGCTTTGGTGGTCCATAGATCAGAACCAGAGGATTGTTCTATTAGTCCTTCTAATATTTGTAGAGAATTTTGGCTATCGGACTTCCAAGTAGAAAGAGCACGTTCATATTGATCTGCCATAGATGAGGATCTATCTAGGTCAAATGAACATGCCCCAGTAATAAGGGGAAGAATAAACAATATAATGTATACCTTCCTTTTTAGCATTGTTAAGATATAGGAGCTAAGTCCTTGTTATCCTGAGTTCCCCCACTAGTAGGTTCACCAGTTCCTGTTCCACCACCCGAAGTTCCGCCACCTGTACTAGTGGTTGTACCACCAGATCCATGCTTGGGGTTTTCTCCACCAGTATGACCAGATCCAGGCATAGGACCAGAACCGATTCCGCCAAGTATTGAATTAAGGTTTTCTGTGTTCGACAGTGCGAACTGTTCGAAGTTACTAATAGACTTTTTCATTTTGGAATACGCTAATTTAGTAAGAAATAAAATACTCGATTATTTGACTCGTGTAACTTGATAGCAAGTTTAGCAAGAAATATTTAGCTTTTTCAACAGTTTATCGAAGTTTTTTCGCAATTGATCGAGGTTGGTGCTGATAATGACATTTTTGAATATGTAAGATTTCGGCCCAAAAGTGAATTTATTGGCTTGAAATTGTTCTATTGGAGATTTTTTAGACTGGAAAATTGTATTAAAAAAAAGATGAATGCGAAAATTTAAAAATTGAATATTTCTAATTGCCACACCCCTAAAATGCCTCAAATTGTGACTTTCGAAGGTAGAATATGGGAATAGGGAGAGATTGGTTTTTCTGGCTTTTTGCCATGCCAATTTTTACCCTCCCTAGATACTGTGGGTTCACAGGGCCAAAAGTGGCCTGTTATTTTTCACAAGTCGGATAAAAAATCTTCGATGGCCTCCATCTTGTCCGGAGTGCACCGGCCGGATGTGGCAAATACAATGGTCCCTTCCTCATCTAGCAGGAAAATGTAGGGCTTGTTTTTGCCGTCAAACTCAAGGGCTTTCTTGTACTCATCCAGCCCACCTACATAGAAAAGCACCAGAGGGTGGAGCCGGTAGTCCAGGCGCTTTACGGCACTTTCCCTTGCGGGTTCGCTTGCCACCCGTTTAGCCCCAGTAAACATGGGAATGAAGTACACGTGCAGGTCATAGGTGAAGGCTGCAAAAAGGCCAGCATTTTCCGGATCAGCTACGAACTTCCTGTATACGGGTTGGAACCACGTGTCCAGATCTTGCTCGGCTTTTTTAGAATAGGCCATCCCGATAAGGGTGTACTTACCGTTGGTGCTATCCGGAATACTAACCGGGCTATCGTCAAGAGTCTGTCCGGAGAGTGGCGGAAACGGAGTCCCAATTTGTCCGAAGGACGCGATACTTATGCTTGCGGCTAGGGCAAGGCTGAAGCAGAGTTTTTTCATAGAGGTTGTTTTTCTTCTCGGAAGAACGCGGAATCAGGATAATAATTCCACCCTCTCGCTCAGAAAGAAAAACGGCCAAAGCCGTACTTGGGTGTATGACTTTGGCTGAAATACCGTGACTTTTCGACGAATCTACTTAATCGCTATTTGACGAAAATCCCTTTGCTTGCCTCCTTGGCTGATTTGCACCCAATAGAGGCCAGAAGGTAAATCGCTGGTGGGAACGGTTATATTACAGGAAGACTGCAGCTTTTCAATTTTCTGTTTCCATAGAGTACTGCCAATGGATGAGAAGATGACCACCGTTACAGGCTCGAAGTTTGCGTTCTCCAAATGGATAGTGAGCTGCTCTTGGGCAGGATTGGGATAGAGCAACAAGGTGCCTCCCAGGGCCTTTGAGAAGCCGGTTACGTCATCATCATTATCTCCGTCATCGCTCCCTTCCACAGTTTGAGGAGCACTTGTGGCTGTACATCCTACCGAATTGGTGACCTCTACGGTGTATTCACCTCCTTGATCAGGAGAGATGGACTGATTGGTTTCTCCCGAAAGCAAAGTATCGTTGCGGTACCACTGGTAAGTTGCCCCCTCGTTGGCCAAGAGCGAACCGTCTTCTGATACCGATATGGTGGCAGTAGGAGTAGATATGGTGATGGTAACGTCCGCAAATCCCTCACAGCCCAATTCGTTCTCACCCGATACTTGAAATGTCAATTCATCGCTGACAAAAACAGTGAAGGTACTTCCCTCATTGATCAAGCTACCCCGCGAGAACCATTTCAGGTTGCTACCGCCGCTAGCTTGGAGGGTCACCTCTGTTCCAGCACATACCTCGGTATCCCCAGTGATATTAATGGTGGGCAAAGCTACTACCTCTATGTAATCTGTTCTGGACTGGCTATCCCCGCCAAAGCTGTTGGAAGTGGTCAAGGCTACATCAAACTCACCAGCGTTGTTGTAGCGTACATTGGGGTTTTGTTCTGTTGAAGTAGTAGGGCTAGCACCCTCAAAGGTCCATGACCAGGTATTGGGTAGGTTAGTAGAATTGTCTTGGAAGGACACCTCATCTCCCTCACATATCCGTGTGGTTTGGGCCATAAAATCACTTACGGATGCATTGGAGGCTTGGGGTTCATATATCACGAAATTGTCCACGTACAGTAAATTGCCCCAGCCAGAAAAGTTGACAATGGCAAAATGAACTTGATTGTTCCCAGCAAAAGCTTGTAAGTTGATTTGGGCAGAAGCCCATTGTGAAGCAGTGGGGAAGAAAGCATCGGTGGTGGTAGGGGCAGTTTCCAGTTCGGCACCGCCCAAACTCCAAAGCGTTGACCAACTGTTTCCGCAGTCAGTGGAATAAAAAATAGCTAGGGTATCAGAATACTCTTCGCTGAATCGCGCATAGGCATAATCGAAAGTGAGCTGGGGTGCAGATACTCCGCTAAAATCTAGCCGGGGAGATACCAAGGCGTCGGAAGTGCCGGTAGGATCATCATCGTCAGAGTAGTTATCGAACATCAATGACCAATCGCCTTCGCCATAGGCACTGGTGCCCTCTAGCGAGAAGCTCCAGAGGCGGTCATCGTCAGGATTGTTGATGGCCCAATTGACCAAATCAGTATTGTCGGTACTCTCTAAATCTTCGAAAACCGTTGCTTGGGTGGCATTAGAATAAACAGTCAATGCTCTGCGAGCCGATAGGGTATCCGATCCGGATGCATTAGATACAATCAGCTCCAGATTTAGGTCACCCAAAGGAGCGTCGTCGGTGTCAAATACGAAAACTTCGTCCGTGGAAGTGGCAATAATCTGGTCAGCAAAGTTGGTAATGGTCCAAGTCCGGCTGGTAGGGTTGTTGGTGCTCACGTCCGTTAAGGTAAATGCATCCCCTTGGCATACGCTAAAACTACTAGTGGTGGCCGCCACAATGGGCGCGTCCGTTTCCTCGATCACGTCATCTACATTCTGAACGAGTTCTTTCCTCCGCGGGCTTACCTCCAGCACGGTGCGCATGCGGGCCTTTTGGTCTACCGTGAAGATATTCATGCAGGCGTCGTTGGTATAGTCCATGTAGTTTTCAATCATATCGCTCTCTTCACTACCAGTACACGAATTGTTTGCCACGCAGGAATAGTTTGGGGCAGCAGCCAGCGGGGTATCATCGCAAAAATCATCTACCGTACAGTCACCATCTCCCCAGATATGCCGAAGACCTAGCCAATGCCCTACCTCATGCGTCATGGTGCGTCCTTGATCATAGGGCGCATCTACATTTCCTGTAGAACCAAAAGAGTTGTATCGGCATACCACTCCATCAGTATCGGCAGCTCCACCGGAGCGAGGGATCCCCTCCAAATCCGAAAGGCTGGGGAATTGAGCGTATCCCAGCAAATCAGAGCTTTCACCACCAAAGTTTACCGTCCATACATTAAAATACTGCTCTGGATCCCACTGCGTATCTGGTTTCAGCCTGGATTCTACCAGGTTACGAGTCCAGGAAGATCGTCCACCATCTACCCGATTGATGCCCGGCTCGGGCAGTTCCACTCCGTTGGGATCGTATAGTGCTAAAACAAACTCTACCTCCACATCTGCTCCTACTGGGTGGGAGTTTGCACCGGCTCCGGTTCGGCGAAAGTCCTCATTGAGTACGTCGATTTGGGAGTTGACCTGTGCTTGGGAAATATTGGGCCCGGAACCTACCGATTCGCCGTTGTGCACCACGTGGATAACGATGGGAATTTGGATCAGGGTCTCCTGTTGCCTACCCATAGCCAGTCGGCCCATTCTTTCTGTCTGCGCTTTGGCCAGCGCTGCTTCAAACCGGCGCATACCAAACTGCTCAGGGTATTGGGTGGCAAGTTCGTGCATATGTTCATCCGTAGCGCAGGTTCGATGGCTGGGCAAGGATGGATACGTTGAGTTTTGCGGAGGGCTTGAAAACTTGTTGCGCAGGGATACGGAAACAGGTTCATTTTTAATGAGCCCTCCGTTGTCCGGGCGGAAACTTTGGCCAATGGTTGATACACTTAGTATCTGCGCCAAAGTGAATAGGATAATTATTCGTGGGGCAAGCATGGTTAGTTCTTTATTTTCAGTGATTCTGATGTCAGTTCAAGTACCTCCCAAACCATAGGTGGCTGTTCTGGGAAGCTAATTTTGAGTCTATTATCCGCTTGCCATTCCCATTGCCCGGTCACAAACTCGTGGGCGTCGTTGGGGGCTAGTTGGAGCATGGTTACTTCTCCTTCTTTTTCGAAAGTAATTTGTTCCCTGAACCGGGCCGGGCCCACAGGATAACCCTCGGATCGGTATTGCTTTTCACCAGAAGAATCTTCTTCAAACACGTGTACCCATTTGCCGATTAGATCAGAAGTACGTTGACGATTGGCGGAGTTTTTGGCAGAAGAGCAGGATAGAATGATGGCCAATCCTGCATATAGTAAAAGTGATTTGGTCATGAAAAAGAAAGTCAGACTTGAATAATGTAAATATGGTAATTTTCTATTGTATGTTTTTTATAAATCGGTCTTGATAGCTGGTTTATTCGTCGAAAACATAACCGAAAGTCAAATTGCTCGTAAGCAGAATTAAACCGACTGGTCTAATCAAGTAATGGGTTACAAATACAAACGAGAAGACATACTGGATCAAGGGATAGAATTGTTTCGAACCCGAGGTTATCACCATGTGGGTATCAATGAGGTACTGAAGGCCAGTGGTATACCCAAGGGGAGCTTTTATAATTTTTTCGAAAGTAAGGAAGATTTTGCGAGACAGGCTTTGGATCGGTACGGTGACCAGATGCTAGGCCTGATAGGTCCCTTTCTTGAGGATAAGACACTGCCCCCTCTTCAGCGGTTGAAGTCTATGTACCGCTGGTTGATTGAAGCCAACAAGATGGAGGCATATTCCAACGGGTGTATGGTAAATAACTTGTCCATTGAGGTAGCGGGAGACAACGATACTCTTGCGGAGCAGTCCAAGAATACTTTCGGTCGATGGCTAAAAGCTATTGCAGCCGTAGTAGAAGCAGGGCAGAAAGATGGGTCTATTACTACGAATTACCGTCCTGAGGAAATAGCCGATTACCTGCATTCGGGTACTTATGGTGGTTTCTCCAGGATGAAAATGGACAGAAATATCGAGTTTCTGAACCTCTGGTACCGGATGACTTTTGATATGATAGAGAATAAATGAGGGTAAAAAAATTTTGCCTTGAAATAAACAAACTGGTCTAATTGTATAAATTTTTGATCATATGACACATAGTAGAATCACAAACTTTTTGGTAGTCGGGGGCATGCTGGTGGCCTTGGCGAGCTGTGGATTGGCCGATGTACGCCCAGAAGCCTACCGGGTGGAGCCTACAGAGGAACAAGTGGCTAAAGGGAAAGCGCTACTAGACGAAGCCTGGGAGGCTCAAGGGCTTGATAAGTTGGCTGAAGTAGAAACCTATGAAGTGATAGCCAGTGACCACTGGCCGGGTATGATGGGGCGGATGGGCGACTTGTGGCCTTGGGAACGCCGGCGTATGGCCTTGCGCTACATTCCGGGAACCTTTGATGCCCAGGTAGAAAGCCTGGAAGGTGAATACGATGGCACGGTCTACGGCCTGCAAAGTTGGCAATACTACGCTCAAGAGCCGGGCAAGGAAGTAGAATTCCTGGAGGAAGGAGATGACCGAATCACTTTTGGGCTGGCCGCGTTCCAATACTTTTTTGAGTTGGCAGATCGGCTTAAGAGAACGGACCAGATTGCGTATGCTGGCTCCCTCGATTTTGGAGGTACTACCTATGAAGTGGTGATGGTAAGCTGGGGTGACCTGGCTCCTCAGGAAGACGTAGACCAGTACAGGCTGTTGATCCATCCAGAGACCAAGCGGATAGAGTGGGTCACTTATACCATTCGAGACAACTATTTACCAGCACCTGCTAGTCTCTATGGGACCATTCATTTCGAGGACTTCCGTGAGGTAGAGGGTATCTGGTTCAGCTACAAGCAGAGTGTATACCTCAATGAGAATGCGAGTAATCCTGAGAAATATGCTCATCAGCTTACAGTGCGAGATATTCGTCTCAATGCTGTTTCAGCGGCGAGCTTACGGCCCGGCAAGAATATAGTACCTGTGGGCGATGACAAACCTCTGGCAAACCCATAAGGGGTAAAGAAGTGAAGGAGGCTCTTGGGCCTCCTTTTACATTATGGGTCGGTGTTGTCTAGCTGCTGACTTTGCGGCACGAGGTCATTCAGCCACTCCTGCCGGTAGCCCTGCGGATCGTAACTAATACAATGGGCTCCCCAGTCCATTACCTCTTGATATTTGAGGCCCTCCTTATATTCGCTGTCCCACATCAGCATGGCCCAAGCGGTGAGGGTGGTTACGAACCGGTGATTCTCAGTAGCCTCTTCGAACGTTTGACCCTCATCAGCAATGTCTACCGAAAACTCCTGACTCTGGTCCCAATCCGGATGCTTGTACCGGAATCGGAAGGTGAAGGCCCGTTGGCCTCGGAGTTGAGCCCCGGGTTTAGGTTTGATTTCATACAAAGCCGTCACATTTTGCCCAGAACCAATCTCCCCGGCATCCTTAGTGTCGTCCTCAAAATCATCAGTTTCCAATAATCGGTTTTCATACCCAATCAGCCGATATTCCTCCACCACATCCGGGTTCCATTCTACTTGCACCTTCACGTCTTTGGCTACCGTGTAGAATTTGCCAAACTCATGGCGGAACACCTTGTCTGATTGCTCCTCGCTATCGATGTATTCAAAATTGCCGTTGCCATTGTTGGCAAGCTGTTCCATCATGCCCTCGTTCAGGTTGCCCGTGCCGTAGCCTAGTACGGTGAGGAAAATACCCCGATCCCTATTTTCTTCAATTAAGTCTACCAACTCTTCTTGAGAGCTAGGCCCCACATTGAAATCACCATCGGTTCCAATGATGATGCGGTTGTTACCGCCAAAAATGAAGTTCTCTTCGGCAATCTCATACGCTGTCAAGATACCGTCGGCGCCGGCTGTAGAGCCACCAGAACTCAAGCGATCAATGGCCCGATGAATCTTATCCTTTTCTCTACCTGAGGTAGATTTTAGGGCCACCTTGTCACTTCCCGCGTAGGTCACAATGGCCAGGCGATCCGTATTCTTCATCTCGTCTACAAACGCATGGAAGCCTTCCTGCAACAGCCCCAATTTGTCTGGATCACTCATGGAGCCAGAAACATCCGCTAGCAATACCCAATTGGCTGAGGGCATGGCATTTCGTGAGAGAGTACGACCCTTGATACCCACACGTACGATGCGGGTTTCTTCATTCCAAGGGCAGCCGCTCACCTCACCATGTACACTTACAGGCCGGCCGTCGGTTGGTTCCGGATAGTCCAGCGGGAAGAAGTTTATTACCTCTTCGGTGCGCAAAGCTCCACGCGGAGGCAAGGAGTTTTCACGGGTCAAGAATCGGCGAGTATTGCTATAGGAAGCCCCATCAGCATCGATGGAAAAGGTAGAAATAGGCTCTGCCTCGGTGCTTTGGAAGGGATTTTCTGAAAACTCGTTGTAATTCTCTCCGAATTCTTCTCCGCCTATATCTCCTTCAGAAGTAGGGTAAAGCCCCCCACCGTATTCACAAGAGATACATAATACCAGCAGGATTAAAGACCCGCTGAGTTGATTTCGTTTCATGGTTTGGTTGTTTTTGGGTGAAAAAATGAAGCCATCCTAGTTGAGATATAGTGGGCTACTATGAAATGACCCGGTAGGAAATAATGAGGTGGTAATAGATGAGTTAATTCCGTGTGAAGTTGTTCATGAAAGGAAGGCAATCCTATTTGCCATTCCGGTATTCCCTTGCCACTTTCGGGGCAAACCTATTACCTATGCGCTCTTTACTATCTCTAGCTCTCTTTGGCCTTGCTTTCCTTGTTTTATCCTGCGGGGGCAGTGGTGTAACCGAAATTCGATCTGGTGACGGTGCCACACTTAGCCCGGGCCATGCGGCCTATGTTAGTTTCCGGTATTTTAAGAATGCCGCCAATGTGCTGGTAGATTCTAAAAACGCGAAAGAACCGGTAGCCATGGAAGTGCAGTCCGAGGCCCCCGCAAATACCATGGTGCATTACCTGAATGGTTTACAAGTGGGCGATAGTGTACAGTTTAAAATCATGGCCCGGGAATTTTTTACGGATGCCAACGGGGTGATGTCCATGCCGGATGGGGTTAATGCCAGTGACATGATAACCTTCCAGCTCCGCGTGGACAGTATGATAACGCAAGCAGAATACACGAAACGCGAAGCCGAAAGAGAGCAGCGGCTGGCCGACGCACCCCGGATCAAGTTGCAAAATCAGCTTTACAACACCCGGGTATATTATCAAGAGTTCATGGAGATGGAAGGGGTTCGGGATAGAATTAAAGAGGAGGGCAAAGCCATTGATGCCATCATTGCACAAAACGGAGAACTGGCTTTCAAATCTGAGAATGGGGTGCGCATGGTGATTGTGGAAGAGGAGCTAGGCGACCTGTTGGCTCCTGGTGATTTTGTGTTTGTTAATTATACTGGGTACCTGCTAGACGGTACTTTCTTTGATACTAATATTAAAGAGGTGGCTCGGGCCAACGACGCCTTGGACCCCAACCGCCGATACGGCCCTCTCCGATTTCAACTCGGCACCGGTCAGGTTATTATGGGCTGGGATGAAGCCTTCAAGACGCTAAGTGTAGGCACCCAAGTTGTCTTGTATGTGCCTTCCTCATTGGGTTATCGGGAACAGGGCAGCGGAGATGCCATACCGCCCCATGCAACTCTCAAATTTGAAATTGAAATTGTGCAGGCTCAGAAGCCGTTTTGAACTGTCGGATGGCATGATGTAGAACATGACGGGATCTCATAGATCTGGCTTCTTCTGCTGTGGGGTCGGATTTTCATTTAAGAACCTGAAACAAGTTTAGATTTGACAAAAACTGAGTGACCTTTGCCGTTGCTCTGGATACGCTTGGTTTAAAACGAACCCTACCAAAACCCACCAAAATTTGTCCCTTAACATTTAGCACTACCCAAGAACTATGCGGAAGCTTTGCTTTGCCACCAACAATGCTCACAAAGTATCTGAAGTAGCCCAGGTATTGGGTGACCAGTACGATTTGCAGGGCCTCAAAGACTTTGGAATCACGGAGGATATACCAGAGACCCAGGCTACCATAGAAGGGAATAGCCAACAAAAGGCTGAGTATGTATTTGAGCGCTATCAGATTCCGGTGTTTGCCGATGATACAGGCTTGGAAGTGGATGCTCTGAATGGTGAACCTGGAGTGTATTCGGCGCGCTATGCTGGCCCGGCCAAGGATGGTGTTGCCAACATGAACAAGGTACTGGCTGGACTGCAGGGTAAGGAGAATCGGGGGGCGCAGTTCCGGACGGTG
>DMST01000147.1:16603-18329 GCA_003454975.1 Cytophagales bacterium | reverse complement strand
ACCAGGCATCCTGCATCACCCGGTAGTTCCGGTCAATATCGTCCGAACGCATCTGGATCATCACCAGGCCGTCATACTCATACCCAGCCTCGCGGTCTTTGGCGAATTGGATCTGTTTATACACCACCAGGGTGCCCACAAAGAGTAAGATGCTGATGGAAAACTGGGTAACTACCAGGGCTCTACGGCCCCAAACGGCCGACCGGGCCGACTGGTAGGCTCCCTTAAGCACCCGGATGGGGCGGAAGGAAGAAAGAAGTAGGGCGGGATAGCTGCCTGCCAGAAAGGCGGTAAGAAGGGTGAAACTGAGGATAGCCCCCCAGAATATGGGTTCGGTCCAGAGCAATTGCATGTCCTTGTCGGCTATGCGGTTGAACCACGGTAAGGCCAACGTAGCCAAGGCGATGGCAAGAACCAACGCGAGTACGGATACCAAAATTGACTCGCTCAAAAACTGCTGGATAAGCTGCTTGCGTACAGAACCGATGGTCTTGCGAATGCCTACTTCTTTGGCCCGTTTTTCGGACCGGGCGGTGCTTAGGTTCATGAAGTTGATGCAGGCCAGCAGAAGCACGAACAAACCGATGATGCTGTAAAGATATACAAAGCGCATGCGGGCGCTGGTGATGCGGTGGTGGCCTTCGAAGGCGCTATTCAGGTGCCACAGGGGCATAGGCTCCAGGAACGTCCGGGGCGCATCGGCCATATCATCGATGTCTAGGAAGGGGTGGCTCACTTCTTCTATCAGGGCCGATACTTGGGCGGCGTCCCGATCCGGCTTTAGCAAGGCATAACATTCCAGGAAGTAGTTGTCCCAGGCATATTCGTCTGTTCCGTAGAGGTCTAGCAGAATAGGCAATGGCACAAAAAAGCCTCTGCCGTGAAACGTAGATTGCTTGGGTAGGTCTTCGTACACACCCACCACGGTTACGTCCCAGTCACCGTTAAATATCATATCCTGACCCACAGGATCTTCAGCCCCGAAGAGTTTCTTAGCGGTGGATTCTGACAGCAGGATGGTGTTTTTACCACCAAATTTTTCGTAAGATCCGCTTTGCATTACCAAGGCTAGCATGCGGGGCATTTCTTCACCCACAAACTGACCCGTTACCCGGATCTGGTCCTGGTCTGGCCGCCCGATAATCATGTCGCCCGGGCGGCGGGCAGACGCAATGCCATCAAAGTGGCTGCCGTACTTCTCACGAATAGCAGTGGGTAGTCCTGTCGTGTGTACGTCGTTGGTTTCTGCCTCGTCGTTGTAGACCTCATATGACATTACCTGCGTCATACGCGGGTAGGTATCATGGTACTGGTTGAAGGTGTACTCACTGTGGATCCACAGCCCAATGAGCAAGGCAACTGCCATGCCCACGGCCAGCCCACCGATGTTGATGGCGGCGTAGCCTCGGTTGCGCAGGGTCACTCGCCACGCAATCTTGGTATAATGTTTTAGCATCATGTTGTTGGGGATTAAGTCCGTAAAGCGTTTGAGAGCAAACGGGCGAAAAAAGCTGAGTACTTGCCACACGTACAGGCTGTTGGCCGTCAGCCGGTTGCGTGTGTACCGTTCCTGATACTCCTGATACAAATCCCCTTCAATCTCCTCCAGGAGATCATCCTTACAGTACCACTCCAAAAAGCGGAGGGGCAAACGTGGGGGCTGAATTTCGGGTTCAGTTGACATCAGCTTCCGAGATTGAAAATGGCAGAGGGGAGAGCATTCCAC
>DMST01000147.1:7036-16562 GCA_003454975.1 Cytophagales bacterium | reverse complement strand
AGCATTCCAGAGCTGGTCGCGTTGGGCACGGGCATCTTGCAATGCCGTAACCCCGCTGCTGGTAAGGCTAAACAGCTTCTTGCGCTTGCCACCCCGTACTTTCATGGGGTCGCCAAACCGCGAGCTTACGTAGCCTTTGTCCAACAGGCGATATAGGGCAGCGTGCACGCTGCTCAAGGTTACTGTGCGTCCCGTCTGGTTATGAATCTCCTCCTTGATGGCCACTCCGTACGCATCGTCGTACAAAATGCCCACCACCAGCAAGATCATTTCTTCGAATTCGCCGAGGTTCGTTCCTTTCATCGCTTACATAATATTCGTAAATGTAAAAAATATGTTTCCAGATCAGCAAGATTAAATTCGCTTTTGTAAAAAATATCCACTGTAGCTAGGTGGTTTGGTTTCTGCTGGGGCTAGCATCGATGAGGATGATTTGTCGGTGTCGCTGTGCTAAAACACCGACAAAGTCTAGTAGGAAGAGGTTTCTTGTTTTTCTGTAGGGGGCGTTTTACGAAACGCCTATTAAGGTCACCCTGGTTTTTCTGTAGGTTGGGTAGCATGTTACCCAACCTACAGAAAAACCAACCCTCACATAGGTTAGATCAACCTACACCTCCCAACGTTATACGTCGGAATTTCATTCCTCACATTCTCACTAGATGGGTTACATCCTAGCCAAGTCCTACTATGGGAAGTTACTTTCACCAAAAACGGAGTCTAGAGCTATTCTACATTCTTCTGCACTATCAGCTGTCTTTCGGTTATATTTAGGCATACCAAGCTGCCCATGCCTGGAGTTGTGCGCTTATAGCAACCGTTGTCCAAAGAGATCACATTTGCCTGGCTAGCCAGGGCTTCCTGAGTGTCCGTTAAGGAATGGGTAACGTGGCCTCGTACGATGGTTTTGCCCTTAAAAATTGCCGCATTCCAGGTTGTTTCGTGTGCCCAGAGCATAGGCCATGTTTGAGAGAAGGGATCGGTCGCCTCGATATCAAAGCCTGCATGCACCAGCCAGCATTGCTCTAGTTCGTAATAATAGGGTAGGGAGGCAAAGAAGTCGAAATACTTGGGCAGTAAAAGGCCTTCATCATCGACTAAGCCCTTCGGCTTTTTCCGGCGGAAGGGTAGCTCGTCAGTGGCCAAAGGTTCCTGCTTGCGGCGCTCGTGCGCGTCCAGGGCCATCTGTTCATGGTTGCCCCGCAGCGGGAATATGGCCAATCCTCTGCTTTGCAGTCCAAAGATGGTTTGCAGGACGCCAGCGTTGTCCGGTCCGCGGTTGATGTAATCGCCCAAAAGGAACAGCTGATCCTCTAGCGTAAGCTGGAGCTGCGCCAATAACTTCTGGAAGGTGGCGTTGCACCCGTGCATGTCAGGGATGACCCATTGGCGGCCGGGGGGAGTTTCAACAACCTGATGCGGTACAGCCATAAGTAAAACTAATAACAACGCAACCTATTCGGGAAATAGATGGCACGTTATGGCACCTCAATCTTCCCCGGCTGCCAGGTGCCGCCGGGTAGGTAAAAGTTGATCTTGGTTTCTTCCGCCAGGTCAAAGAGCGCATTGCGCAAGGCTAGACTGCGTAAGCCAATCTTGGCCCGGTTGCGGTCCACGTCCTGAGCGGCCTCCGCATCAGCAATAGCCCCGAGAAAGCCGTAAACGGTTTGCTGATGCTCCGTTACCGCTACTTTCCGCCAGTCCTCCATCAGCGCCCATTCGTAGGGAGAGAGCTCACCGCGTTCCCAAGCCGCTTGTAGTAAGGGCCGGAGTTGGGGATACAGCTCATCCTGCAGGGTATACGCCTGGGATATGGAGTTATGGTGACTCAGCAACATAGAGCCCCAGGTGTTATTCCCAATCAGTTGCTCACCGGGATACCCGTGGGTATTCATTATTCTCTCTATCTCCCGTACATGTTGCTCACTTTGGGGAGCCGCTATCCTTTCCGCTGCGCGGGTCTGACCTTTGTCGGTTATTCGGAGGAAAACCCGGAAGGCCTTGCGCTGGTCCGCTTGAACCAGCGTTTTCATCTCGTCCCGAAGCGGGGTATAGGCCCAACTTTGGTACTGGGCATGGAGGGCCTCATAGTCCTCCTTCAGCATTTGCCAGCTCTCGGGTGATAGTTTCTCCTTCAGCACGGGCACCTTCTTCAAGCCCTTCCAGGTCCAACCGGCGGCAATCCCCCGCCGTATCCAGGCGCAGGCGGTTTCCTCCTCGTCCTGATAGGCGGCTAGTTGGCTGGCTACCACCAGGTCTCGTAGGAACACAAAATCATACGTAGACAATAGTTGCTCATATCCGGCAAGAGCTTCCTGAAACTGCTTGGCTACCAATAATTCCTCGATGGTAATCACCGATCGGTGATAATCCGAATAACTAGGAGTGGCAGTAGAATAGGAGAAAATGGTAGGAAAAAGGAAGGCAAGAACGGCCAGTTTCATAGGGGAGTGCGTTTATCCTAAGACCGTTGATAGCCGTAAGACGTTGGTTTCTCTTCTCCATTTTAAGCAGATCCCAACGTCCCTTACCCATCAATGCCTTAGCGTTCTGATGGTACCGTGCCTCTAGATGGATTCTACAGACGCATCGGGTGAGTCCTTTGGTAGCTTCAGCATCAGCTGCCCAGCCAGATTGGACACCAGCCATTCTTCGGCTATTTTATCTCCATCAAACCGGCTAACGACTAGCTCATGCCAGGTCACTTTCTTCTGCGAAGCCGGGATGCCCCGTAGGGTCTTTTGGTGGGTGCCCTGTAGGGTACGGTGAAAGGTGACCTTGTCCTCATCAGCCGATAGCACCTCTACTTTTACCACCTTTATGTCCGGCAAGGCGGTTCGCAACTGCTTAGTAAACCGTGTGAGGAAGGCGTGACCTTGGTGCGTTTTGCCCTCTGCGTGGGCTTGATAATCCTCTGCGAAAAATACCCCAATGGCCGAAAGTTCTCCTTGATGGATAAGCTGTTCGTTGGCCTGGTGGATGATGTCTTCCTTTTCCATGGCTAGCAAATTTAGGTTAAAAATTGAACCCACTTAGGCCTTGAATACCTTCGGGTAAATGCTAGGATCCAATGGGACGAAATGTACTTTACCCCTAGGGCAAACGGGAAGGGGGCGGGGCTACTCAACATCTTTGGCTGTGCCGAACCATACCACCCCATAGGTACCGTACAGGCCTATACCCATGGCTTGCCACTGGTTGTCATCCCATGTGCCTTGGTTCATGATAACGGCATAATGCCCCGAACTTCCGCGCCAGCTATCCAAGGCTTCCTCGGCCGAAGCTCTTCTAGAGCTCCAATACGAGATCTCAAATCCATTGCCGGTATAGTCCGTTATTTCCCTGGGTTTGTCCCACATGCATTGGGCTTGGGCGTGGTCGGGAGTATAGCAGCAGGGAGTCCAGTCTCCTTGGTCCGACCAACTGTGCAGGTTGCACTCACCCGCATCAGGCTGGTGGTTCTCCAGATCACGTGCGTGTGTTTGGGCCACCATTGTAAGGGATTTGGAGAGAGGGATATTGGGTAAGCCCTCCAAGGCCCTTTCTTCCATAATCAGATCGTAGAGCTTTTGCTCTTCGGTGGAGAGGGACTGTGCCCAAGCGTTTGTGGAAATGATCAGGGCGCCTAAGAATAGGAGAAAGGATCGCATAAAAGTTCTTTCCACTACCAACGAGAAAATGATGGTGTTTCGTTTGGGTAGTGCATTGACTCTCATGGAGTAGGGTAAGGAGGAGATCCGGTAAGACAGGGTTCCAGGGCATGAGCCCCGGAAAAGCGAAATCTTAGTCTGCGGGCTGATCGTTTCCGTCCTCAGCTCCTTCTGGCGTAGTTTGTCCTCCTCCTTCGGAGGCAGGCGTGGCCTCAGGATCACCAAAAAGCTGCCCCACACGGAAGGCCCCCGAAATGGCATCAGGAAGCACGGCTTCGGCCTCAATCTTCCTGGCTCGCGCCTTTTGCGTTTCAGCCAGCATCTCCTGTTCGTGGGCTACGGCTTGTGCCCGGCGCTTCTCTGCCTTGGCATTTGCTACGTCCAGGTCGGCCTTGGCTTGGTCAATTTTTAGCTGTGCCCCGATATTCTGCCCAATGTCAATGTCGGCAATGTCAATGGACAGAATCTCAAACATGGTACCGGCATCTAAACCGTCCGCCAGAATTCGCTCGGTGATGGCAATAGGGTTTTCTACCACTTCTAGGTAGGTATTGGTAGCACCTATCTGTGAGATAATGCCTTGGCCTACACGGGCTACAATCGTTTCTTCTCCGGCGCCACCTACCAAGGCGTGAATGTTAGTCCGAACCGTAACCAGGGCCTCAGCTTCAACCTGAATTCCGTCCCGTGCCAAGCCTACAATATCCGGCACGTCAATGATGTAGGGCGTTACGGAGATCTGCATAGCGCGCAATACATCACGCCCCGCCAGGTCAATCGCCGCCATCTCTTGGAAGTTCATGTTCAGGTTGGCCTTTTCTGCCACAATCAAAGCGCGCACCACGTTGTTGAGGTTGCCGTTGGCCAGGTGGTGGGCCTCCAACACTTTGGAATCGATCCCCGGAATCCCCGCTTTGGTTGCTAGAATCATATTCCGAACAATCAACCTAGGGGGTACTTTCCGAAACCGCATGACGGTAAGCTCCACCAGACTGATCCGCACGCCTGAGAAGATGGCGGTAATCCATAGGGGAACGGGAACAAAACGGAAAAGAATGGCGAGGAAAATAAAGCCTCCACCCAGGAGGACGGCAAGTAGGATAAGATTTTCAGGCATGGGTGTACGTTTGCCTGGAAGGTACGAAATAGAATTGAGAAGCCAGATGTTCGAAGCTGGAGGTTAGATGTTTGATGGTGGAATATTGAATGTATTATCAAGGGTTACCGGAGAGGAGTTATTAGTTGTGAATTATTAGTTATGAGTTGGGTTATTCGACAGGGTTCATTTTCACTATTCGACACATGATCAAATTACCGCATTGCCACATTAACTCACCAACTAATTGACTCATTCGCTCATCAACTCATTCCGGATCACGTGACGCCAGATATCATACCCTTGCTCATTCATATGCAGCATATCGGCCTCAAAGAGCTCTGGCCGGGTATTGCCCACGGCATCCAGCATGGGGCCATATACGTCAATGTACTGGCCGCCGATGGATTCCAGGTGCCGGACGATTCCCCGGTTTACCTCCTCCAGCTCATCTAGTTGGTGGTCTTTGCTCGGGCTGGGTTTTACTCCAATTACAATGATCTGAGCTTCGGGAGTGTGCTTTTGGATTTTGCCTACCAACTCCTGGTAGTCAGACAATACTTCATCCGGCGATAGGCCGTGGCCCAGGTCGTTATCACCGTTATACAACACCACCCGGCGGGGGTGTACCCCAGCGAATACTTCCTCGAAGAAGTACGAACACCAAGCATAGGTAGAGCCACCAAAAGCGAGATTGAGCACGTTGAGCGGGGCCATGTCTTGGCCCAAGGAGTCCCACAGGCGCAACGAAGAACTGCCGTAAAATACTACCAGTTCTTCCTGATCCTTCAATAATTCTACCCGAATGCGCAGCGCGCCAATCTCGTCCGTCCAAATCTCGGGGGGCTCCTGTATTCCGTTCATACGTACTGTTTACTTTTTCTGCTCATCACTCAGCCGCCTTATTTTCTCTACTTCAGCCGCAAAAGTGCGTTGGTACTCGTAAACAAACGGTTTTAACTGCTTTTCGTTTTCTACTTTTTCATGGAGTTTCAAGGGCTCCAAAATCCGGGCATAGTAGGTATTGGCAGGTATTCGTTTGTCAAAGTTGAATAGCACAATGGGCACTATGCACACCTCAGGATTTTGGTAGGCTAAATTGAAGGCACCCATTTTGAAGGGGCCAGGGCTTTCTTCGGAGGCGTAGGAGGTGCCTTCCGGACTGATGATCACGTTCTCGCCGGCCTTTAGGTGGGCCGTGGCCTGCTCATAAAAGATCTTCTTGGCCTGCTCTCGGCGTGCCGGTGCATTGTCCGAATCCTGTGTAAATACATTGATGTACCCCAGCCGCTCGTAGTAGTCCTGGTGTCCATACTCGGGCCCTTTGCTCATGCGTACGGTACGGATACCCGGGCTATTATACGTAGCATCCAGAATCAGGCTACTGATAAAGTGGGAGTCCAGGGTGATCTGGAAGCCATTGGGCAAGGTATAGTTGGGGTCGTTGAGCAGGTGATTGTAAATGAAGATGTGCCCGGCACTTTTGGGTAGCTGTTCCCAACCGCTAATCTTCACCTCCAGGGGTTCGAAGAGCTGGCGTGTAGAAGCTGAACAAGCCTTACGCAAGGCCTCAGGGTCCGTCTCTGCGTTTTCCGTCACCGATTCATAGATTCGATTTAGGCCCTGCATAAACTTCAGTTCCTTTTCGTCGTGGCGCAGTAGTTGCAGGCTGATGGAGGCAATAAACTTTTCAGCCGCGTTCCCTTTTTGGTTCAGTTGATGCAGAATGTCGTAGGCAATGGGCTTGGTTACGTACTCTTTGAGCAGGTGCGGCACCTGATAGATAGGGGAGGAGAGCTGCAACTTTGACTTGTGCCCCTCTATGAGGTTATGAATGGTAAGCTGGTCGTGGTGGATGGACAGGTATACCGAGCGGGTAAAGGAGGCCTGTAGGTGGTTGCCCAGTAGCCAGATGAGCCTGCGGTGAAACCGGATGCCCAAAGCCGGCTTGGCCTTCAGTATGGCCCGCAGCTGCTCGGTGGGTATCATGTATACTGAGCACTTGTGGGTGGCCATGGCGTTGCAGACGTCGGGCATTTCCAGGGGGCAGGACCAGCCAAACACGAAGCCGGGCGTGGAAAGGGTGCGGTGTTTGAAACGCACTCCTTCCTGATGCCGCTCAATGGTGACCTCACCCTGAATGAGGATGTAAAAGCCAGGCGTAGGTTCGCGTTGGTGGTAAATCTCCTCACCCGGTTCATACTCCCGACGAACGGTGTGCCCGGCCAGCTCCCGCAGGTCTTCGTCTTCGAAGGCCTCCATAAAGGGCGACCGACGCATTAGTGTGATCATCTCCTCAGTATCCGGCTCGGGCGAAATCACGTAGGGTTCCAGGGTAGAGGGAGCCGTAGGTAAGTGCTCGTGCTCCATCTGCTTTATTTGCCGCGACAGCGCCTGCCCAAACTGGTAGTAGATGCGCTGCCCAATATCGCGCAAGAACGCCGAATCAGGGTTGGAGTCCAGATACTGCTCTATCTGATCCATGGGTACCTCGTACAGCTCGGCCTCTTTGGAACCCACCACCGTGGCGTGGTAAAACCGACCGGGGGCGTTCAGCCCGTTCCACCCAATGCAAGTCATGGGCTCAGCCGTTTTGTTCACCAGCACATTTTTCTTGGGCTTATCCAGGCTTACGTAATGGTCTATGGATCCTTCCAGCAACCAATAAATGGAGGTCACTTTTTGGTGAGGCGTAGCGATGACCGTTTTCTTGGGTAGAATCCTGATTTTCCCATTGGGGAATAGGGTAAAGAGCGTCTCTTGGTTAATCAACGTGTTCACTTCCGTAGCACCTTAGTTCACAATAGCACAGCTTTCGCCAACCCCAAGGTACTCACAAAGCAGCAAATGCTGCGGCCTCGCTTCGGCACACGATTGCGGGTTTTATCCACACCTATCTACAAATACTCTACTGGCTTTCTATTTGCTCCCTGAAGCTTGGTCGGGGGTACTGGGCTCCTAGTTTGTAGGCCATAATCGGTCTATTTATGAAAAAGAACATCCTGCCCATTTTTCTCGCTACCGTGTTACTGTTTGCCTGGAACGCTTTCTCCTGGATGGTGCTTCCGTTTCACGGAAATAGTCTTCAGACCCTGCCAGAGGAGGCCCTGCTACCATCCCACCATTCCGCTTTGGCCCTCAGCGAGGGTATTTATCATTATCCAGGTCCTGATACGCCCAATCTGGAAAAAAAACTGGCAAGAGGGCCACGGATACCGTTTATGGTTTACATACCGGGTGCCACCACTCTGTTCGATCCGGCTGTTTTCTTGCTCAATTTGTGCTTCAATCTGGCTACAGCTGGTATACTCCTGTGGGTACTTCAGCGGCAGAAAGACCACTCTTTCTTCCAAGTGCTGGTCACTTGTGGGGCGATAGGGAGCATCATTGCTTTAATGAGCGATCTGCCACTTATGAACTGGTACCAGCTGCCCTTGGGCTACACCTTGGTTCATGTGGCAGATCATTTGGTAGGGATGCTATTGTGTGGGCTTTTGCTGTATCGATTATGCTTTAAACCGCAGGCCTGATACTTTGCCATACCGTACCGTCCGTGGAGGCCTGCTTAGAGAGTTACATTGCTTCGCAAGGAAGCCCCGGAGACCTTCAATGCCCTGCTTCATGAATTTTTAGAAGGTAATGGAAAATGACAGGTTGGGCACATTCTTAATCTGCCTAGCTTTGATGTTGCAACTTGTATTTTGGCAAGAAACAGGATTGATGTCATAAGAAATTGGGTAGGTTGATTGGATGGCGGAATGATGCCGGTCTACACGGATGAATTGCTATTGATTGCATGGTTTTGCGGAGGAATTGGGAAAGAATGTTCTTGGGTGGTATTCTTGATAAAATTAAATTGAAAAATTTTCAACGGAAAGGCTTGCTGTTGGGTGTGGATTGCCGAATTGCAATTAGAATCCGCTAAAAATTCACGAAAAAACATCTCAAAGGCTATGCTATAGGTCTTGGCTATAGGGTATTGATAAATCATATCAGAAATCTCACGATCGCTTCGTTACTTTGCCTCCAGGTAAAACACAAATTTTTAGAAGATGACGTTTGTAGGCAAAAAGTTTCCTAGTCTGATGGTAAATGCCATGAATGAACTGGGCGATACTATTCAAATAGATGTAGTAAAAAAGGCAGTTGAACAAAAGCAAAAAGTATTGCTTTTCTGGTACCCGAAAGATTTCACTTTTGTTTGCCCTACCGAGCTTCACGCTTTTCAGGCAGCGCTTCCAGAATTTGAAAAGCGGAACACCTTGATCATCGGTGCATCGTGTGATACTCCCGAAGTACACTTTGCTTGGTTGAATACGGAAAAGGACAATGGTGGTATCGAAGGGGTAACGTATGATTTGGTAGCCGATAGCAACCGTAATCTGGCCAATGCCTTGGGCATCTTGGATATTATGGAGGTAAGCTACGACGAAGAGCAAGACCTGACCCTCATCGAAGGTGATAACGTGACGTATCGCGCTACTTACCTGATCGACGAAGAAGGTACCGTATTCCACGAGAGCATCAACCACATGCCCTTGGGCCGCAACGTAAACGAATACTTGCGTCTGATTGACGCCTACGCTCACGTACAAGAAAAAGGTGAAGTTTGCCCTGCCAACTGGGAAGAAGGCAAAGAGGCGATGTCGGCTACACGCGAGGGTATTGCTGAGTACTTGAAGACCAACGTGAACTAATCATGGTTACCGAGCTTACCGAAGATAACCTGCCCGAGCTGCTAGCGGGGGCAGAAAAGACGATTGTGCAGTACTCTGCGGGCTGG
>DMST01000147.1:1734-7017 GCA_003454975.1 Cytophagales bacterium | reverse complement strand
GCTGGTGTGGCAACTGCCGGATCATGAAGCCTAAGATGAAGAAACTGGCCGCAGAAATGCCTGGGGTTAATTTCCTGATCGTGGATGCTGAGAAGTTTCCCAACTCACGGCAACTGGCCAACGTAGACAACTTGCCCACCTTTGCTAGCTTTACCAAAGGGGAACTGACCCATCAGGTACAAACCAATCGGTTCGAGGTACTAAAGGAGTTCGTTAATGAGACTACCCATAATTAAGCACCTGACTGAATTTATTGGTGCCAACGATGCGGACTTTGTAGAAGAAACCATAGAAACCCTGGAGTCTCTGGCGGAGGTGCCTTCTCTCAAGGACGAAGAACTGGATGTCATCGGGGAGCTGCTTTCCAACCTCTACGGAGCTCTGGAAGTGCAGAAGGCCATGGACGAGGGCCAAAGTCAGCGCGAGGCACTTAATGGTTTCATGAAGCGAGTAACGGGAAGTATAGACAGCTGAGTCACTCTCCTCTCTCTAACGCAACTAGTGAGCCCGATGGTTTTCCGTCGGGCTTTTTTGTTGGCTGTGTCTCGACAAGGCTGTTTCAAGCCTCCACGGATTGGAACTGAAACCCGAGAAAGCCTTCAGGTTTTCGATACTGGCGGCTAAGAAAAGTCCTCTTGAGTTCACGATTATGGAAGGGATGAAAGCCCATCCTTCGCACATGCTTAATGCGAGCAAAGCAATTGTCAACCCAGTAGTGGTTAGAAAAGTCTAGTCTTCCACCACCTGTACGGACAAAAACTCAGTTTCTTCCTCTCCCATGTATTGCAAACGATAAGTTCCCGGTTTCGAGAAGGTCAAAGTCAGGGTCTGTGTCTCTGGAGTGATCACCTGCATACACATGCCCTCATTGCGTTTTAATGCCACAGATAATAGAAGGGTGTCGCCTTCCCAGGTATGCTCGAAGTTTACAAATTCATAGCAAGGGCTCGGTTTGTTGAAGGTGACCTGCAGTTCTGTAGGCCTTTCCGCTACTATGGTTTCGGGTAGGGTGATGGAGGTAATAGCGTGCTGCACCTGGAGGGCTGGGCTCAACTGAGAGAACAAAAGAATCAGCCCGAAACTTAAGAGTGAACGCGATAGGGATTGGGAGACATTCATACGATAGCCTGTCTTTAACTACGGAAAATATTAAGAAACGATCCCCGACCATTGGTTCTTCTTTTCCCCCGTGCGGCGGTAGCTGAAAAAGGTGTCAGGCTCCTGATAGGTGTCGTGGGGGGCGATGGCGATCTGCTCAGGCTGGAGGCCTAGCTGCAGCAGTTGGATCTCGTTGACGCGACGGACATCCAGGCGGAGGCGACCGGGAGTAGGGTCGGGGAGGAGGTAGGGGCGTTTCGCGGAAAGGCCTTGCTGGATTACTTCCTCGTCGGAAGGTATGCTATCGATAGGGTAGAGGCTCTGGGCTACCTCCAGGGCTACGTCTTCGCCTACCTGATACACCTCGCCCGCGATGGCGGGCCCCAGAGCTACCCGCAGGTCGGTAGTGCGAGATCCAGTATCCAGCATCCGCTGGGCGGCTTTCTTCACAACGCCCAAGGCCGTGCCTTGCCACCCGGCATGCACGGCCGCTACCTGACCGGTGCTGACATCTTCGAGCAAGGCAGGCGTACAATCGGCCGAGAGTACAAATAGACCCTGATCAGCGGCATCGCTCAGCAGGCCGTCGGTAAAAGCATAGCCTTCCTCATTTTGGGGTGCCTTTTGGGCTTGGGTTGGTGTGAGAACCGTGTTGCCGTGCACCTGCTTGCCCCGAATGCCCTCTGCGGTTTCGGATAGTGCAGATACGAGGTCCTGATGAGAAATGGGATAGAATGCTGAAGTAAAGAAGCCGTGCGGCCGCGTTAGTAACCCACAGGTAAGATAGCGTTTGCCTTGCCAGGTTTTCCAGTTCCACATAGGGGCAATGATAAATTTTTATTGTTGAATTTTAAATGGATCAACAACTCACAACTAATAATTAATAACTCATAACTATACTATGAGCCAATCATCAAGAATTGATTTTGAGGGCAACCAGAGAATGGTACTTTCCTATCAAGACAACCAAAAACCACGGTATGAAAAGACTATTACTATTGGGTATGGGCCTGTTGGTGCTGGCACCGCTATACGCACAGGAGGATGAACTGCTTGAAGAAATTAAAGCGCTGCGCCAGCAGGTGAGTCGCTTGCGGCACAACTTTGATGTGCTGGAAAAGAACATTGACGACCTGCTATGGCACGATCGGGTAGGGGACGTGGCCTACATCGATAAAGTGTACATGACGGGTCCACCACTACCGGACCGCGTGGAGCGCAACAAAAACCGACAGGGCTACGGCAATCCGCTCAAGTTCCAGAGTTACATCTTCATTCCCCGCGGCATCGATCCTTCCAAGAAGTACCCCTTGCTGGTGTTTCCGCACGGGGGCGTGCATTCCGATTTCAACACCTACTATACCCACATCATCCGGGAATTGATGGCCCAGGGCTACGTGGTGGTAGCCCCCGAATACCGAGGCAGCACGGGCTACGGCCGTCGGTTTTATGAGTCTATTGACTACGGCGGCTTAGAGGTAGAGGACGTGTACAGTGCCCGCAACTACATGGTGGAGAACTACGATCTTGTGGACAAAAACCGCATTGGTATTTTGGGCTGGAGCCACGGAGGATTGATCACCCTGATGAACATCTTTGAGCACCCCAACGACTATAAGGTGGCTTACGCTGGCGTGCCCGTAAGTGACCTCATTGCCCGGATGGGCTACAAAACCCAAGGTTACCGCGATTTGTATTCGGCAGACTTTCACATTGGTCAAACGGCCTACCAGAATGTGGAGGAGTACCGCAAGCGCTCGCCCGCCTGGCAGGCACACAAGCTAGAGACGCCCTTGCTGATCCATACCAATACCAATGATGAGGATGTGAATGTGTTTGAGGTGGAGCATCTCATCAAAACCCTGAAGGCTGAGGAAAAAGAGTTCGAATACGAAATTTACGAGGATATCCAAGGTGGGCACGCTTTCGATCGGCTGGATACTAAAGTGGCACAAGAGATTCGGGTGAAAATCTACAAATTCTTAAACGGCTATTTGAATCCACCCAACCCCATCAATAACCGGAGAGACCTAAGAAAAGCAGCCTACGGTTTCTAGACCCAGCTAGGTTGATTCATAACCAGCTTAATTACGGAAGGACGGATGAATTCATTCGTCCTTTTTTGGTAGACTTTTCGAAACGACAAAAACTCCAGCTAGGCCCCTTTACTTCCAAAACTCCATCAAAATACCTTCTGAGTATAGTGCCCCATCCGAATACAAATTCTTATTTTCAACTACCCATCGCAATACTATTTAGAATAAAAAAGTTTAAACCTCTCATCATTCACCCACATGTCCTCCTCCTCCAACCTTGCCATATTTCCCAACGATAACGTGTTGGGCGTAGTAGGCAGATTTATTAAAAGTCCGGTCAACTTCCTCAAGGAAATGGAAGCTTTCGAAGAACCCATCACCAAGTTTCGTTTGGGACCGGAACACATGTACTACCTCAAGGATCAAGACTTAGTAGATGAACTGATGAAGAACTGGAAGGTGGCACAAAAAAACGCCAATAAGGCCGCGGTTTACGCCATTGGGAATGGGGTCATTTTTTCCGAAGGTGACGAATGGAAGCACCAACGCAGGGTACTGGCCCCGGCTTTTCACCGGAAGTCCATTCAGGGGTATATGGATGCCATGTACACGCATGCCGATAACTACGTTACGCTGATGCAAGAGCACCATCAGCAATCGCCAGGCACCCCCTTTGAGCTGGGCGATGCCATGTACGACATTGCCATCCGGGTGGTGCGCGACAGTTTGTTTGGGACCGACAATGATGACGATGAACTGGCCGTGGTGTTAGAGGGAATGCGGTTTTTGTTTCAATACACTACCATTGCGGCCAACCCCTTGTACCCTCCCTTATGGTTTCCTACGGCTACCAACCGCAAGGTGCACCGGTACTACAGACAGATAAAGGAAATCACCCAGCGGACTATTGACTCGAAACGGAATAAGCCAGAGGACGGTAGCCTGATCTCGATGTTGCTGGCAGACAACGAGGACGGATCGCCCAAGCTGGATGCGGACAATATCATTGATCAGGTAAAGGTGATGTTTGTGGCGGGTACCGAAACTACGAGCAATACCATGGCCTTTGTGCTGTACGAGCTGGCCAGGAACCCCGAATGGGGTCAAAAATTAAAGGACGAGGTTAGGTCTGTATTAGGCAAGCGAGCCATTAGCTTCGAAGATTTCAAGCAGCTGCCCATCCTGAAGCAGGTGCTTAACGAAACGCTCCGGTTGTATCCACCGGCCTGGATGAACGTACGCCGTTTGGGGGAAGAGGCTACTTTGGCCGGGGTGAAGATTCCTAAAAAGGCGCGTATCTGGTTTTCCTCTTACTGGGTGCATCGCAAGCCCGAGCTATGGGAGAATCCGGAAGCATTCGATCCCGGCCGCTTTGAGCCGGGCAAACCGGTATCTCCATATTATTCTCCTTTCCTGCTGGGGCCCCGTCGGTGTATTGGCGACCAATTTGCCCTTACCGAGGCCACGGTGGTCTTGGCTACCCTGCTGCAGCACTTCGACTTTAGCCTGCCGGAAAACGGCAACTACGAGATCAACTTTGGGGCAACTCTGGGCTTTAAAGAACCGCTGAAGATGGTGGCGAAACCTGTGTTTTAGTTGTTAATGATTAGTTGGGCTATGGGTTTTGGGTGGATGATTTGCTTACCGTAGGGTAGGGGAAGGGCGGCCGCGCTCGTCATCTACTGGTTCAAGTCAAAAGACTCAGTATGATACTATAAGGGACTCCGCTTCCCCTGTCATCCCAAGCCTTATGACTTGGGGGCCAACTCCACAGAGCCTGTGCAGCCCACTGAGATGACCTTTCACTCACTCCTATGCGCCAGAGCGGCCTGACCTACGCGGCCCGACCTACGCGGCTCGGTCATTTCATGCGGAGAGAGAAAACTCGGTTGTTAAGGCTAACCAACTTGTTATTGGCCACTTTCCTCTCTGGGATAGGCTCCATGTCACTGGTAAGGTTCCGTCGAGGGAACGCCGTAGCAAAAAGTAGCCATCTGGCAGCGGACTGCCCACTTCCTAGGAGGCATTTCCGTTGGCAGACTTAGTTGGTTACCTCTTGCATCTGGCGTACCATCTTCATGAGCCGCTTTTTGGGCATAAAGGGCAGCATGCCCATCATCATTTTCTGCGATCCACTCAGGCCGGATAC
>DMST01000147.1:1459-1671 GCA_003454975.1 Cytophagales bacterium | reverse complement strand
AGCCGTCTTCTGCTACGCCGCGAGCAGAAAATGCTTTTTCAAAAAGTTTGGTTTTGTCCATGCCGGAGGTAGTGGCAAATTCTGTTTCCGTAGCGCCGGGTAGGAGGGCGGTCACCGATACGTTGGTATCGTACAGCTCTTCGGCAATGCCGTTGCTGAAGGCCGTTACGTAGTGCTTAGTAGCGTAGTACACGGCCTGCAAGGGGCCGGGC